>DASYKM010000114.1:0-3101 GCA_035995425.1 Steroidobacteraceae bacterium
TTCTGGCGGATGACGTCGTTGGTGTTGTCGAACTGGCGCCGGCCTAACAACTGGATGATGTGCCAGCCGAACTGCGTGCGGAAGGGCTGGCTGATTTCATCCGGCTGCAGCTGCGCGAGCTGCTTTTCGAATTCCGGCACGTAGGTGCCGGGACCGGCCCAGCCGAGGTCGCCGCCTTCGGCGGCCGAACCCGGATCTTCCGAAACCACCGAGGCGACCGCGGTGAAGTTCTCGCCCTTGTTGAGGATGCGGTCGCGGATCGACACCAGCTTCTGCTGCACGGTGGCGTCGTCCTGCAGCTCGTTGGGCTTGATGAGGATGTGCCGCGCGTGCACCTGGTTCACGATGGTCTGCGCGTTGCCGCGCACCTCATTGAGCTTGGCGATGTGGAAGCCGGACGGCGTGCGGATGGGCTTGGTGACGTCGCCCGCTTTCATGCCGGCGATCACCTCGGCGAGGAACGTGGGAAGTTCCGAGCCCTTGCGCCAGCCGAGCGATCCGCCTTCGAGCGCGGTCGTCGCGTTGGAGTAGGCGACCGCCAGGCGTCCGAAATCTTCACCGCTGGTGGCCTTCTGATAGACCTCGTCGGCCTTCTTCGTGACTTCGTCGAGCTGATCGGGCGTCGCTGCCTGCGGCACGGCCACGAGGATGTGCGACACGTTGTACTCGTTCGAGTCCGACGGCATTTTCTTCTGCCGTTCGAGGAACTGGTCGATCTCGCGCGGGCTCACGTTGATGCGCGCGATGACGTCGCGCTGACGCAGGATCTGCATGGCCAGCTCTTTGCGCAGTCCTTCGCGATAGCTGCCGTAGTCGATGCCCTGGCTCGCGAGCGCCGCCGGAAGATCGGCGAGCGCGATTTTGTTCTGCTCGGCCACGTCGCGAAGCGCGTTGTTGAGGGTTTCGTCGGAGACCTTGATGCCGGCGCGATTGGCACGCTGCATCTGCAGTTCCTGCAGTACCAGCCGATCGAGCACCTGCTGGCGCAGCACGTTTTGCGGCGGCAGTTCGAGCTTCTGCGAGCGCAGGCGCTCGGAGATCGAGAGCATTTGTTCATCGAGCTCGCTCGACAACACCACGCCTTCGTTGACGGTGGCGGCGACGCGATCGAGAAGGACGCCGGAGCTCGAGGCTTCGCGTGTTTGCGCGAACGCTGGGATGGCGGCGATGCACGCCAAGACCATCAACGAGGAACGCAGAAATGCTTTTGAAATCATGTAGTTGTTTTTCACCGGACGTTAGTTTCCGGCGAGTATCCCCGAATTGTGTGTTCCAGGAAAGCGTCGGAGTTTCCGACACTGGCTAGGCCGTTCAGTTCCAGCTGCAGGTAGAAGCCGGTCTCCTGGGTGCCCTCGCGGCTGGAGATGTAGCGGCGCGCCACCGCGCGCAGACGCCAGCAGCAGGCCCGGTACTCGAAGCCCGCGAAGCGCTCGAGTATGGAGTTGTCGCGCAGGCTGTATACCGCGCGGCCGTAGGCATTCCAGCGCTTGCCGATGGGCCAGGCGCCGGACACTTCGGCCTGTTCGAGGCGATCGCGCTGCAAGCGATAGGCGAGGTTCAAGACGCGCTCGCCGTCGGGACGATACTGCAGGCGGAATTGCGAGCGTTCACTGCGCCTGTCTTCGGGATTCCATTGCAGGCCCGCTTCGACATTCCAGTTCTTGTACGCCGAGAGCGATACCTGCGCGACGAAGTCCGACGTGTCGCGCGTCGCCACCGGCTCATCCGGCAACACCACGCGCGGCTTCTCGAAGTAGTAGATCTGGCCGACGCTCGCGGCGAGGTACTGCGCGCCACTCTGTGCATTGAACAGCCGGCTGGTGAGGCCGAACGCCATCTGGTTGGCGTCATTGACGCGGTCCGCGCCTACGTAGCGATTGGAACGAAACAGTTGCACGAGATTGAGGTCCGGCAGTCCGGTGTCGAACAGCGGCAGCTCGTCCTGATTGCGATAGGGCGTATAGAGGTACAGCGCGCGCGGTTCGAGCGTCACGCGCCGCTGGCCATGCGAGCCGGCATCGCGTTCGAACACCAGCCCGGCATCGAGTGAAGCAAACGGCAGCGAGCGGGTGGGCGTATCGGCGGTGCCCGGCGCGTTGTCGTTGAGCGAATATTGCGTGTAGCGGAAGCCGGCCGAGGGGCGCACGAAAAATCCCGGCGCCGACCAGTCGAACCCGGCGCGTGGCGCCACGTCCAGGCGCCAGCCGGTCACGCCGAGACTGCGCTCGAAGTTCACGAATTCGGCGTCGAAGCCGTAGTCGACGCCGCCGAGCCCGAGATTCCAGTCCCCCGACGCGAGCACGCGCGGAGTGCGCGCGTAGGGACGGTCCGTATCGGCAAGATCCTCGTCGATGGTCTGGAAATCCTGTATCTGGGCGCGCACGTTCCAGTGTTCGTCGCGATAGGTGGCTTCGGCGAGCCGCTCGGTGAACGGCACGCTGGTGCCCTCGGGCCCCTGCGCGAAATCCTCGAAGTAGTTGCTGTCGCTGACGTCGGTGGCGTCGATGCGAAAACGCCAGTCGCCGGGCAGCTCGGCGACGTGCTTGAGCTGCAGGCGGCTGCGATCGCGATCCGCGATCTCGTCGCCGGGTAGATAGTTGAAGGTCAGCGAGCCGCGTTGCCGCTCGGTGAGGAAGCGCAGCTCGCCGCCGAGATCCACGCCGCGCTTGCCGTAGTAGATCGGCTGCGCCGTGAAATCGACATTCGGCCGGATGTTCCAGTAGTAGGGCGCCTCGACCTGCAGGCCGTTGCGCGAGGAGCCGCCGATGTTCGGAAACAGGAAGCCGCTCTTGCGCTGCGGCCCGATGGGAAAGCTGATCCAGGGTAGATAGACGATGGGCACGTCCTTGAATTCGACGCTGGTGCCGCGCCCGGTGCCGTTGCGCGCGCGCGTGTCGAGCACGATGCGGCTCGACTTCATCTGCCAGGCCATGTCGGTTACCGGGCAGGTGCTGAACGACACGTCCTCGAGCGTGATCTTGCCGTCCTCGCCGACCTGCATGCTGCGCGCGGCGCCGCGCGCGTTGCGCTCCGGCAGCTCGAACTGCGTGCCTTCGAATTGCGCGCCGAGCGCCGGCGAATAGGTGCCGCTGTTGCCGCGC
>DASYKM010000115.1:0-1532 GCA_035995425.1 Steroidobacteraceae bacterium
CTCATCTATCGCGCGCTGCACTACGGCGTGAACGACAGCGGCATCATCGACTACGGCCGCATGCAGGAGATCGCGCGCAAGGAACGGCCGAAGATGATCATCGCCGGCGCGAGCGCGTACGCGCGCATCATCGACTTCGCTCCGTTCGCCGAAGTGGCAAAGGAAATCGGCGCGCTGTTCATGGTCGACATGGCCCACTTCGCCGGATTGGTGGCCACGGGTTTTCATCCGTCGCCGGTGCCGCTGGCGGATGTCGTCACGACGACCACGCACAAGACGCTGCGCGGTCCGCGTGGCGGCATGATCCTCTGCAAGGCCGAGCATGCGAAGGCGGTCGACAAGGCCGTGTTCCCAGGCACGCAGGGCGGCCCGCTCATGCACGTGATCGCAGCCAAGGCCGTCTCGTTTCGCGAGGCGCTGCAGCCGGACTTCAAAGTGTACTGCGGACAGATCATTCAGAACGCGCAGGCCCTCGCCAAGGCCCTAAGCTCGCTCGGATTTCAGATTGTATCGGGTGGAACCGATAATCACCTCATGCTCGTCGATCTCCGTAACAAGGGTGTGACGGGGAAGGTGGCAGAGAAGGTGTTGGGCGAGGCGGGCATCACCGTGAACAAGAACACGGTGCCGAAAGAGACGCAGTCTCCGTTCGTCACGAGCGGCGTTCGCATCGGCACACCCGCGGTGACGACGCGCGGCATGAAGGAAGAGGAGATGGGCCGCATCGCCAAGTTCATCGATCGCGCGCTCGCCGCGCCGGAAGACGCGGCATCGCTCGCCAGGATCAAGGCGGAAGTGAAGGAGCTGGCGAACGCGTTCCCGCTGTATACGGTGGCCGAGGCGGCCGCCGGCCGGTTGTAATACCGGGTACGGTTTCTCATCTTGTTGCCTATGCCGTGAGCACGCTGCTCGCGGCACGGGATCAGTCGGAGGGTGTGCTGTTGCTTCTGGAGCGTTTTCGAGACGGCATCATGGATCGCATACGCACGAAGGAGACGCGCTTCGAAGAAGACGCGTATCTCTTCGTGCTGAAGGCGCTCGAGTACTCGCAAACGCATCTCACGGAGCGGCGCCACATCACCGGACGTGAGCTCGCGTTCTCGTGCCGCGACCTCGCGCTCCAGATGTACGGCGTAATGGCGCAGGTGGTGCTCGAGCATTGGGGCGTACGCGCGACCTCCGACATCGGCGACATCGTGTTCGTCCTCGTGGACCTGGGCTACCTCATCAGCCAGCCCACGGACAATCGTGCGGATTTCATCGGCGTCTACAACTTCGATCGCGCGTTCGAGCACGAATATCCGTGGAACGCGGCGGCGCTGGTCTGACGCATCGGCAGGTGCAGCGCGGGGAGGTGGCGGCATGGAGAGCAATGCGCTTCCGGAATGCAGAAAGTGCGGCAAAGGTGCGATGCTTCCGCTGAGCGACTACGGGCGGGATGGTGCACCGATCGAGTACAAGGCATGGGTGTGCAGCAATCCCGAGTGCGGCTTCAACATCCGCATCGACAACGGCGAGATCAGCTACGGTCG
>DASYKM010000116.1:0-2393 GCA_035995425.1 Steroidobacteraceae bacterium
GCCGCGGCCGAGACGAGACCGTGCAGCCCCGCGCCCTTGAGCACGGCGCCGACCATGATGGCCGCGAGGCCAAGAATCAGTCCCGTGATGCTGAGAATGTCCGTATGCGCGTCCTCGGGTCGAGCAGCCTCGGAAGGCTACATGCCCAAACCGGAGAGTAGGGCGTCGATGTCCGCCTGGTCGTTGACCACCGTGCCGCCATGATCGACGCCGGGGATTGCCGGGCCGGTGCCGCGGCTCAAGTCCTGTGCGCCGGGCGCGAGCTGGTTCGCGTCGCGGCCGGCGAGTTGCGTGAGGTCGACGAGCACCACTTCAACTTCGGACACGAGATTCATCACGCCGCGGATGATCTGGCCCGAAAGGTCCTGATAATCCTGCGCGAGGAGCACCTCGGCCAGATTGGCGCGGACGGTGTCGGAGTCGGTGCGGGCCGCGGTGAGAAAGTTGTCGATGCGCCCGATGAGGTCGCAGTAGTCCGCAACCGAGATGGTGCCAGCGCGAAAGCGCGACCACGGTCCGGCAAGCGCCGCGGCCTCGCGGGCGGTGCGGTCCGCGGGTGGGCCGGACTGCTCCACCAGGTCGAGCGTGCGGTGCGCAGCGGCGTCGGTGAGCTTCAGCACGTGATTCAGGCGCTGGCGCGCGTCGGGAATTTCCTTTTCAGCGAGCGTGGTCAGGCGTGAATCGAGCCGAAAGCGGTCGAGCGCGTTGCGCAGATTGCTCGTGAGATCGGCCAGCTGCGCGAGCAGATCGGGCTCGCGCGGCGGTTCACGAAATGCGGCTGATTCGGTCATCGAAACCTCGAAAGCGTTCGTTCGGAACGCGTCAGGCGGGGACGGCGCGGCTCTCGAGGATCTTGTCGATCTTTTCCTTGAGGGTTGCGGCCGTGAACGGCTTGATGACATAGCCGTTCACCCCTGCCTGCGCGGCCTCCACAATCTGTTCGCGCTTGGCTTCGGCGGTGAGCATGAGCACAGGCAACTTCTTCAGCTTGTCGTTGGCACGCACGGCTTTCAGCAAATCGAGGCCAGCCATGCCCGGCATGTTCCAGTCGGTGATCAAAAAGTCGAAGGCCCCATTCTGCAGCAGCGGAAGCGCGGTGTTGCCGTCGTCGGCCTCGGTGACGTTCGCATAGCCGAGATCGTGCAGCAGGTTCTTCACGATCCGTCGCATGGTCGAGTAATCGTCGACCACCAGAAATTTCATCTCTTTACTCACTTGTCACTCCTCAACCGCATCCTCGCGCCACTGCACCAGGCGCGCCTTCAACCTGACGAGCGCCTGTCCGTGCAACTGACATACGCGCGACTCCGTTACCTTCAGTACAGCGCCGATCTCTTTCAGATTCAGCCCTTCGCTGTAATACAGCGACATCACCAGCCGCTCGCGCTCCGGCAGCGTCTCGATGGACTGCGCCAGCGCCCTGCGAAAACCTTCGTCCGCCACTTCGCGGAACGGATCCGCGCTGTCATCGGGCGTCATCGCCGTGGATCCCGCGTCGTCCAGGCTCGCGAGCCGGCAGCTCGCGGCGTCCTGCACGATGGAGTGGTATTCCTCCAGGTCGACGCCCATGCGCTTGGCGATCTCGCCATCGCGCGCGTCGCGACCGGTCTCCTTTTCGATCTCGCGCATCGCCGCGGCAACTGCGCGCGCCTTGCGATGAACCGAGCGCGGCGCCCAGTCGAGCTTCCTCAGCGCATCGATCATCGCGCCGCGAATGCGGATGCCCGCGTAGGTCTCGAAACTCGCGCCGCGGTTTGCCGCGTAGTTCGAAGCCGCCTCGAGCAGGCCCAGCATTCCAGCCTGGATCAGGTCCGCTACATCTACGGACGGTGGCAGGCGTCCCGCGAGATGGTAGGCGATGCGCTTTACCAACTCCGCGTGGCGCGTCACGAGGGCGTCGCCCTCGCTCCCTGCGCGTTGGGTCACGTACGCACCGACTGCGTTCACGTCACGACCTCCAGCCGGGCCGCCGGCCGGCGCACCAGTCGCTCCACGAAGAATTCGAGATTCCCGCGCGGACCCGCCGGCACAGGCCATGTATCGGCGCTGGCGGCCAGTTTCTTGAATGCGCGGCCCGCCGGGCTCGCCGGATGCGCATCGAGCACCGGTCGTTGCACCCGAATGGCCCGACGCATGTGCTCGTCGTCCGGGATCTCGCCCGCGTACTCGAGCAGCACATCGAGAAAGCGCGCGGTCACGCGCTCCAGTTTGTTGAACAGGGTCTCACCTTCGCCGGCGGCACGTGACATATTGGCGACGACCCGGAATCGAGTCACACCGTGGTCACGGCTCAGTACCTTAATCAGGGCGTAAGCATCCGTGAGCGAGGCGGGCTCGTCTGTGACGACCACCAGAACGTGTTGCGCCGCTTGTGAGAACTGCAGCACACCGGG
>DASYKM010000117.1:0-5135 GCA_035995425.1 Steroidobacteraceae bacterium
TCAAGGACGGCGTGCTGGTTCTGGAAGGCGAGGTACATCTCCGAGATGGCACGTCGGTCATGCAGCGCATCACCTGGAAAGCCCAGGATAAAGGTGTGCGCGAGTCAGCGGTGCTGTCGAAAGATGGCGGCCACAAATGGATGCCTGCGTTCGACGTGCTGTTCCGGAGGCGCTGAGGCGGGCGAGAATGATGAGAATGTCATGTCTCCACGTTCGAGGGCCGCACAATTGATACAGGCGGCGCTGCGTTCGTGTATCCGTCCTGTTGATGGGCGAGCGTAGCTGCCCCGGACATTATGAGATTCGCCGACGCGGAGCCAATCACTGTTCTTATTGCTAGGAGAGCCCGAAGCAGACGGAGTTCGGCACGGCCGGCAGCTACTGGGAGGCGATCGGCTGGAAGATAGACGTGCGCGGCAACGGCGACGGACTGCAGAGCGTGTACCTGGAATTTCTCTGCACAGCTGAGCACCTCGTCCCGCGTTGTGAAGGCGGCAAGGACTCGAGTGCCAACATCGTTGCGGCGTGTCGGCAATGCAACCAGACGCGCCATCGCCGCAAACACCCGCCGACGCCGGAGCGCTGGAAGCTGATTCGTGCTTGTTGGCGGCCGTTCCATCTGCGTTGAGGTGCGTTGCAAAGTCGTTCCCGCCAGTGCATTTCCGCTGTAGATCGCCGGATTTGGAGGTCGGTAGTTTCGGCAAATCTGCGGCACGATTCCTTCGTGTCGAAGCCACCTGCCGTTCAACCAGAAGACATCGCGGCTCGCATCTTCAGCGTGCGCGGTCTGCGCGTGCTTATGGATTCAGAGCTCGCGGCCATGTACGGCGTCCCAACCATGCGCTTCAACGAAGCGGTGCGGCGAAATGAAGGGCGGTTCCCCGGGGACTTCAGTTTTCAGCTTACCGAACAGGAGGTTGCCAACTTGATATCGCAATCTGCGATATCAAGTTTGAAGCGCGGAACCCATGGTGGAAGGCGCAAGCTGCCTCGGGTTTTCACCGAGCACGGCGCCATCATGGCGGCGATGGTACTGAATAGCCCGAGGGCGGTGCAGATGAGCGTCTACGTCGTGCGTGCGTTTGTGAAACTTCGAGAAGTGCTGGCGTCGAGCGCAACGCTTGCGCGGCGGCTCGAAACGCTTGAACGCTCAGTTGCAGCGCTGGACGCGGATACCAGAAAGCAGTTCGATCAAGTGTACGAGGCGATCTTGGGGCTCATGGGCTCGGGCCCACGGAGGAACTGAGGACCCGGCCTATCCACCCCAAAGGCCACATCGGCGAGCTGCGCGGCCTGCTGACGGAGAAGTACTCACCGCTGCGCCTCAGGGAAAATAGGCCACCCACTGGGTGGCCTATTCCATATCTCGATGATTAACTAAGAGAATGCTGTATTCACGCCCGGAGGAGTTTCTACAAGTCTTTCCTGGCGCCACTACCGTTGTTTGATGCGCATCGACTTGGCAGGCGCTCGATCCTTTTATGAAATCGAAGCCGTCAGAAACGCCTGATCAGCACGCGAGCTTGAGCGCCAAGTCGCAAGTCTGCACAGATGAGCGTCTACGTCGTCCGTGCATTCGTGAAGTTGCGCGAGTCGCTGGCGGCGCCACCGTTCTGGCGCGCGAACTCGCCACGCTCAAGAGCCGTGTCGATACGCTCGACGACGACGTGCATCGTGCCTACGTTTCTACGAACATGCGCAGAGGCGCATGCATGCCGTCGAAGGCTCTACCGTGCTCGCGTTCTGAACCCCTTTATTCGAAGGACTCTTCCATGCCACGACTCGCTTCACTGCTCGCTCTGCTGCTGTTGATTCAATCACGGCAAACCGAAGCGCAAGTCTCTCTCGGCCGGCTGGCCACGCAAGGCGCGGGCACGAACGAACCCGGCCGCCGGATCACGGTTGTCTGTCCGGCGAGCACGGGTGCGAACGCAAACGTGTATGGCACCGATGTCTACATGGTGGACTCCGCCGTCTGCCCGGCGGCCATCCATGCCGGAATTCTCGAACCCAATCAGGCCGGCGTGGTCACGATCCTGACCGGTACTGGCGCGAAAGTCTTTCGCGCCTCGACCCGCAATGGCGTCAAGACGCGAAGCTATGGCCCCTGGCCATACTCGTTCACATTCGTGGATGACGGAGAACCCGGGTCGATCACCTGGCGAACGACATGGAGTCAAATTCCGAAAGAATTCACGCAGGCCATGACGCTCGCGTGTCCTCCAGGCGGGCAAATCGGCGTCGTCTGGGGCACGGGCGTGTATGCGGAGGACTCGTCCATCTGCAGCGCGGCCGTGCATTCGGGTCTCATCAAGCCCGACACCGGCGGCGTGATCACGGTGCAACGAGCGACGAACGCAGCGTCGTTCGTGCCATCCGAGAAGTTCGGCGTGAAGTCGTTGTCATGGGGCGCGAAGCCGGAAGCATTCAGGGTGATGGTGGCCTCGAGCACGCCTGCAATCACGCGCATCGCTGGCGCCCACGAAGTGTCGCCCGCGGCAACGCCTGACAAGACGCCGGTCAGCCGCGCACCCGCGAATCTGTCCGGCAAACAAGTCAAGGTTCGAAACACCGAGCCGCTGTCGCTCACTGTCGCCGAGGGCTCGGACGTGCTGATCTCATGGGCCGCCGTGCCGGGCGCTGCGTACTACGGCGTCGCGGGCTCGACCGAAGCGCTGTGGCGACAGGTTCAGGCGCCGTCGACGGCCGTCGTCTACAAAGGCCTCGGGCCGGGCGAATACACTTTCGCCGTCGGTGCTTACTTCGAGCCGGGACCCGAGACCACGCCGGTCAGTGAATGGCAGCGCGTGAGGGTGAGGGTCATGTCCGCGGCGGATGAGCGCCGCATCATGGACAACCTCAACAAGGCAGCGGACTCGCTGAATACGTTGCGGAACGCGATCGTCATCGAACCGTGAGTCCCGCGCGAACTAACTAGTCTTTGCCTTCGCTGCGATCTTGCGCGTCGAGCTCGGCGTGATTGTCTCTCCGGTGGCGGATCGGTCGTCGTTGCTGAAGTTGGGGATCAATGACGACCATAAATCTTCAATTGGTTACCACTGCTTGGCCAATTGAAGCCGCGTCTTGAGCGCGAAGCATCACCCAGGCGTGCGCGATAACGATGGCTGGTGATGCGTGGCGTCTCGATGGCAAGAGAGCCCGCTGCTGATGTCGACGATCGCCATTTCTCTGCAGCTGCGACGGAATGTCGCCTGGAAATCGTGAGACGCAGCGATCCATCATCGAAGCGTGAGCAAGCACGCGGAGCCATCACCGGCCGAAATTGCAGGCCAAATATCTGTCGTACGCGGCAAGCGGGTCATGATGGATTCCGAGCTCGCAAAACTCTACGGAACCGAGACGAGAGTGCTCAATCAAGCCGTGCGCCGAAATCGTGAAAGATTTCCGGGCGACTTCGTAATCGAGCTTACGCATCAAGAGGTTAAGCGTTCAAGATCACAATCTGTGATCTTGAACGCCGGGCGCGGCTCGAACGTAAAACATCCGCCGCTGGCCTTCACTGAGCACGGCGCCATCATGGTCGCGACGGTGCTCAACAGCCCGCGCGCGGTGCAGATGACGGTTTTCGTTGTGCGCGCATTCGTAAAAATGCGCGAAGGCCTGCTGGTAAACGCCGTGTTGGCGCGCGAGATCGCAGCGCTGAAAGCGCGAATGGACACGATGGATGCGAGCACCCGCAATCAGTTTGAGCAGGTGTTTGAAGCAATCCTTGGCTTGGCGGGGCCGCCGGGTGGTAAGCAGTGAGGAGAGTCATCCATAGACTGAGTTCTGCACGGTCGGCGGCCACGGGGGCTATCGGCTCGAAGGAAGACGCGAGCTTTCGCGTGTTCAAGTCGGGAGCAAAGACTTTGTGCTCGACGCGAGTAGATCGAAAAGCCAGAAGTAGTTCTTTTCATTGATCTGTCGAATCCACGCTCGACCGTTCGGAGAGCCCCATGAGAGAACTGATCCTGAAGATGTCCATCTCGCTCGACGGCTTCGTCGCCGGTCCCAACGGCGAACTCGACTGGGTATTCGGCACAGACCCCGCGCCCAGGGCCTGGACGGTCGAAAAGATCTCAAACGCGAGCCTGCACATCATGGGCAGCCGCGCCTTCCGTGACATGGCCGGCGTCTGGCAGACGTCCGCCTTGCCGTTCGCGGCGCCGATGAATCAGATCCCCAAAGCGGTCTTCTCCAGACGGGGACCGGCGGTACTGAAGGCGGCTGCCAACACTCCAGCCGAGCAGATGCAACCCGACGGGGAAAGCTGGCTGAAGGCCTACGTGGCCGGCGGCGATCTCACCGAAGAGATCACCAGGCTCAAAGCCCAGGACGGCAAACCGATCATCGCGCACGGCGGCGCCAGCTTCGCGCGCAGCCTCGTCGCTCAGAACCTGGTCGACGAATACGCGCTGCTGGTCATTCCGATCGCGTTGGGGAAGGGACTGCCGATTTTCTCGGAACTGCCTGCGCGCAGGCCGCTCAAGCTTGTCAGCTCAAAGGCCTTTCCGGGCGGCGCGGTGGCGCAGACTTATCGGCCGGCCTGACTACGTGCGCGGAGGTGTCGGCGGAGTACCGCGCGCTTTCAGTCCTCCAGCGTGAACTTCACCTGGAATTTCACGTACGCGGTCTTCTTGCCCGGATTGGCGAATCGAACCGTGCGCGCGAGATCGAGCGCCGCGGCGCCAAAACCGTATTGCGGGTCGTCGGGTTGTTCGGCGAGCACCTTCACGTCGATGACTCGTCCAGCGGAATCGATGGTCGCGCCCACCGTCACCTTTCCGGCGATACCCTTCTGCGCCGCGAGCGGTGGATAGTGTTCGCCGAGCTTGGCGAGATCACCGAAATCGACGATGTACGGGCCACCGTCTTTGCCGCCATTCGTCTCGCGGTACACGGGTGCTCCCGCGCTGCTGGCCGAAGCCGCCGCGAACAAGGTCGCGGGAATCAACAGCGCGGCGGCGAGGATGCCGATGATGCGCCGCGGCGGGCGGGACGGCGGCGCGCGCGACAGGATGCGCTCGATGCGCGAGGAAATCTCGGGGCCGGATGCGGACATGGCGACTCTCCTTCGATCTGGGTGACGGGCGAATGCGAGCAGTAGTTCGGAGTACGCGACGGGATCATGACCG
>DASYKM010000118.1:0-10443 GCA_035995425.1 Steroidobacteraceae bacterium
TCCGGCACGGCTTCGCGCAATGATTCGAAGAACTGCGCCGCCATGACCGCGCCGAGCGCATACGAGGGGAAGTAGCCGAACGATCCGACCGCCCAGTGCACGTCCTGCAGGACACCCTCGAGATCGTTCTGCGGCTTCACGCCAAGCCGCTGCTCCATGCTGGAGTTCCATGCGTCGCGCAGGTTGCGCACCGCGAGCTCACCCGACAACAACTGATTTTCGAGCTCGTAACGCAGCTGGATGTGCAGCGTGTAGGTGAGCTCGTCGGCGTCGACGCGGATCGGGCCGCGCTTGACGCGGGTCAGCGTCGCGTAGAGGTTCTCTTCCGACCATTCCGGGCCGGACACGCCAAAATGCTTCTCGAGCAGTGGCTTCAGGTAGCTGACGAAGCCACGGCTGCGGCACACCACCATCTCCATGAGCAGCGACTGGCTCTCTTCGAGTGCCATGCCGCGATCGCGACCCACGGGCTGGTCGGCGTATTCCAGCGGCAAGCCCACGTCGTACATCGCGTGGCCGGTCTCGTGCAGCGCTCCCAGCAGACCTGAGAACGGCTCGGTGGTGACGAAGCGCGTGGTGACGCGCACGTCGCCGGGCACGCCCTCGGTGAAGGGATGCTCGCTCTCATCGAGGCGGCCGCGATCGAACGGGAATCCCACCGCCTTCATGACTTCCACCGCCAGCGCGCGCTGCTTGACGGCGCTGAACTTGCCGACGATGGGCAACACCGGATGTTGTTCCTGGCGTGCGAGGACTTCGCGAATCAGCCCCGGCAGCCTGCGAGCCAGAGCCTTGAACATTGCATCGATCTCGCCCGAGGTGAGCCCCGGACTGAACTCATCGACGAGGGCGTCGTAAGGCGCGAGATTGCGAGCCTGGCCGAGCAGCTGCGCCTTGTCGCGCACGAGGTGGACCACTTCCTCCAGGTGCGGCGCGAAGTCTTCGAACTTGCCGGTCTCGCGCGCGTACAGCCATTTCGCTTCCGCCTTGGAGGCCGCCTTGGCCAGGCGCGATACCAGCGCGACCGGAGTCGCGATGGCGAAGTCGCGCTGCCTTCGCATCTCGCGAAGATTGGAAATCTGCCAATCCTCGAGGCCGCCGGTATTGGCCTGGGCGCGATCCAGCAAGCGCGTGATCCGCGGCGCCGTCACCAACGCGTGATATTCGGTCTCGAGGGCGGCGAGCTGTTCGCCACGGACGTCAGCACTGCCCCGAGGCATCATCACCGCCGCGTCCCAACGAAGGATGGCCATGGCGCCACGGAACGCGTGCAGGCGTTTCCATTCCTGCTCGAGTTGTTTGTACGGGGTCTGGGCCATTGAGAGCGTCGCGCGGCGGGGGAAAACTGTCGGGCGCCAGTCTACCAGCGGCCCTCCTTCCGGACGCTCAGGCGAGCCCTGAATCGCAATGGGATCAAAGACTTAATCGGTCAGGTTGCGGTTGACAGCGCCGGGCCTTCGGATGCCCTGCTATTGCACTTATGTCAAAAACCGCTGTGGCGAATTAGCTCAAATGACGATCTGGTGACGAGCCGCCCGAGGATTCGACCGTTGTCGGCACACCACGTGGGGCAAGACGATTGCCGAGCAGCCCGTTGATGAGGCGCGTCATGTATTCGGGCGAACGCGTGTTGCGGGCGATGAGCAGGTACAGCGCGGGCACTACGTACAGCGTCATGCCGAGCGAGACCACGGTGCCGAAGAACACCGTGGCACCGATGGATTCGCGGCTCTCCGCGCCGGCGCCATGCGCCAGCATCAGAGGCACCGCGCCGAAGGCCGTGCACAGGCTGGTCATGAGTACGGGACGCAACCGGGTCGCGGACGATTGGATGACGGCATCGACGAACTCGACACCGCGATCGCGCAGCTGATTGGCGAACTCGACGATGAGGATGCCGTTCTTGCAGGCGATGCCGATCAGCATGATGCAGCCGATCTGGCTGAAGATATTGATCGTGGAATTGAACAGCCACAGACCAAGGATGGCGCCCGTGATGGCGAGCGGCACGGTCACGAGGATCACGATGGGATGGATGAAACTCTCGAACTGTGCCGCGAGCACGAGATAGACGATGAGCAGCGCGAACGCGAAGGTGATCCACAGCGCATCGCCGGACTTCTTGAGCTGGTACGTCTCGCCGTTGTAGATGATCTGCGCCTCCGGCGCCTCCTCGTGAATCACCTTTTCCATGTAGGCGACCGCTTCGCCGAGCGTATAGCCCGGAGCCAGAGAGCCTGCGAGTTCGATGGCGCGCATGCGGTCCGTGCGGCGCAGCTCCGTGGGGCCCGCGCGCTCGTCGATCTTCACCAGTGCGGAGAGTGGCAGCAGGTCGCCGTTCTTGTCGGAGCGCACGTAAAGATTGTCGAGATCGCCGACGCTCGCGCGCTGCTCCTTGTTCGCCTGCAGGACAACGTCGTATTCCTCGCCAGCGCGCTCGAAGGTGGTGACGATGCGCGAGCCGAGCATGGTCTCGAGCGTCCGGCCGACGGTCTGTAGCGAGATGCCAAGATCGGCGGCCTTGTTGCGGTCGATCTGCACGATCACGCGCGGCTGGCGTTCGAGGTAGTCGGATTCGAGGTTGAGGATGCGTGGATTCTCGGTCGCAACGCGCTGCATGACCTTGTCGCGCCACTTCACGATTTCGTCGTACTCACCACCGCCCATGGCGATTGCCAGGGGCCGGGTGCTGTTGCGCGCGATCGGGCTGCCCGCCGGATTCACGTTGACGCGCGCACCGGAGATGCCCTGGGTGCGCTGGCGGACGCGGTTGGCGATTTCGCCAGCGCTGTCCTCGCGCTCATTCCAGAGAGTGAGCGGCATCATCACGCGGCCGAGGTTCACCTCGGCGCTGCGCCCGAAGCCGCCGGAGCGCGTGAGTACGCGGCGCGCGTTACCGTTGTCGACCTCGTCCATCGCCACCTGCTCCACCTCGCGCAGTTGCCGGTCGAGGAAGGCGATGCTCGAGCCCTCGGGCGCCGTGATGAAAATTTGCACCATGCCGCGGTCCTCCTGTGGCGCGAGCTCGCTGGGAAGGCGCAGCCCCGCGAACGGAAGACCGACGATGAACAGCATCACCAGGACGCCGAACAATCCGAGCGCGCCACCGACGATCCACAGCGGTTTGCGGTTGTCCAGCGCGCGTCGCAGGCCCGCGGCGTAGCGCTCGTCGAGATTGTGGAAGAAGTGATCGATGCCGCCGGCCATGCGTGACTTCGGCATGCCGTTCGCGAACAGTTTCGAGGCCATCATGGGCGTGAGGCTCAACGCCACGAACGCTGAGAAACCGACGGCGGCGGCCACGGTGACGCCGAATTCCCCGAACAGGCGCCCGGTATCGCCGGTCATGAAAGACACGGGCACGAAGACGGCCATGAGCACCAGCGTGGTCGCGATGACGGCGAAGCCGATCTCGTGCGATCCATTGATCGAGGCGAGAACGGGCGGCTCGCCCTGCTCGATGCGCCGCACGATGTTCTCCAGCACGACGATGGCGTCGTCGACGACGAGACCGATGGCGAGCACCGCGCCTAACAAGGTGAGCGTGTTGATCGAATAGTCGAGTGCCGCCATGACGATGGCCGCGGCGATGATCGATACCGGGATCGTGACCGCGGGGATCAGGGTTGCGCGCGCCGTGCCCAGGAACAGGAAGATCACGATGAGCACGAGAGCCAAGGTCTCGGTCAGCGCCGAGACGACGTTCTTCAGCGATGCCGCGATGAACACGCCGTTGTCGATGTTGACTTCAACGTTCATGTCCTTGGGCAGGGTGGGCTGGATCTCCGCGAGACGCTTCTTGACCGCCCCGGAAGTGGCCAGCACGTTCGCTTTCGATTGCGGAATGATCGCCATCGAGAGTCCCACCACGCCGTTCGAGCGCGACAGGCTGCGATCGTCATCCGACGCAAGGCGCACTTCGGCCACTTCACCGAGGCGCACGAGATAGCCATCCGGGCCGCGTCCCACGACGAGAGCGCGGAATTCCTCGTCGGTACGCAGGTTGGTGTCGGTGCGCAGCGTGAACTCGCGCTCCGTCGATTCGAGACGGCCCGCGGGCAACTCCACGTTTTCGCGCAGCAGCGCGTTTTCCACGTCCGCGACGGTGAGCTGGCGCGCCGCGAGATTCTCGCGCGAGAGCCACACGCGCATCGCGTAGCGCCGCGCCCCGTTCATGCGCACCGAGGCTACGCCTTCGAGCGTCGCGAACTGGTCGACGAGGTAACGCTCCATGAAGTCGGTGATCTCGAGCATGTTCCGCTGCGAGCTCGAGACGTTCAGGAACACGATGGGCTCCTCGCCGCTGTCGACCTTCGTGATCTGCGGCGGTTCGGCCTCGAGCGGCAGGCGCTGCGCCACGCGGGACAATCGTTCGCGCACGTCGTTCGCCGCGCTGTCGAGGTCCCGATCGAGCGAGAACTCGACGTTGATCTGCGAACGTTCATCGCGGCTCGCGGAATTGAGGCGCTCGACGCCCTCGATTCCCGAGATCTCGTTCTCCATGATCTGCGTGATGCGCGACTCGACGACGTCGGAGGAGGCGCCGCGATAGCGCGTCTCGATGCTCACCACCGGACGATCGACGTCTGGAAATTCGCGCAACGACAGTCGTGTGACGGCGCCGATGCCGAGAAGGAACAGCAGCAGCGACATCACCGTCGCGAACACGGGACGGCGCACCGACAAGTCGGAGATCATCATGGAGGCGATGTCACTGCGCGATGCTCGCCGGACTTGCGCTGGCTTCGTGGGACTTGCCGGCGTTGTCGGTCGGCAGCACTTCGGCATCTCGCTCGATTCCGCGAACCATCGCTCCGTCGCGAATCTTCTGCGTGCCCTCGACCACCACGCGTTCGCCGGCGCTCAGACCGGCGAGCACCTCGACGCTGCCCGGCCGGCGCGCACCGATGCGCACTTCGCGGCGCTGCACCTTGCCGTCCGCAACGACGAACACGTACTGCCGTTCGGCTTCGGGCGTGAGCGCTTCCTCGGGAATCACCAGCGCGTCGCGCTCGTCGTTCGCCAGCGTGACATTGAGGAACATGCCGGGCTTGAGCATGCCGTCTTCATTGGCCAGCAACGCGCGCACGGTGACCGAACGCGTGGTCATGTCGACGCGCGAATCGATGCTCGCCACGGTGCCCGCGAACGAGCGCCCGGGAAACGCCGGCGCGTGGGCGCGAATCGACAGACCCTCGCGCAAGCTTGCGAGAAAATTTTCCGGCACCGAGAAATCGAGCTTGATGACGCTGGTGTCATCGAGCGTCGTGATGACGTCGCCCGGGCTGATGAGCGTGCCGACGCTGACGCGCCGCAGTCCCACTCGCCCGGAGAATGGCGCGCGGATCACGGTGTCTTCGAGCCGGGCCGTTGCCGCCCCGAGTCGCGCGCTATTCGCCTTGAGCGTGCCTTCGAGCTGATCGAAGCTCGACTTCGACAGCGCCTGGGTATTCATCAGCTCGCGGCTGCGGTTGTACTGGCTCTCGCTCTCGGTGAGCGTGGCCTGCGCCGCGGCGACGTCGGCGCGCGCCTGGGCGTCGTCGAGCTGCACCAGCACCTGGCCGCGCTTCACGCGCTCGCCGTCGCGAAACCTCACCGCGGTGACGATGTTGGAAATCTTGGTGCTGATGTCGACGGATTCATTGGCGCGCGCATTGCCGAGCGCCTCGAGTTTCTGACTGACGCGCTCGGCTCGCACCGGCGCGAGAGTGACCGCCGCGGGTGCGCTGCTGCGCGAACCGCCGCCTTGCGATGCGGTCGCGGCCGGAGCGGACCGGTGCTGCGTCGCGTAGATAGCCCACGCCGCGCACAGTACCGCCACGGTGATGCTGATTGGGGTAACGAAACTGCGCTGTTCTGACATCGTGTGCGTTTGCCAAGGCTAGGCGGAGGGCAAGTATGGCACCGCCAACATGCCGGCACACGAGGCGAATCATAATGTTATGAGACCCCGATATGCCTTTCTTCCCAGCGGCGAATCATCTGTTTGCGGGCTGCGCCCCAGCGATATCCGCCAAGTTGCCCGCCCGCTCGAAGCACGCGATGACACGGTATGACCCAGGCAATCGGATTGGCGCCCACCGCATTGCCAACGGCACGCGCGCCATTCGGCAACCTGAGCTGCTGCGCCAGCGCGCCATATGTGACCGTCTCGCCGGCATCTAGTTCGAGCAGTGCGCGCCAGACCTGCACCTGGAAGTTTGTGCCACACACGGCGAGCGGCAACGTTGCAGTTTTGTGACCCCAGATCGTGTCGACCAAAGTCGTAGCACGCGCATCGTCGCGAACGAATTTGGCTTTCGGCCAGGCGGCGCGCAGCGTTTTCAATTCCTCGGCGTCGCTCTGTCCGTCGATGAATGCGAGTCGACATAAGCCGCGAGCAGTCTCGGCGACGAACGCCGGTCCGAAAGGCGTGTCTGCAACGCCATGGCGAATGATGACGCCCTCGCCGCCGGCGCGAATCTCGCCGGGCGTCATGGCCTCCAGGGTCACGGTCAAATCGTGCAGTCGCCCACCGCCCGAAAGTCCGACAGCGTGAGCGGCGTCGAGAACTGAAGGCTCGGCGCGCAGTGCCGTGCCTGCCGCGCGGCTGGTGACTTCGGCGAGATATTGTTTGGGCGTAAGTCCCGTCCACCGCCGGAACAAGCGGTTGAAGTGAAACTCGGAGAGGCCGACGTGTCGCGCGATTTCAGCCAGTCGAGGCTGGCGCTCATACTCGCGTTCGATGAATTCGATGGCGCGGGTCATGCGCGCGAACTCGCGGCTGTCGAGGAATGATTCGGCCGTTGAATGAGAAATGGGAGTGACTTTCATATCCATGGCCGCATTCTGCTAGGCGCCGCCGCGTGCGGCGACCCGATACTTGCGCCCTTTCAGTGACCCGCAGCGGGTGTGTCCAGCCCTTTGAGCAGCCACTCGGGCAGTTCCGCGGCGCTGGTCCCGCCGGGGTTCGCAATATTGAGGATCGCGATCTGGCGGCGCGGAATGACCCAGAACGCGCTGCCATTGTCGTCGGTCACGCTCAGCGCGTCATCTTGGCCGATGGTCAGCCTCGACAGCTGCAAGCCCGTTTCGGCATTCACGCGCGAGGCGCGCGCCATTTCGCGCACCCAGCCGGCCGGCAGCACCGCGCGATCGCCAAACATGCCGTCGGTGCCCAGCAGTCCGAGCACGCGCAACATGTCGCGCGCGGTCGCACGCCAGCAGCAGTGCGCCGCCGGCATGCCGGCGCGGCGATCGAGCTGCAGTTGCGCGCTTCCCGCGCCCACCGCACGCCACAGTCGCTCGTCGATGAAATTTTCGAAAGGCTGGCCGGTGGCACGTTCGATGATGACCGCCGCGAGCTGGGGGTTGGCCGGCGATACGTTGTAGAAGCCGCCGGGTTCATGCTCGAGCCTGAAGGCGAGCGCGCTCGATTCGAAGTCGTTGCCTAACAACATGCGCACGCCGCGCGAAGTGGCGAACGCCGGCAGTCGCGCCGGATCGTCCCACGGGGAGCGGTACAGCAGCCCTCGAATCTCGCCGCCGGTCTCGAGACCGCTGGTCTCCTCGAGCAACTGACGCAGCGTGATGCGGCCGCGCGCCTCGTCGTCCCATTCGTGCAAAAAGTGCGCGACCGGCATGTCGAGCGAGGCGATCCGGTGGTCTGCGAGCGCAATACCGACCGCCATGGCCACCAGCGGGCGTGCCACCAGTGCCGCGGGCAACAGCGTGCCGGCATCGTCGGCCAGGAAATAACGTTCGATCTGCAATTGACCGCGATACATGACCAATAAGGCACGCGACCCGGCGCCGCGTACGCGGTTGACCGTTTCTTCGACCACCAGCGCATCGATGGCCGGCGCCGCCAGCGCCGGCTTGTCCACGGGCTGCGCCGCCGGTACGCCGATGATCGCCACGGGTAGGTAGGCGCCGTCCGGCGACAGCGGCAGTTGCAAGGCGCGCCGCCAGAATGGCAGGTCAGCCGTGAACACACCGATGCCAAGAGACACCAGCAGCAGGGCAGCCGCCGTGAGAAAAGTGAGTAGTCGACGCATGAATAGGAGACCTGTCGCAATGCTACCAGCGCGCGCGGGACGCTAGAATGCCCGCCGTCGTGAAACTCTCGATCTGCGCCATCGCATCCGAAGTGGTACCGCTCGCCAAGAGCGGCGGGCTCGCCGACGTTGCCAGCGCCCTGTCGCGCCAGCTGACCACCGCCGGCCACGACGTGCGGCTGTTCGTGCCCTTTTACTCGCAGATCAAGCGCGACAAGCTCGACGCGACCCGCGTCGAGACGTTGCAGGGCTTGGTCGTTCTGACCGGTCGCGACGAATATCGTGTCGATATCTGGCGAGCGCGCCTGCCAGGCTCCACCACCCCGGTCTACCTGGTGGAATCCGCCGCGCTGTATGCGCGCCCGAAGCTCTACACCAGCGACCCGGATGAGCATCGCCGCTTCCTGGTGCTGACGCGTGCCGCGCTCGAATGCTGCCGGCGGATGAACTTCCACCCGCACATCGTGCACTCGCATGACTGGCATACCGCCTTCGCGCCGCTCTGGCTGCGTTCGAACTACAAGGACGATCCGGTGTTCGCCGGCACGAAATCGGTGCTGACGATCCACAACATCGGCTATCAGGGCGAGTTCTCCGCGACCAACGTCGCCGACCTCGATCTCGGCGTGGACTCCTATCTACTGCATCAGGACGATCTCAAGGCCGGGCGCATCAACTCGCTCAAGCATGGCATCCTGCACGCCGACTCGGTCACCACGGTGAGCCCGACCTACGCGCGCGAAATCACCACGCCGCAATATGGAATGGGCATGGAGCAGGCGCTCGCGGCGCGTGGCAGCGCGGTGCGCGGCATCCTCAATGGCGTGGACTACGAAGAATGGGATCCGCGCCGCGACCAATATCTGCCGATCCACTTCGGCCCCGGCGAGAGTCCGCGCAAAGCGGAACTGAAACGCAATTTCCTGCTGCGGCAAGGTTTGAAACCCGCACAGGGCCGCGTTCCGCTGTTCGGCATCGTGAGCCGGCTCGCCGCGCAAAAAGGCTTCGATCTGCTCACCGATACGCTACCGAAGCTGCTCGCGAATCACGACGTACGGTTGGCCGTGGTCGGCACCGGTGAGCCTCGGTACCAAGAATTCTTCGCCGGGCTCGCCAAGAAATTTCGCGGGCGCGCCTGGTTCTTCGGCGGGTACGACGAGGCGCTGGCGCACTGGATCGAAGGCGCGAGTGACGCATTTCTGATGCCGTCGCAATACGAGCCTTGCGGCCTCAACCAGATGTACAGCCTGCGCTACGGCACTATCCCGATCGTCCGGAAGACTGGCGGTCTCGCCGATTCGGTGACGCATTTCGATCCGGCCACCGGCGTCGGCACGGGAATCGTGTTCAACGATTTCGATTCGATCGCCATGGGCTGGGCGCTGGACACGGCGATGAGCTGGTACAGCCAGCCGGCGCTCTGGGAGCGCATCGTACTCAACGCGATGCGCTGCGATTTCTCCTGGGAAACGCAGTGCAATGAATACCTGAAGCTGTTCGCCGAATTGCTAAAGCTTGACGTTGCCGCGCTCGTCGAACGGAATTCGCCGCAGAAAGCCGCTGGCTAGATTGACGTCGCCGACCAGCCGGTAGGCGATCGTGGTGGAGTCGCGGCGCGACAGTAATTTCGCCAGCGCACCTGCCAGGTTCGCCGTGATCTGCATGTCGAATTCCACTTCGCCCATGGCTGGCACCGTGAACGGAGCGGCGGTGCTGCCGTCGCCGAGCACGGCGTCATTGACCTCGATACGGTAGGTGATGCCCGACACAGGGAGCTCGCGTGCATTCGGATTGAAGACGCGCATGCGCACCTGCAGGTGCTGAGAGAAAATATCGCCGCCCTGGAGTTTCAATGCGACCACCGACATCTTCGGCGACTCGAACTTCGGCAGCAATGCGCAGCCAGCAAACCACGGTGCGCAGGTCAGGGCGAGAATCGCGAAACGCCGCGCGCGGAATAGCTCACGCATGCGACAACATGTCCGCCGTAACCAGTACGACGCCCTTTTCGGTGACCAGAAAACGTTTCGCGTCCTCGGCGGCGTCGAAGCCGATGCGCGTGTCACTGGCGATCTCGCAGCCCGCATCGATGATCGCATTGCGCACCTGGCAATTCTGGCCGATACGAACGTCCGGCAGGATCACCGAGCGCTCGACGACCGAGCGTTCTTCGACGCGCACACCGGAGAACAGCAGTGACTCCCGCACCGTCGCGCCCGAGATGATCGCGCCGCCAGAGACCAGCGAATTCACGGCAATGCCGCGACGGCCGTCTTCATCGAGCACGAACTTCGCCGGCGGCGTTTGCGCCTGGTAGGTCCAGATGGGCCAGTCTTCGTCGTAGATATTGAGTTCGGGATTGACCCAGACCAGCTCGATGTTGGCCTCATAAAAAGCGTCGATTGTT
>DASYKM010000119.1:0-30620 GCA_035995425.1 Steroidobacteraceae bacterium
ATGCTTGGCGCCGTTCCAGCTCGAGAACGAGATCATGATGGTCTGCACGCCCGCCTCGATGGCCGGCACGTAACCCGCGGCATGAATGTCGCGCAACTCGGTTTCCGGGATCTTCGCATCACCCTGGTCGCGGCCATTTTCAGTGCCGCCATCGGCGAGGAAGTGTTTGGTGGAGGAGATCACGTGCGGGCCGCGCAGGAAATCCGCGCTGCCGGGCTCGCCCTGCAGTCCCTTCACGAATACGCCGGCGTACGAGGCGACGATGCCCGGGTCTTCCGAGTAGCCCTCGTAAGTGCGGCCCCAGCGATCGTCCTGCGGCACGGTGACCGTGGGCGCGAACGTCCAGTCGATGCCGGTGGTGCGCACCTGTTCGGCGGTCACGCGCGCGATCTCGCCTAACAACTTCGGATTGTGCGTGGCGCCGAGGCCGACGTTGTGCGGGAAGAGCACCGCGCCGACGATGTTGCTGTGGCCGTGCATGGCATCGGTGCCCCAGATCATCGGAATGCCCACGCCGCCATCGCTGGTGTCGATGGACGCTGCGTAGAATTCGTCGGCCAGCGCCAGCCACTTGGCGGGCGGCGCCCACTCGTCATTGCCAGGCGATGAGCCACCACCATTCAGGACCGACCCGAGGTGGTATTTCTTCATGTCCGTGGGCGTGATGCTGGCGATGTCGCCCTGCACGACCTGCCCGACCTTTTCCTCGACCGTCATCTTCTTCAGCAACGTCGCGACCTTCTCCTCCAGCGCCGCGTCTTTGACGAACGGCCACTTGGGAGAAGGCCAGATTTCGGGATGCACCGCAGCCGGATCTTCGGCTTTCGACTGTGGCGGGGGCGCCTCCGCCTTCTTACCGGAACATCCTTGTATGAACGCGAGTGGCAGCAGCGCCACGGCCAGCATGGCGCCGTGCCATGCGTTGACCTGTGGTGCGTTGCGGCGTGTCTGGCACGCGAAGACTGAAGACGCGGAAGGGGACATTGATTTGTTCTCCAAGGATATTTCTGTTTTGCCGCTAACTAGTCTGTCGGAATCGACTTACATGCCGGTACGGGCTGCTATTCATTAAAAAGAATTAAACCAATTTGTTTTTGTTTAGTCGAAACTGCCCGACACCCAGGTTTCACTCGTCACATTTCGGGTTGGCTCATTACCACACACACGACCCATCAGTAGTTTCTTCGAATAGAGATTGGCGCCGCGGGCGCCGTACTTCGCAGTTTAGCTCTCACGACTCCCGGGTTCGGGACGTCGTGCGATCCCTTTCGCCTTCAAATTGCCCAGGAGGAGCTCCGCTCATGTCACATCGAAAAGAGAAACGCCTTCGTCGCACGACACATTCAGCTCTTGTGGCTGCCGTCTCGCTCGATTTACTCGCCATTGCGTTGCCGGCTGCCGCGCAGGCTCAAAACACTCCGGCCGCAAGCCAGGAGGCGGACGAGCTGGACGAGATCGTAGTCACAGGTTTCCGCGCCTCTCTGCAGAGCGCACTTGCCAACAAGCGTAACGCCATCCAGCCGATCGAGTCCATTGCGCCGGAAGATATCGGCAAAATGCCGGACCAGAACGTCGCCGAGTCCTTGCAGCGACTTCCGGGCGTACAGATCAACCGTGCTGGCGGCAAGGGCACGCAGGTGCTCATCGATGGCTTGTCTAACAATCTCATCACCCTGAACGGTGAGGTCTTCCTCACCGGGCGCGAGTTCTACGTGTCCGGCGAAGCCTCGGGCGGCGGCGCCGGCGGCACGATCCAGTACGCCTCGCTCGAAGGGATTCCGAGCGAACAGATCGGCGGTATCGACGTGATCAAGAACCCTACGGCTGCCAATCGTGAAGGCGGTCTCGGCGGCACGGTCAATCTCAAGACACGTTCAGCGTTGAGTCAGACCGATGGTTTCAACCTCGGTGGCAACGTGCGTTACGGCGATGCCGACGACACCGATGGCTCTGCGACTCCCAACGTCACGCTCGTCGGTGGCTACAAATTCGGCGAGCGTTTTGCATTCACGGTCGGCGCTTCGTACGACGAGGAGGAGACGCACAACAAGGAATTTCAGGATCAGAACCGCAATCAGTGGCTGATCACCGACGCCGCGCAGGTTGGCTCGTACGTGGGCGCCCCGGCCGCTGCAACACTCAGCACCATGCCCGGCGGCCAGCTCTACATCGTTCCGCAGCTCGCGTATTTCACGGACCAATTGCAGAACATCAAGACCAAGGGCGCGACGCTTGGCCTCGAATGGAAGTGGTCTGACAACATCACCAGCAGCCTGAACTATTTCTACGTCAACGAGCTCGACGAAAGCACCTCGTACTCGAACAAGGTGTTCTTCAACGGTCAGGGTTCGGCGCCCGGCACACTGCATCCCGGCATCGATCCTTCGCAGCCTTTTGAAATCGACGACAACCTGGTGGTCCGGTCGGCGACGTTTACCGCGAACGGCGCGGAGACCTCGACGCTCTACCAGAACATGGAATCGACTTCGAACAACTTCCAGTTCGTGACTCGATTCGAAGGCGACGGGAAATTTTCCGGCAATTTCGGTTTGTTCTATGCCAAGGCAGATTCGAATCTGCAGGCGGCGCAGGCCGACGTCGAACACGGCTTGTACAACTATTCGTCGCCAGCAAGCTCCGGTGCGGCCTCGCCGTCGGCACCCGGCTGTAACAATGGCGGAGCCTCCTGTGACACCGGCAATCACGGCTATGAATTCGCCTGGACGAACGGCGGCACCTCCGGTCTGCCGACGGTGACGTATCCGGATGGGTTCGGGTTCACCAACATTCTTTTCAATCCGGCATACACCACGTTCAAGTCGAACTGGGCGTGGGCGAATGAAGGCGATGAAACGAGCAAGGCGTTCAACGGCAATCTGCACTTCAAATTCAACGACACGCTGACTTTGTCGGGTGGATTGCGACTGTCCGATCGCGACGTGGACCAGACCTTTGGTCGCTATCTGATCGATGGCGCGACCGCCGGAACGGGTGGTGTCGCGGCGGGCGCCGCCGCGGGCAACTGCTGTATTGCGGCCGGTCAAAGCGGCACGTTCCTGTACTACCAGGATCCGGGCTACGCGGCGATTCCGTTCTCGATTACCGGGTCGCTGCCGGTCGGAAGCCCAGGAGCATCTCTGCCGAGCCTCGGTCTCGTTTACAACAGCTTCGGTTCCGGGCCGATCATGGTGAAGGACCCGGCCGTGGGAGGTATCACCCATCCGTCAACGTATCTGGAAACGATCTGGCAACAGTCGGGCGTTCCCAATGCCACTGAGAGTTTCTTCGTCGACACATTGAGCTCTTTCAAGGTTGCGGAAAAGACAACGGCCGCGTACCTCATGGGTGATGTCGGCGACGCCGAAAGCGACTACCACGCGAATTTCGGCGTCCGCGTGGTCAAGACAGAACTCGAGGTGGATGGTGGCTCTCAGCTCCCGGTGCCGACCTGGTACGGCACGGCCTCGTGGAATGGCGTGAACGCCAACAACGGCACTTTCTCGAACAGCCGCAGCTATACCGACGTATTGCCGTCATTCAACTTCGTGCTCGATGTGACGGAAAATCAGAAGGTGCGTGTCGGTGCAGCACGCGTCGTGGCGCCGCAGAACCTGATGCAGCTCGGCGTCGGAAATTCGTACAACTTCACGCGTGGGGCGGACGGCCCCGGCGGGCAGGCGCGTTTCCAGTTTGCCAATGGCAGTTCGGGTAACCCCAGCCTCGATCCGTTCCGCGCGTCGCAATACAACCTGTCCTGGGAAGACTATGTGGGCGACAACGGATTATTTTCGGTCGGCACCTTCTACAAGCAGGTCGACAATTTCGTTTCGATCGCGAATATCCCCACGCTCGTGAACGACGATTTTGGTGGGACGGTCGGCAACGTGTCGACGCCGGTCAATGCGGGCAAAGGCAAGATTTACGGTGCCGAGCTCGGTGCGCAATATGCATGGACGATGGGCTTCGGTGTTGCGGCAAACTACACCTACTCGCAGTCGCAGTCCGATCAGGACACTTCGTTCGCGCAGGATTTGCCGATTCCAGGCGTCTCCAAGAACTCCGCGAACCTGATTGGCTACTACGAGAAGGCGGGCTTCTCCGCACGCGCGGCCTATTCCTGGCGTAGCAAAGCGGTCAACAGCTCGTTGGTCGGCTCCACATTCTCGTTCCCGGATCAGAATGGCACGCAGGTGGTCTATGGAGTCTATTCCGCGCCGTATACGCAGCTCGACGGTCAAGTCGGCTATGACTTCAAGGCGGGTGGCATGGATCTGGGCGTGTTGTTCTCGGTCATCAACCTCACCAACGAGAAGCAGCACACCTACCTGCAATACGAGAACCTGCCGTTCACCTACAACGACACCGGTCGTCGATTGTTTCTCGGCGTGAAGTTCAAGCTCTGATTGCGTGACTGGCGACCGCGATGATATTTCATCGCGGTCGCCACTTCATTTTCCTGAACGTGGCCGAGAATGACTGGTGAACGAAGATCGGCGGATTCGAAAAATCGTGATTGTGGGCGGCGGTACCGCGGGCTGGATTGCGGCCAGCCTGCTGGCCCGCACCGCCACCGAGCATCAATGTGCCGTTACCCTCATCGAGTCGACGGACATCGGCACCGTGGGCGTGGGCGAGGCGACCATTCCGCCGATCATCGACCTGCTGCGCATCCTCGGTATCGACGAAGCCGACTTCATTAGACACACTCAAGCCACATTCAAGCTCGGGATCCAGTTCAAAGATTGGCGCGTCATCGGTGAACGCTACTGGCATCCATTCGGCACCTTCGGCACCAGCATCAATCGCCGTCCATTTCATCACTTCTTTCTGAAGGCGCGCAGGGCAGGCCAGCACCCGCGAATTTCCGACTACGCAATCTGCGCTGCGTTGGGAGACGCGGAGAAATTCTACTTTCCCGACGGCGAAGGGCGCGCGCCACCCGGGCAGCGCCATGCCTTGCACTTCGATGCAGCCCTGGTCGCGCGTTACCTGCGTGCATACGCGTCGCGCCTCGGCGTCGAGTGGCTGGATCGAAAGGTGGCACACGCCACTCTGCGAGCAGATGGTTTCATCGACACGCTGATCTGCACCGACGGCACGCGATTGCAGGCGGATCTTTATGTGGACTGCAGCGGTTTTCGTGGGGTGCTCATCGAGGAAGTGCTCGCGACCGGCTATATCGACTGGAGTGCCATGCTTCCCTGCGATCGTGCCGTCGCGATGCAGACCAGGACCGCGATCGCGCCGCCGCCATTCACCGTGGCGAGCGCACGGGGTGCAGGCTGGCAATGGCGCATTCCGCTCCAGCATCGAGCCGGCAACGGGTATGTGTATTCGAGCGCACATGTTCGCGACGATGAAGCGCTCGAGGATCTGATCGCCGAGGTCCGCGAGCCTGCGCTGACGGAGCCTCGCTACCTGCGATTTACGCCCGGGCGCCGCAAGCAGTTCTGGAACAAGAATTGCGTGGCGCTCGGCCTGGCCGCCGGGTTCCTCGAGCCCATCGAGTCGACCAACATTCAGCTCGTCATCAATGCGGTGCTCAACCTGCTCGACCATTTCCCGGATCGCTCGTTCGAGCCGCGCAACATCGCCGCATACAACCAAGAGCTGGTGGCGGAGATCGAAGCGGTGCGCGACTTCATCGTTCTGCACTACTGCAGAACCGAGCGTGCCGACTCGGCGCTGTGGCGTCATTGTCGGGAAATGCCCATTCCCGACAGCCTGCAGGAACGAATTGGGCTCTATGAAGGAACCGGCCGCATCCGTCCGCAGGCGCGCGAGCTGTTCACCGATCTGAGCTGGTTCTATGTTCTCGACGGCATGGGCGTGAAACCCGCGACTTCAGATCCCCTGATCGATGGGCCGTTGTTTGCGCAAGCACAGGGGACGCTCACTGCGTTGCGTGGGCAGGTCGCGCGCGATGTTCAGCGGGCGCCTGCTCACCTCGGCTATTTCGCCCCGGATTCGGTTTTGGCGGCGAAAGAGTGGTAGTGCCTTCGCACCATGTTCCGGGTAACGCTCTCCCGCACTATTGTCCGACGAGACATCGTGCACGTTCGCTCGGTTACCCTTTCGTTGACACGTTTGGGCCGCGAAGCTAGTGTCCCGCCACTTTGCGTAGCAACAAGGTCCAGCGCTGTTGCGCGGTCGCGCATACTATTATGCAAAGAGCGGCGCGGCGGCTTACACAATCATTATTTGGCACGACAACCTGGCGATGCGTCCGTCAGGCTCACTGCGGTAGGTAGGGGCCGCTGCCGTCGTCGACGCCTGCGGTATTTCGGACAGAAGCACATGGAACCCGATCGAAGAATCAGGCGCATTGCCATCGTCGGCGGCGGCGTCGCTGGGTGGCTCGCAGCCGTTGCGCTCGGTCGCAAACTCGGTGGGCATTGTTCAATTCACGTCGTCGAAGCACCGGAGACGGTGATCCCGGGACAGGCCGAAGCGACCTTGCCAGCGGTTCTCGATCTGCTGCGCTTTCTGGGTCTCGACCAGAATGACTTCATCGACAAGACGCAATCCACGTACAGCCTGGGCACGAAATTCGTCGACTGGGCGGCGCCCGGCGAGAGCTTCTGGCATCCGTTCGGAGCGCTCGGTGCGCTGATCGAGCGCCGGCCGTTTTATCACTTCTGGCACAAGAGCAAGGCGATCGGGCTCAAGCCCAAGCTCGAGCTGTTCAGCCAGGAAATCTCGCTGGGCGTGGCCAATCGCTTCATCTTTCCGACCAACTCGCTCGGTGTCGCGCCGCACCTGCGGTACGCATTGCACGTCGACGTGGCGCTCATGGCGCGCTATTTCCGCTCGATCGCCGAACGCGCGGGCGCGATCCGCCTCGAGCGCAACGTGGTCAGCGCCACGCGCCGCGACGACGGATTCATCGACGAACTACAGTTCGAAGACGGTGGCAAGCTCGGCGCGGATCTGTTCCTGGACTGCACCGGTGCGCGCGGACAGCTCATCGGCGAGATTCTCGAGATCCCTTACGAAAGCTGGCAGCAGTGGTTGCCCTGCGATCGCGTCGTGCACGCCGCCGCCACGCTCGAAGATGCGCGGGCGCCTTACGTACGCAACAGCGCACGCGCCTCAGGCTGGCAGTGGCGCATTCCGCTGCAGCAGAACCTGAGCCATGGTCAGGTCTATTCGAGCGCGCATCAGAATGACGAAGATGCGCTGCAGGAACTGCTCGCGACGATCGGCAGCGAGCCGCTGACCGAGCCGCGCCGCCAGGAATTCACCGCGGGTCGCCGCGTCAAGTTCTGGGACAAGAACGTGGTGTCGATCGGGTTCGCCGCCGGCGCCGTGGAATCGCTCGGCGCCACCGATCTGCATCTTCTGACCAACGCGGTGTTCAATCTGCTCGATCACTTTCCCGACAAGCAGTTTGACCCCACGAATATTGCGAGCTACAACGCCCTCATTGCGGAAGAGTGCGAGCGTATCCGTGACTTCATCATCCTGCACTACTGCGCTTCGCGGCGTGACGACTCGCCGTTCTGGCAGGAGCGGCAAAAACTCGCGTTGCCCGATACGCTCGCGCAGCGCATCGAGATGTATCGCGCCACCGGGCGAATCATGCAGCAGCGCCTGGAGCTGTTCACCGATCTCGACTGGTTCTGGATTTTCGAAGGCATGGGAATCACCCCGCGCGACTACGACCCGCTGGTCGACACCGTCGATTTCGAACAGGTCAAGCGGTTGATGCTGGCCATCAGTCAGAAGGTCTCCGCGGATGCCGCGGCCGCCCCCACGCACGACAGCTTCTTCGCCGTGGCGAATGCGAAGGTCGCCGGGGCGCGCAAAGCCGCCGCCGTCGCCCAATCGGCTGGCTGACGTGTCGCCCGCGACCAAACTACTGGCCGGCGTCGAATTGGGCGGCACCAAGTGCGTGTGCATCCTCGGCACCGGCCCCGATGACGTGCGCGCCGTGGAACGGCTGCCGACCGGCGAGCGCGAAGAGACGCTGCGCCAGATCGAAGCCGTTCTCGATCGCTGGCGTATGCAACACGGCCCCGCGCGTGCCTTGGGAATCGCGTCGTTTGGTCCGATCGACCTGCGCGTCGGTTCGAGCACCTTCGGATTCATCACCTCGACCACCAAGGCAGGCTGGCGCAATACCGATGTGGCGCAACGGCTCGGCCGCCGCGTCGGCACACCCGTGGGTTTCGACACCGACGTGAACGGCGCGGCTCTGGCGGAGGGGCGTTGGGGCGCGGCCAAGGGACTCGAAGACTTCGCCTATGTCACGGTCGGCACCGGCATCGGCGTGGGAACCATCGTGCGCGGCAGATCGGTGTTCGGCATGAACCACACCGAGCTCGGACACATCCGCGTGGCGCGCAAGCCGGGCGACAAATTCCCCGGCATCTGTTCGTTTCACGGCGATTGCATCGAAGGATTGGCCTCGGGTCCGGCCATCGAAGCGCGCGCCGGCATGCCGGCCTCACAACTTCCGCCGGACAATCCCGCGTGGGATTTCGTCGCGCATGGCCTCGGGCAGCTCCTCCATACCATGGTGCTCACCACCGCGCCGTCGCGCATCTTCCTCGGTGGCGGCGTGATGGCCGCGCAGACGCATCTGTTCGAGCGCATTCAGCAGGAACTGAAGCGCAGCCTGAACGGATACGTCGAAGCGCCGGAGCTCGAGCAGTCCTTGGGCCAGTTCATCGTTTCTCCCGGCCTCGGCACGATGGCAGGTCCGTTGGGCGCGCTCGCGCTGGCTGCCGACGCGGAAAACCAGGCCAAGACGCTCGCGCCCGCGGTAACCGCCGCGTCGCGATGAGCGAACGATCCGGCAAGCACATGCGCCTGTCGGGGACCAACCTCGAACGCGCCGGCGATCACAACCAACGGGTCACGCTGCACGCCATTCGCGTCAACGGGCCGATCACGCGCGCCGAGCTCGCGGTGATCACCGGGCTCACCGCGCCGGCCATCGCCAACATCACCAAGCGGCTGCTCAACGACAATCTGATCCAGGACGCCGGCCGCCGCCGCGGCGGACGCGGCCAGCCCGCCACCAAGCTGATCATCAACCCGGACAGCTGGTTCTCCATCGGCCTCAACATCGACCGCGACCACATCACCATGGTGGTGCTCGATTTCGAAGGTCGAGTACGAGCTCGCGCTTCGCGCGAGGTGAATTTCGCGATGCCCCGGGACGTCCAGCAGTTCTTTTCCAAGGGCGTGGGCAAACTACTCACCAAGGTCGGCATCGGCCGCGACCGGCTGGTGGGCGTCGGCGTCGCGCTGCCGGACGACATGCCGAAGGCCGCGTTGCCGCAACAGCCGGCCGACTACGGCGTCTGGACGTCCACCGACGTCGCCTCGCTGCTGCGCGAGACCCTGCACGTGCCGGTGTTCGTGGAAAACGACGCGGCCGCCGCCACCATGGGCGAAATGCAGTTCGGGCTCGGCAAGAAGTACCAGACGTTCTTCTACATCCTGATTACCGCGGCACTCGGCGGAAGCCTCGTGATCGATGGCAATCATTTCCGCGGCGCCGGCGGACGCAGTGGCGAGCTCGGCATGCTGCGCGGCCGCGATGCCACCGGGCATGAACGCCAGATCCAGAACATCGTGTCGCTGTCGGCGCTCTACAGCCGGCTCGCGGCGCAGGGCATCAAGGTTTCGGCGCCGCATGAGCTCACCGATCTCGACGAGAGCGGCCAGGCCATCATCGACGCCTGGATCGAAGTTGCCGTCGACACGCTGCTCGACACCGTGCTCGCGATCAACTGCCTGATGAATCCCGAGGCGGTGCTGATCGGCGGCCGGCTGCCGGCCGGCATCGTCGACCAGATCGCCAATCGCCTGAACCAGCGTCTCGAAGCACACGCCGGCACCGTCCCGGCCATCGCGCCGGTGGCGCGCGCCGCGTTGTCCGACGACGCGCCGGCCGTGGGTGCCGCGATCCTGCCGTTCAGCCACCGCCTGCTGCCGACCCGTACCGCGCTCATGAAAGTCGCGGCGCTATGAATTTTTTTTCTGACCTGAACCTGTGCTTCCAAATTCTCGAGGGGCCCGATGAACTCTAACGACAAAGGCATGCGCGCTGGTTTCGCCACGGTAACCACACTGTTTTTCATGTGGGGATTCATAACCGTGTCCGTGGATCCACTGATTGCCGCTCTGAAAGCGATTTTCAAACTCACCTACGCGGAGGTCATGCTCTCGCAGGTTGCTTTCTTTACGGCGTACTTCGTGGTTTCACTGCCGGCTGCGGCGCTGATCTCGCGGCTTGGCAATAGCAAATCCATCATCTTCGCGTTGGGCGTGATGATCGTGGGTTGCCTGATCATCCCCGCCGCCACACATTTCGACACCTTCGAGCTCGTGCTGGTCGCCTTGTTCGTCATAGCCGGCGGCATCACGATCCTGCAGGTGGCCGCGAATCCGCTCGCGGCTTTGCTCGGGCCGCCGGAACGATCGCACTTTCGGCTCACGTTCTCGCAAGCTTTCAATTCATTCGGCACGTTCCTCGCGCCTTACATCGTGGCGGGCGTGCTGCTTACCGGCGGCATCTTCGAGCTGAGCAAAGGCTGCACCAAGGTCACCGACGCTCAGCGCGCGACAACCTTCGCCAACATCGACCACGCCTTCTTCATGATCGCCGGCGCACTCGTGCTGCTGGCGATTTTCATCTTCGTCTTCAGGCGGCATCTCGACGTTGCCGAGAAAACCGGCCCTGGTAAACAGCCCTCCGTCTTGACGGCGCTGAAATCACCATGGGCGATATACGGCGGCATCGCCATCTTTCTGTACGTCGGTGCCGAGGTCTCAATCGGCAGTGCAATGACGAACTTCCTGAACTATCAGGACATGCTCGGCGTGACGATGGAAAGGGCTGGCAAACTCGTGAGCTTTTACTGGGGCGGCGCGATGATCGGCCGATTCATCGGCAGCTGGTTGTTGACGCGGGTCCCCGCCGCCAAACTCCTGATGATCTTCGCGGCTCTGGCCGCGGTACTCTGCCTTTTCGTCAGCCAGATGCATGGCGACGTCGCCTCCTATGCCGCGCTGTCGATCGGGCTGTTCAACTCCATCATGTTTCCGGTGATCTTCACACTGACGCTCGAGCGTTCGACCGCGAGCACGTCCGCGACCTCGGGATTCCTGTGCCTTGCGATCGTCGGCGGTGCCGTCCTGCCCTATCTGTTCGGCAAGATCGCGGACGTGATCGGCGGTAAACAGGAAGAGCTGGCGTGCACCGCAGTGGTGAACATGCACTCGAGCATTGGTCTGCACATGGCGTATCTCCTGCCAATGGCTGCGTATGTGCTCATATCGATTTTCGCCATGCGCGCATCCAAAGCGGCAATTGTCAGCCACACGGTGACATCCGCCGCCGGACACTGAGCCCGGAAGCCCGTATGGACGACAAGGCGCGCATCCATCAACTACACAGCCAGCTATGCGGCTGGCTGTGTGATGCCGCCTATCCACTGTGGTCGACCAAGGGCGTCGATCCGGCCGGTGGATTCCACGAGCGACTGGCGCAAGACGGCCAGCCGCTCGTCGAACCACGCCGATCGCGCGTAAATCCGCGCCAGGCCTATTGCTTCGCCATGGCGCCGACTCTCGGCTGGCGCGGCGACTCGGCCGCGCTCGTGAAGCACGGTCTCGAATATTTCCTGGCGCACTACCAACGTCCCGACGGCCTGTTTCGCACGCTGGTCGCGGCCGACGGTTCGACGCTCGACGATCGCGCGCTGCTGTACGACCAGGCGTTCGCTCTGTTGGCGTTCAATCTGGCCGCTGCAATTGGTGATGCTCGTGCGGATCGCGAGCGCCAGTCGCGCGAGCTTCACTCGCTGGTGATCGAACACATGAAGCGGGCGGGGCAGGGCTTCGAGAGCGGCGTGCCGGCAAGCCTGCCGCTGCAGTCGAACCCGCACATGCACCTGCTCGAAGCGTCACTGGCCGGTTGCGAGATGTGCTCGGACCGCTCGATGTGGAAACACCTCGCCGACGAGATTGCCGAGCTCGCGCTGACGAAGTTCATCGACGCGAAAACCGGAGTGCTGCGCGAGTTCTTCGACGCGGACTGGAATCCGGCGCCGGGCATTTCCGGACGCATCGTGGAACCCGGTCACCAGTTCGAATGGGCCTGGCTGCTGCTGCGATGGGGTGGGGCGAACAATGCGCGCGCGCGTGCGGCGGCGCTCAAGCTCATCGACATTGGTGAAACGCACGGCGTGCGCGCCGGACTGGCTACCAACAGCCTGCTCGACGATTTCTCGCCGCACGATCCGGGCGCGCGCCTGTGGCCGCAGACCGAAAGGCTCAAGGCCGCGGCGCTGGCGGCGCGGTGCACGGGTGAGGCGCGGTATTTCTCGATGGCGGTGGCCGCGGCCGATGGCCTGCTGCGTTATCTCGACTGTCCCATTCCCGGGTTGTGGTACGACCGAATCGCCGCGAACGGCGAGCTCGTCGATGAACCCGCGCCCGCGAGCAGCTTCTACCATTTGATCGCCGCCATAGCGGAAATCAGCGCGCTCGCGCGTCTGGCGTAATTCCAAACTGAAGGATTTTTTGCGCCGTGTTAGCGCTAGCTGACATCGGAGTCGTTTGCTGCGTTGCCGCAATCTGTGGTTTTTTAATGAATGCAATTATAAGTATTAATTGACAACGTGAAATCCGGCGTCGCAAGATCGCCACCAGTTCGAAATGCCATGCGGGATTGTCAGGTCCATGCGGTACCAGCCGCAGCCCGCGTGAAACTTTGTTAGTGGGGGGATTTCATGTCGCATCGTCAGGTCAAGCGCGTTCGTCGCGCTGCGCGCACCGCATTCTTTACCGCGGTTTCTCTCGATCTTTTGGCCATCGCGTTGCCAGCTCACGCGCAGGATGCGCAAAACACCCAGGAAGACACCGTCGCCGATACCCTCGATGAAATCGTCGTTCGCGGCGTGCGTGGCGCGCAGGAAGCCGGCATCGACATGAAGCGCAACAATGCGCAGATCACCGACTCCATCGTCATGGAAGACATCGGCAAGCTGCCCGACGTCACCATCACCGACGCGTTGCAACGCGTGCCTGGCATCCAGATTTCACGCGCCGCCGGCGAAGGTTCATTGGTCGCGGTTCGCGGCGCCCAGCAGGTCATGGCGACGATGAACGGCGAACGCTTCGTCACCGCCGAAGACATTCTCGACAGCACGGCGAACTTCGAAGACCTTCCGGCGAGCCTCGTCACCGGTGTCACCGTGTACAAATCGCAAAGTGCCGATCTCACCGATGGTGGCCTCGGCGGTCTGCTCGATCTGCAATCCATTCGCGCGCTCAAGCTGCCGAACGAAGGTCTCACGCTGAGTCTCGCCGGGCAGGGCGGCTGGGGCAGCATCGTCGACGGCATCGACAAGAAGTTCGAAGGCCTCGTCGGATTCAAATTCAGCGATCGGCTCGGCATGTCGCTGGCCGCGTCGTATAGCGACTCCGAAGCCGCCGCCACTTTCCAGTCGGCCGAGCTCGACCTGGTCGATGAATTCTCCGGATGGATCAATCCGGGCAACCTGCCGGCCGGCGACCTCAATGGCGATGGCGATGCCACGGACGAATTCCTGATCCCGAACGGCTGGAATACCTCGGTCAATTCGCGCACGTTCGAGCGCAAGCGTCTCGGCCTCGCCTACAACTTCGACATGCAGCTCTCGGACTCCATGGAGCTGGTCGCCGACGTGTTCTACAACGACATGGACGAAGCCCAGCACGGCCAGCAGTTGTTCGTGAACGGGAACTTCGGCGGTCGCCAGGTCTTCCGTCCATATACCGTTTCAACCGGCAACCCTTCGGTGGTCGAGTCCTTCGACACGGACGGGCTGGTGAGCCGTGCCAACTTCGTCACTGACTTCATCGGCGACACCAACGGCTTGCGCGGTGGCGTTCAGTCGGTGTTCCGCCAGACCACCGCGGTCAACACCAACCTCGAACTGCGCATGGGCAAGGGCGAGAAATACTCGAGCACGCTTCGTTGGGTGCACGCCGATGCCGACCGCAGCTCCAAAGCGCTGACGGTCGCGCAGCAGACGGACTCCGCCTGCTTCCCCACCACCCAGGCACAGGCCGACGCCGCGGGATGCACGGACATCAATCCGACCTCGATTCCCACCACGCTCACGTACCAGATCTCGAACGGCCTTGGCTCGGACCAGATGAGCTTCGCGATCGGCGACCAGTTGCGGCAACTGGCCTCCGCGCCGAGCGCCTGGCGCATGCACTCGAGCTGGCTCGAGCGCAACAGCGAAGACATCCAGATGGACGTGTTGCGCTACGACGGCAAGCTCGAAGTGAACGACGGCTTCTCGTTCGAATTCGGTGCGCGCGCTTCCCAGCGCGAAATGAACGAAGAGCGCTCCGACTACTTCTCGCCGTCCGGCCTGAACGGCCTGCTCGCGAAATACGAAGAAGTCGGCTACGGCATCAACCAGACCTCGAACACGGCCGGCTTCGACTACGATCCGCTGGCGCGCTACACGCTGGCGTCACCGCAGCTCGCAGGCTTCGTCACCAACGTGAACTCCTTTGGCGTCAACGGACTCACGACCGGCTTCCCGATGATCAACACTCGTGCGCTCGAGCATCCCGAGTCGATCCGCGACGCGCTATACGGTGAAGGCCAGTACATCGACGCGCCGGATCGCACCTATGGCGTCGAAGAAGCGCAGACCAGCTTCTACTTCAAGGGCAACTTCGACACCGAGCTCACCAGCAGCGTGAAGATGTCGGGCAACATCGGCGTGCGCGTGGTCAACACCAACATCCGCGTGTTCCAGAATCTGACCGACGGCACGCAGCTCGATCCGCGCATCCTTGCCGGCAGTGATCCGAATCACACCGCGTACACCGACCTGGGTGATGTGTTCACCAGCACCGATCGCACGCGCGCACTGCCGAGCTTCAACCTCAACTTCGACTTCGGCGACGAGTGGAAAGTGAAGACGGCGTACTTCGAGACCCAGGCCCTGCAACCGTTGCAGAACCTCGGCCGCGGTCCGATCACCTTCTACAACGGTGAGCAGATCGGCGAGACCTTCCAGCGCGTCAACAGCATCCAGCGCCTGGGCAATCCGCGCCTCGAGCCTTGGCTGTCACGTACGATGTCGACGGCCCTGGAGTGGTACCCCCGTGAGCACACGCTCGTGTCCGCGGGTTTGTTCTACACCGACGTGGACAGCTACACGTTCACGCGCGTGGGCACCGATACCACGGCGCCGGACTCCGACGGCGTGGTGCGCCTCGGCGCGCAGACCCAGGACATCGAGCAGGGCGAAGGCGCCAGCTACTACGGCCTGGAATTCGCCTACCAGGCGACTTTCGACTTCCTGCCGTCATTCCTCAAGTACACCGGCGTCAACCTGAACTACACGTTCACGCCGAGCCAGGCCGGCAAGAACGCGGCCACCGGCGAGACGATCAAGCTCGCCAACGGCGACGATGCGCCGTTCAACGGTACGGCTGAAAACCAGCTCAACATGGTCCTGTTCTACCAGGACGCGAAGTTCCAGGCGCGCATCGCGGCTAACTATCTCAGCAAGCAATACGTGGGAGCGTTCACGCACTGGTCGTTCACGGCGCCCAACGCCGGTCTCGCGCAGTGGCAGGACTCCACGCTGTACATCGATGCCGGCGCGTCCTTCGACGTCAACGATCATTTCCAGGTGTTCGTGCAGGGGTCGAACCTCACGGAAGAGTCGCCGGCGCAATACGTGCAATGGCCGGATGCGCACCTCAACTGGACCCAGTTCGAGCGAGTCATCACCGCGGGTGTGAGAGCGAAGTTCTGAACTCGAAGCCTTCCCCAAGTACCTTCGGGTGGACGGGGCAGCTATGCTGCCCCGCCTTCTTTTAGGGAATCGGAAAGCAGCATGGCCGACAATCGTTTGCGATCGATCGTCATCGTCGGCGGGGGTACCGCCGGGTGGATGGCTGCTGCCGCGCTCATCGAGCGCTTCGGCGCCAATCGCCACACGCGCATCACTCTGGTCGAGTCGCCGGAAATCGGCACCGTGGGCGTGGGCGAGGCTACGGTCCCGCACATGCGTGAGTTCCTCAAGCACCTGAGGATCAACGAGGTCGACTTCGTGAAGCGCACCGGCGCCACCTTCAAGCTGGCCATCGGCTTCGAGGGCTGGGCTGGCGAAGGCACGCAGTTCTTCCATCCTTTCTCCGAGCACGGCGTGCCGTTGTTAGGCACGTCGTTCCAGCACTACTGGGTCAAGGCGCGGCAGCTCGGCAAGGCGGACGTCATCGACAGGTATGTCCTGTCCGCGGAGATGGCGCGCGCCGGGAAGTTCGCCGTACCGAAGGCGGGTGCCGGCCAGGGCTTCCTGTTTTTCAATTACGCGTTGCACTTCGATGCCACGCTGGTCGCGCGTTACCTCAAGAGCTGGTCGATGACGGCCGGCGTCAAACACGTCGAAGGCCGGATCGGCAATGTTCGCCTGAACGGCGAAACCGGCAATGTGGAAGCGGTGGAGCTCGACGGCGGCCGCGTGATCGCCGGTGAGCTGTTCATCGACTGCTCGGGTTTTCAGGGGTTGCTGACCGAGAAAGCGTTGAACACCGGCTACGATGACTGGACTCACTGGCTGCCCTGCGACCGCGCGGTGGCCATGCCCTGCGAGAGTCGCCTCGCCCCGACCTCCTACACACGCTCCATCGCCAGCAAGGCCGGCTGGCAGTGGCGCATTCCGCTGCAGCACCGCATCGGCAACGGCTATGTGTTCTGCAGCCGCCATCTCTCCGAAGACGAGGCGATGAGCACGCTCAAGGCCGGTGCCGAGGGTCCGGCGCTCGCCGACCCGCGGCTCCTGCCGTTTCGCACCGGCATCCGCAAGAAGATCTGGAACAAAAACGTGTTCTGCCTCGGCCTTGCCAGCGGATTTCTCGAGCCGCTCGAGTCCACCAGCATCTACCTGGTACAGCGCGGCCTGCAATACTTGTTAGGCAGCTTTCCGCAGGCGGTACCGAACGTGGCGCTCCAGGGGAACGTGAATGAACGCAACCGCCGGCATTGGGAGCACATCCGGGATTTCATCGTGCTGCACTACAAGCTCAACCGCCGCGAAGGCGATTCTTTCTGGGATGAGTGCCGGCACATGAGCATTCCCGACACCCTCGCCGACACCATCGAGCTGTTTCGGGAAACCGGGCGCTTCCGGCAGGAAAGCATTGAATTTTTCCGCGCCAGCTCCTGGCTCGCCATGTTCGCGGGTTTCGGCATCCTGCCGCGTTACTACAGCCCGTCAGTTGACGATGTCCCCGAAACCGATGTGGTGAAAGAGCTCGAAAACATGGCAGCCGGCATTGCGAGCGCAGTCGCCAATGCGCCCACGCACGAGGAATTCATTCGCGCGAACTGCCCGACGAACATCCCCGTGCAGGCCGCCGCGAACGGCTGAGCAAACCGCAGGTGTCCGAGTTCAACGTCAATCCGGCGCGGCGCGTGAGCGTCGTCAGCGTCGGCCACGAACGACTGCCGGTCATCAGCATCGATGCATTTTCCCTGGACCCGGCGGCCCTGATCGCGGTTGCGACGGAAGCGGTGTTCATCGACGTGGGCTCGGTCTACCCCGGCGTGCGCGCGCCGGTGCCACAGAGTTACATCGACGCCATGCTTTCGGCCGTAGCGCCGCTCATCGAGCAGGCTTTCGGTGCACCGCCGGAACTCGAGCTGGATCTCTGCGCGTTCTCGATGGTGACCACGTTGCCGGCGCGCCTGCGCACGATCCAGCGCATTCCGCATTTCGACGGGCCCGACACGGAGCGCATCGCCTTCCTTCACTATCTATGCGCGCCCTACCAGGGGGGCACCTCGTTCTATCGTCATCGCGCCACGGGTCTGGAAAGCGTCACGCGTGAACGGGTCGAGGAGTACCGCAACACGGTGGTCGCGGAGCTCAAGAGCGAGTCGCAGGCGGAGGGCTACGTGGCCGATGACACGCGTTTCTTCGAACGCGTCCATCGCGTCGAGGCCGCGTTCAACCGCCTCATCATCTACAAGGGAAATGCGCTGCATTCCGGCGACATCAATGAGCGCACGGTACTCAGCGAGGATCCGCGCAAGGGTCGGCTGACCGTCAACGGCTTCGGCTTGCTCGCTAGTCGAGCAGCGAGCGCCGGATGAAATTGCGCATCTGATCGCGCAGGTCCGGCGTGAGCGTGCCCAGCCAGCCGCGCACTTCGGGCGGAATGTGCGCCACCGGCTCGTCATCGGCGCGGAAGGCGAGGTGATCGAACACGGCCTTCCACGCCGCCTTCTGTCCGGGGCGCAGATTCTCCATCGCCAGCAGCGTGTAGATCAGCGCGGCTTCGGCGCGCGTGGCGTTCGTGCCGGATTCCCACCAGTAGTTCACCAGCAGATTGAAGGGGGCCAGGGATTCGACGCTGTGCCACCACATCGACGGAATGTAGATCGCATCACCGGCTTCGAGTACGGCCTCGCGCGATGCCGCCAGCGCAGACGCGTAGCGAGGATAGAGCGCGAGATCGGGTTCATTGACGGAGACGAAGCTGACCGGGCGTCCCGCGGGATTGAGATCGCGCGGCCCGATGTACAGGTTCGCGAACTGCTCCGGTGGAAAGAGGCGGAAGCGGCGCCGTCCGGCGACGACGCAGGCAATGTTGTCGGGGGCGTCATTGTGCGGACCGACCACCGCGCGATTTCCCATCCACAGATTCGGGATCACGGTCGGCGGCAGCAGCGGCAGGGGATTGGCGCGCGCGAGACCCGGCCAATGAAGGGCTTCGGAGGCGGAACCCATGTATATGACCGGCGGCGCTTCTTGCGGCGCGGAGCGGATGGCGCGCATCGCATCGAGGAAAGGCGCCTCGCGTGACTGAAAGTTGAGGCGCCGGAATCTCTCGTCATAGAAGAGTCGCCCGTCGATCCCCGGAGGCCCGGCCATGATCGAGACGGGCGTGCCGTTGTGAAATCCGGCGACGTATTCAGACAATGCGTCATCCGACTGCGCGGCCGCGCGGCTCATCGGCCACTCGCGGACGAGTCCGCGCATCACGACGGGCAGCGCACGCGCCGCCACCTCGGACTCGAATTCTCCGCGTGTCGAAACGACGCGCTCCGGCAACGCGGAGGGGGACAACATCGTCATGCCGCTGGGGCCGGACAGAACTTCGCCACGAAATCCTCGTGCCGCACGGCCGCCTGCACCGCGCGCGTCACGGAGGCGCGCATCACCTCGAGCGCGCCCCGCATGCGCGGTACATCGATGTCGTCGACGCGCGAATCGCCGGACTCCTGCGCGACGCCGAAGCCGTGATACATCGTCAGCCAGCTCTCGGGCTTGAACGACTCGGCGTCATATTGCAGCAGCGCGCCGCAGGCGCGAAAGCTGTCGATCCGATGTTGCAGCGAATCCGGTACCGCCATCGCGTTCACGTGCCGCCAGAACTCCGTGTCGCGCCGGCCGGTGAGCTTGTAGTGCAGGATGATGAAATCGCGGATGTGCCGTTGCTCGAGCGCGAAGTGGCGATTCGCCGCCTCTGCGCGTCGGGGGTCGACGTCGCGTTGCGGGTAAAAGTCCATGAATACCGACAGCGCGCGGTGCACGAGGTTGATGCTGGTGGATTCCAGCGGCTCGATGAACCCGCCGGCGAGGCCGAGCGCGATGCAGTTGCGATTCCAGAAGCGCCGTCGCATGCCGGCGGTGAATCGCTGGTAGTTAGGAGAGGCGCCCGGCGCGGCTGGCAGCCGGGCTACGAGCGCGGCGGTGGCGGCATCATCGGCAAGGAAGTCGCGCGCGTAAACGTAGCCATTGCCGCAGCGATGCTGCAGGGGGATTCGCCAGGTCCAGCCGGCATCGCGGGCGGTCGCGATCGTGTAAGGGCTCAAGGTGCCTGGCTCGCGCGCGCAGGGCATGGCTACCGCCGAATCGCAGGGCAGCCATTGCTTCCAGCTCTCGTATCCCGTCTTCAGCGCGCCCTCGATCAGCAAGGCGCGAAAGCCCGTGCAGTCGATGAAGAAGTCGGCGGCGAGCGAGCTGCCGTCATCGAACCGCAGTTCAGCGATGTCGCCGCTTTCGGCGAGCTTGACCTCCGCGACGCGACGGTCGAGATGCACGACCCCGCGCTCGGTGGCGTACCGCTTCAGGCGCCGCGCGTACAGGCTCGCGTCGAAATGGAAGGCGTAACCGTAATCGGTGAGCGGAGACTTCGCGTCGCGCAACGGTTGCGCGAACTTCTCGGCGCGCGCGAGCGCGATCGGCAACGAGAACTCCTCGAGCGTCGCCTGGGTTCCGAGCTCGCGTGCCCTGAACAGGCATTGGTGGAAATCCATTCCTTCGAAGCCCACGCCGTAGCGGCCGAACGGGTGGAAGAACGACGCACCGGGTTCGCGCCAGTCGTCGAAGCGAATGCCCAGCTTGAAAGTGCCCTGAGTGCTCTCGATGAAGTCGAGTTCGTCGAGGCCCAGATATGCGTTGAAGTTGTGGATGTTGGGAACGCTCGCCTCCCCGACACCCACGGTGCCGATTGCGGAAGAATCCACCAGCGTGATTGTCGTGCCGCGCTTGACCAGAAATCGCGCCAGACAGGCCGCGGCGCTCCAGCCCGCGGTGCCGCCGCCGACGATGGCGATCGACTTAATCGCTTGATTTTCCATGCCTTCCGGCGTGCATTCCCATTAAAGAAAGACAGTATACGTATTCCGCTTGACGTCAGTGCGTTGCCCGAAATAGTCTCGCGCCGCTGAATAACGAAAGTTGAAATTGTTATTTCGGAACAAGGGGGAGACGATGGAACGTACGCTGGCCCAGCGCGTTGTGGCGCGCTTTTCAATCCTGTTTCTGGTCTGCGCGAGTGCCTTTGCCGGCACCGCCACCGCGCACGACCAGCCCAAACACAAGCCTCCGAATCCCTTCGTGACACGCGCAGGTTCCGATCTGTACCTGCGCGGAGAAAAATTCCGCTTCGCCGGCTCTAACAACTATTACCCGATCTACAAGTCTCCCTTGATGGTGAGCGCGCTGTTCGACAAGGCCGCCGCCGCGGACTTTCGGGTGATGCGCGTATGGTCGACGAACGTCATCGGCAATGCCGATGGCACGAATTCGGTCGACGGCGCCGACGGACGCAAGGAAGGCGTCTACATGCACTACTGGGACGGTGCGGCGCCCGCCTTCAATGACGGTGCGAATGGGCTCGAGCGGCTCGACTTCGTGGTTGCCGAAGCCCGCAAGCGCAACCTCAAACTGATCCTGCCGCTGGTCAACAACTGGAGCGCGTTCGGCGGCATGGATCAATACGTGCGTTGGCGCGGCGGCCAGTTCCACGACGATTTCTACAGCGATGCCACGATCAGGGGCTGGTACAAGAACTGGATCAACCACCTGCTGAATCGCGTGAATACAATCACCGGCGTCAGGTACAAGGATGACCCCACCATCATGATGTGGGAGCTCGGCAATGAGCCTCGCTGCATCGGCAGCGGCGTGTATCCGCGCTCGCCATCGTGTTCGTCGCAGACGCTCATCTCGTGGGCGGACGAGATGTCGACCTATATCAAGAGCATCGATCGCAATCATCTCGTCTCCGTGGGCGACGAGGGATTCCTCTGCCTCCCCGGGGGCACCGACTGGACCGAGAATTGCAACGAGGGAGTAGATAGTTACGCCTTCGCGGCGCTGCGCAACATCGACGCGATGTCGCTGCATCTGTATCCGGACGCCGACGCCTGGGGCAAGACGCCGGCATGGGGCACGGAGTGGATCGCCAAGCACACCCTGAAGGCGAAGCGGCTGCGCAAAGCGGTGTATCTCGGCGAATTCGGCACCAAGGACAAGAACGTCCGCAATCCCGTGTACTTCGAATGGACGCGGGCGCTGTTCTTCGGCGGCACGGATGGCGCGTTGTACTGGATATTGTCCGACGTGCAGGACAACGGGGCGCCGTATCCGGACTACGACGGTCTCACCGTGTATTGCCCGAGTCCGGTGTGCACGACGATGAACAACTTTTCGCTGCGCATGACGGGCGACCGGGCCTTCGGATTTCCGCCGGTCGCCGACGATGATGCGGTGACCACGGCCTTCAACACCGCCGCGACGCTGAAGCCGACGGCAAACGACATCGCCTATCTGGGGCGCCGGCCCGTTGCCGCGAGCATCGACCTGGATCCCGCGACGCCCGGCCAGCAGGCGATCGCGAGCAGCGCGGCGGGGACCTTCGCGCTCGTGGGTGATGGCACCGTCGCTTTCACCCCGGCAACTGCCTTTCAGGGCGATGTGCTCGCTAACTACACGCTGCGCGACACCGGGGGACGGCGCTCCAATGTCGCCGCGCTGCGCGTCAAGGTGCTGCCGGACCCGAACGGAGCCCTGCTGCTCTACTCATTCGAGAACGACACGCAGGGATGGGCGCCGGCCAGCTGGCAGGCGAACGCGGGTACGGTCGCGCGCGTGACGGACTTTGCCACGCAGGGCACGGCGAGCCTGCAGGTCATCGGTGCCGACGGCGGGTGGTTCGGCCTCAACGTTGCGGAACCGGTGCTCGACCTGTCGGGCAAGAGCCAGTTCAAATTCGACCTGCGCACTGCCGCCGCTGCGGGCAGTTCGACCAACGTCGCGATCCAGGACGGCAACTGGACCTGGTGCGAGGGGACCTGGGGCTTTCAGAATCCCGGCGTCGTCGCGACGACTTCGCTGGATCTCGCGCAGTTTTCCGCCAGCGGCGCGCCTTGCCCCATCGCCAACTTCAGCGATGTAAACGCAATATGGGTCTGGGTGAGCGGCGGCGCGACCGTCAATATCGATAACGTGCGAGCCGAGTAGCCGATGCGCATTCTGGCGATGGCCCTGATTGCCTTGATGGCGTCAGGGCCATCGCCTGCCTCGGAATCGGCGGCGACGGATTTCTCGGAAAAGCTGTTTGCGAAGTGTCCCGGAGCGGCTCGTGAAGCCGCGGAGATCGAGACACGAATGAAGCCGGCGCACCCGCCGCCGAAGCCAGCAAGGCCGGCGCTCCGCGAAAATCTGCTGCTCATGGCACGGCAGGATCAGGAGGCAAGGGCGTTTCTGCTCTCTTCGGGTGGGCGCTTCGATCCGCAGAGCCCACAAGCCAGTTGGATGAACAAGGTGGACGCAGCCAACCGCCAGCGCCTGAAACATATCGTCAGTCAGGAAGGTTTTCCCACTGCCCGGATGGTCGGAATGGATGGGGTCGATTCCGCCTGGATGCTGTCCATCCATGCCGGCAGCGATCCGGATTTCCAGGAGAACGTCCTGAAGCTGACGACCGGACACGTTCGCCGGGGAGAGGTGCGCGGCGATCAGGTTGCCGCGCTTACCGATGACCTGCTGATGGGGCGAGGCAAGCGGCAACGTTACGGGACGAATTTCGAACTGCGCGATGGCGAGTTCAAGCCATCGCCGCTCGAGGACGAGGCACAGGTTGAAGAACTACGGCGCAAAGTCGGCCTCGGAAGTCTTGCCAACTACGCCTGCATCATGCGTGCCATGTATGGCGCGCCCGAACTGCAACCGGCAAATCCTTCGCCCACCACGCGCTAGTTCGCCGGACGCGGTCCGGTCGATTCGCGGCACACCATGCGATACGGAATTTCCACGCTCTTGGGCGGCGCTTCGTCGCCGAGCGAGCGGAACAGCATGTCCGCGGCCTGGTGGGCCATCTCGTACGTTGGCTGGTGCACGGTGGTCAGGCGCGGCCAGATGACCTGCGCGACATAGCTGTCGTCGAAACCCGCGACCGAGAGCCGCGTGGGAATCGTCAGTCCCATTTCGTGCGCGGCCATGATGGTGCCGGCGGCCATGTCGTCATTGCTGGCGAACACCGCCGTCGGTCGTGTCGCGCGAGACAACAGGCGCCGCGCAGCGGCCAACCCCGAGTCAAAGGTGAATTCACCGCGATCGACCAGCTGCGGATCGACGTCGAGTCCGTGCGAGCGCAGCGCCAGCGTGTAGCCGAGATAGCGCTGCTCGGTCACCGGATGTCCCGGCGGCCCGTTGATGAAGCCAATGCGTTCGTGACCCAGAGCGATGAGGTATTCGGTCATCTCGCGCGCCGCGGCGACGTCGTTCATGAACACGCAGGAGTACGCGTCGAGATCGACCGTCGGCGCAATGCGCACGAAGCGAATGCGGTGTTTCTGCAGCTCGGCGAGCACTTCGGTCGAATCCGACAGCGGCGGCGCGAGCACCACGCCGTCGAGGTGCGATTCGAGCACCAGGCCGGCGAGATCGCGCACGCTCGACAAATCCGTGCCTTCGCAGGGATGCACCAGCAACCGGTAGCCGCGCGTATGGCAGCGCTCGAGCGCGCCTTTCTGCAGGTCGACCACGTAGTTAGCGCTGGGATTCTGATAGATCAGCCCGATGAGATTGCTGCTGCGGCCGGCGAGGCTGCGCGCGGAAAGACTCGGGTGGTAGTTGAGCTCTTCGACCAGCTTGAGAACGCGCGCGCGGGTTTCGCTGCGGACATTCGGTTCGCTGTTGAGCACGCGCGAGACAGTCTTGATCGACACGCCCGCGGCCTTGGACACGTCATGAATCGTTATTCGGCTCATATCGAAGTCCCCCTGAACGTCGCGAATTGTCTTGTTGTCAGACAGCGTTGTCAAACGGGCTCGACGTTTGCAAGACGCGCGCCGCCGTTACGTTAATAAGCAGGTAGAATTCGCATCCCAATCGGTTGACAGCGTTGTCTTTTCGGGCGCAGCCTGCGCAGTCTTTTTCGGAGCGCGTTGTCTTCAGACGGCCCTTCTTCAGAGGAAAATGGTGACAGTCAATACAGCGCTTCCGAGCGCGGATGGCCGTGAACAATTCGACCCCGCCGCGGTTCTGGGACTGGTGGCAGACGTCGGCGGTACGCATATCCGTTTCGGCATCGCGGTGGGCAGCCCGGATTCCGACGGGCTCAATGTCCATTGCGTGCGCCGCTATGCGGTTCGCGCCCACGAATCCATCGCGCACGCAGCGCAGCATTACCGCAGCGACACACCCGGTGTGCCGGCGGCGCTGAGCCGGGCGGCAGTCGCGGTCGCCGGCCGCGTGGATCACGATCAGGTGCAGCTCACCAACAGCGCGTGGTCGTTCTCGGCGCGCGCGCTCAGCGAGTCGCAGCAGTTCAAGCGCCTGCACGTCATCAACGACTTCGAAGCCGTGGGGCATGCGCTCGGCGCGCTGCGTGCGGCGGATCTCAATCCCATCGGCGCGCAGCGCCTGCCATTGCCCATGAACCAGGGCGTCTGCGCCATCGTCGGCGTGGGTACCGGCCTGGGCGTTGGCGGGGTCATCGCCAATGCCGGGGCGTTCAGTGTTCTCGCGACCGAAGGCGGGCACGCGAGTTTTGCGCCCACCAACGAACGCGCCATCGAGCTGCTGCGCTGGCTGCGCAAGAAATATGGCCGGGTGTCGGCGGAACGCGTCTTGAGCGGCGCCGGGCTCGCCAACATCTACCAGGCGCTCTGCGACATCGAGGGCGTGAACAAACCGGAGCTCTCGGCCTCCGAGGTCAGCGCGAATGCCGCCAACGGCAGCGACGCGAATTGCGTCGAGGCGGTGGGCCTCTTCTGCGAGTTGTTAGGCTCGTTCGCCGGCGACCTGGCCCTCACGCTCGGTGCCTGGCAGGGCGTGCTCATTTCCGGCGCGATGCTGCAGCACTTCGATCGGGCGACGCTCGAGCGCCGCGTGCGCGGCGGGTTCGAATACAAGGGACGCTTCACACCGGCCATGCGCGCCGTGCCGGTCGAAACCATCTCTCATCCGCACGTCGAGTTGCTCGGCGCCGCGCGGCTGCTGCTCCGCTCATGAAGACATCCATTCAGAAATTCGTCCTGTTCGGTGCCACCGGCGATCTGTCGCAGCGCATGGTGTGGCCATCGCTCTATCACCTGTGCCGCGAGAAGCTCGTTCCGCCGACGCTGACGTTCGTCGGCTCCGCGCGCAATCCGATGCCGAACGACGAATTCCGCAAGCTGGTCGACGCCGCGCTGCGCAAGCACGTGCCGGCCGAATACCTCAAGGAAGACGCGGTGGCGGATTTGTTGACGCGCATCACCTACGTGCCCTTCGAGGCCGGTGATGGGAGCGCGAAGGGCACGGAAGCCTTGCAAAAAGCGCTCGCGGGCAACAACCGCATTCTCTATTTCATGGCCACATCGCCGAAGTTCTATGGGCCGACGTGCCTGAGCCTCGCCGCCGCGGGCCTCGCCTGTGAACACTGCCGCGTCGTGCTCGAGAAACCCATCGGCCAGGACTACGCGTCGAGCGTCGAGATCAACGACGCGGTGGGCAAGGTGTTCCACGAGGATCGCATCTTCCGCATCGATCACTACCTCGGAAAAGAGGCGGTGCAGAACCTGCTCGCGCTGCGCTTCGCGAATTCGCTGTTCGAGCCGTTGTGGAACGCGTCGTCCATCGACAACGTGCAGATCACGGTCGCGGAGGCCGTCGGCCTCGAAGGTCGCTGGGGCTACTACGACGATTCCGGCGCGCTGCGCGACATGGTGCAGAACCACATGCTGCAACTCGTCGCGCTGGTCGCGATGGAGCCGCCGCACCTGTTCGAGCCGAACGAGGTGCGCAACGAGAAGACCAAGGTGATCCGGAGTCTGCGTCCGATCACCGCGGCCACCGTCGCCGCGAACACCGTGCGCGGCCAGTATGCCGCGGGCAGTGCCGGTGGGGTCGCCGCGCCCGGCTACAACCAGGAGACCGGTGCCCGGGAAAGTGCAAAAAAGGGCAACAGCGACACGGAGACTTTCGTCGCACTGCGCGCGGAGATCGACAACTGGCGTTGGGCGGGCGTGCCGTTCTACCTGCGCACCGGCAAGCGCATGCAATCGCGCCGCACCGACATCGCCATCCAGTTCAAGACGGTGCCGCACAACATCTTCGCCGCGGACGAACCGACCCTGCAGGCCAACCGGCTGGTCATCCACCTGCAGCCGGAGGAGAGCGTGACGCTCGAGATCCTCAGCAAACAACCGGGCCTGGAGGGCGTGCGCCTTCGCGAAGTTCCGCTCGAGCTCTCCCTGCCCAAGGATGAGAGCGGCGGTCGCACGCGCATCGCCTACGAACGGCTGTTGCTGGACGCGCTCAAGGGAAACACGACGCTGTTCGTGAGGCGCGATGAAGTCGAGGCCGCGTGGAGCTGGATCGACGGCATCCAGATGAGCTGGCGCTCGACGCGGCAGCTCGTGAAACCGTATCCTGCGGGCACCTGGGGGCCCACGGCCGCGATCGCACTCACCGAGCGACACGGCCACAGCTGGTATGAATAGCCATGACGGCCCAAAAAAAGCTCCACGACGTAATCATCGAGGTCACTGAACGCATCGGCGGCCGTTCCGCGGCCGCACGCGGCGAATATCTCGAGCGCACGCGCAAACGCAAACTGGTCGAGCCCGCGCGCGGCAAGCTGGCCTGCGCCAACCTCGCTCATGTCATGGCCGCCTCGGGCGAAGACAAGACGAATCTGCAGCAGGCGGTCATCCCGAACATCGGCATCGTCACCTCGTACAACGACATGCTTTCGGCGCATCGGCCATTCGAGCCATATCCCGAAGTCATTCGCGCCGCCGCGCGCATGGCCGGCGCGACGGCGCAGGTCGCCGGCGGGGTGCCCGCCATGTGCGACGGCGTCACGCAGGGCCGCGCCGGCATGGAGCTGTCGCTGTTCAGCCGCGACGTCATCGCGCTGGCCACCGCCGTGGCACTGTCGCACGAGGCCTTCGACGGCTCGTTGTTGTTAGGCATCTGCGACAAGATCGTGCCGGGCCTGTTCATCGGCGCGGCTTCGTTCGGCCAGATGCCCATCATCTTCGTGCCCGGCGGGCCCATGCCCACCGGCATCGCCAACAAGGCCAAGGCCGAAGTGCGTCAGCGCTATGCCGAGGGTCTTGCGAGCCGCGATGAACTGCTGGCCGCCGAGATGGGCTCGTATCACGACGCCGGCACCTGCACGTTCTACGGCACCGCCAATTCCAACCAGATGCTCATGGAGCTCATGGGCCTGCACGTTCCGGGCGCGGCATTCGTCGCGCCGAACACGCCGTTGCGCCATGCGCTCACCGTCGCCGCCACGCAGCGCGTCGCGCAGACCACGGCGCTGGGTGCCAACTACCTGCCGCTGGTCGAAGTCATCGACGAGCGTTCGTTCGTCAACGCCATCGTCGGGCTCATGGCCACGGGCGGCTCCACCAACCACGTGATTCACCTGGTGGCCATGGCGCGCGCCTTCGGCCTCAACGTCACCTGGGACGACATGGCCGACATTTCGCGCGTCACGCCTCTGATCGCGCGCGTCTACCCGAACGGCGAGGCGGACGTGAATCAGTTCCACGCCGCGGGCGGCATGTCTTTCGTCGTGCGCGAGCTCATCAGTGCCGGTCTCGTGCATGAATCCGCGATGACCGTCTGGGGTCCGGGTCTTTCCGCGTACGCCAAGGATCCTTTCCTCGTCGACTCGAAGCTGGTGTGGCGCGATGCGCCCGAGAAATCGCACGACGAGAAGATCCTGCGCCCGGTCGCCAATCCGTTTTCCTCGGACGGTGGCCTCAAGCTGCTGCGCGGCAATCTCGGCCGCTCGGTCATCAAGACTTCGGCCTGCGACCCGAAACTGTGGGACATCACCGCGCCCGCGCGCGTGTTCGAAAGCCAGGAAGCGCTGGCGGCCGCGCTCAAGACCGGCATCGACGGAGATTTCATCGCCGTGGTTCGCGGCCAGGGTCCGCGCGCCAACGGCATGCCCGAGCTGCACAAACTGATTCCGGCGATGTCGGGCTTGTTAGCCAAGGGCCGGCGCGTGGCCATCGTCACCGACGGGCGCATGTCCGGCGCCTCCGGCAAAGTTCCCTCGGCCATTCATCTCACGCCCGAAGCCGCCGCGGATGGGCCGATATCGCGCTTGCGTGACGGCGACATCATCCGGCTGGACGCGCGCGCCGGCGTGCTCGAGGCACAGGTGGATGCGGCGACGTTCGCCGCGCGAACGCTGGTGAAACCCGAGGTGACGGATACGGCTTACGGTGTGGGCCGTGAGCTGTTCACGCGATTGCGCGAGGGCGCGACGCCGGCCGATGAGGGTGCGTCGATTCTCTGAGGCGCAGGCTTCTTCGGCCGCGTTGCCCGCCAGATGAGCAGGTAGGGCGCGCTGACAATCAAGCCGATCACGTTGAAGAGAAGGAACTGCCCGAGCTTGCGTCCGGCCGGTTCGGTGAACGATGCGCCGACCGCGATGATCTCCGCGCACGAGAACGGCAGGATCACGAAGAAGAACATGAACGCCTTCCTGACCCAGGGTTTGCCGACGCTATGAACGTTGCCGAGCACCACCACGCGGTCGATCGACGACTGAAAGGGATCATTCGGCCGGTAGACGTATTGGGACGAAGCGAGTTTTTCCGGCTCCTCCGGTTTCTCGGCGACCAGCGGCGCCGGCGACTCGTCGACTGAACCCGACGCCAGCGGACTGTCGTCCGGGATTTCCACGGTGAGGCCACCGAGCTTTATGGTTTTTGTCATTCTTGCTCCCGCGCTCTGCCATAAGGTACCACTCAGATCAACCGCGCCATCAGCAGCTCGTCGACATAGTCCGGCTGATTCGCGCGCTTGTATGCCGCGCGCAGCCGTCCTTCCTGCTCGAATTCGAGCTTCCGGTAGAACGCGAGCGCACGCGGATTGTCCGCTTCGACCATCAGCTCGACGCGCCGGATACCTTCCTGCCGCATGCACTCGAGCGCTTCGGCGATCATCGCCTGCGCGAACCCCGTGCCTTTCTCGGACGGAGAAATCGCCAGGGTCTCCAGGACCGCCACGTGTTGCGACCGGCCTTTCTGCCGGTTGACGCGATAGAAGCCACGCACCTCATCGTCACGTGCGGCGACGAAAAACGCCTTCGTCGCCAGCAATCCCTCGAACACCGGTCGGAAGTCGTCGAGCGGCATCGGGTCGATGCCGAGGAACGGCACGACCTCGTCGTCCATGTAGATGCGGTGAACCGCCGCGAGGTCATCGTGGCGTGCCAGTCGGCGAATGCGCGGATTCAACATGTTGCGGGGGTGCCGGGAGGGGAAAGTGGGAAGACCTGGAAGCGGAGTATGACGGCCTGGTCCTGGTCTCCCCACTTTCCTCACCCGGCACCGTGTGCGGTACCATCGGCCGCTACGTTGATGGGGGCGAAAAGCAATGAAGACGCGCGCAGCCATCGGCTGGAAAGCCGGGCAACCACTTGAAGTCGTTACGCTCGATCTCGCCGGTCCCAAGACCGGCGAAGTGCTGGTGGAGATCAAGGCGTCGGGCGTCTGTCACACCGATGAATTCACACGCTCGGGCGGCGATCCGGAAGGATTGTTCCCGGTGGTGTTCGGACATGAGGGCGCGGGCGTCGTCGTCGATGTGGGCCCCGGCGTCACCACGCTGAAGAAAGGCGATCACGTCATTCCGCTCTACACACCGGAATGTCGCCAGTGCAAATCCTGCACCTCGCAGAAGACCAATCTCTGCACCGCGATCCGCGCCACGCAGGGCCAGGGCGTGATGCCCGACGGCACCAGCCGCTTCTCCATCGGCAACGAGAAGGTGCACCACTACATGGGCTGCAGCACGTTCTCTAACTACACCGTGCTGCCGGAGATCGCG
>DASYKM010000120.1:0-8066 GCA_035995425.1 Steroidobacteraceae bacterium
ACGACGCCGCGACGCCGGCGATGGTGACCGAGTGCGCGACCGCGCGCGGGATCACGCGGCACAAGAGGCCCGCGATCATCGCAGCCAGCAAGGGCGCCAGCGGAATCCAGATCAGCAGTGTTTTGGAAAGTCCCACGCTCAGCCCTTCAATGTGCTCATGTCTTCGACGTTGATGCTGCGACGCTGCCGGAACAGCACCACCAGGATCGCAAGGCCGATGGCCGACTCGGCCGCGGCGACCGTCAGCACGAAGAACACGAAAATCTGTCCGTTGATGTCGCCGAGATAGCGGGAGAAAGCGACGAAGTTGAAGTTCACGGCCAGCAACAGCAGTTCCACGCACATCAACAGCAGGATGAGATTCTTGCGATTGACGAACATGCCGGCGACCGAGATCGCGAACAGAAGGCCTGAGATCGTCAGCAGCCAGTTGAGTTGGATCACGCGCCCTTCTCCCCGTCCGGCGTTTGCGCGACCTGTTTCGCGGAAGGCACTTTGACGATGCGCACGCGATCTTCCGCGCGCACGGCAACCTGCTTGCGGATGTCCTGCAGCTTGAGACCGGTGCGCTTGCGCATGGTCAGAGAGATCGCAGCGACGATGGCGATGAGCAGCAGGACCGCGGCGAGCTCGAACGGATACACGTAGTCGGTATAGAGCACGCGGCCAAGCTCGGCGGTGTTGCTGTAGCCGGCCGGCTGCGCCTGCGCGCCGGTGGTGACATCCATGCCGAGACTGCGCGTCCATACCACGCTCACGATCTGGAACACGACCACGCCGGCGACCACGCCGCCGAGCAGCGCGTAACGCGTGACCCGCGCGCGCACTTCTTCGATGTTGATGTCGAGCATCATGACCACGAACAGGAACAGCACCATGACGGCGCCGACGTAGACGAGTATCAGCACGACGGCGAGGAATTCCGCTTCGATGAGCAGCCAGATCGACGCGCTGGTGAAGAAGCACAGCACCAGCAGCATGGCGGCATGCACGGGGTTGCGCACCATGATCATGGCGAGCGCCGACACCACCAGTATCGACGCGAACACCCAGAACAGAATCTCGACTAACACCGCTCCCCTACTCCGTCTTATCTATAGGCCGCGTCGGCGGCCTTGTCGGCGCTGATCAACGCATCGTAACGCTCGCCCACCGCGAGTAGTTTGTCCTTGGTCATGATGTTCTCGCCGCGGTTTTCCATGTGGTACTCATGGATGCGCGTCTCGACGATGGCGTCCACCGGGCAGGCTTCCTCGCAGAAGCCGCAGTAGATGCACTTGAACAGATCGATGTCGTAGCGCGTGGTACGGCGCGTGCCGTCGTCGGCCACGTCCGACTCGATGGTGATGGCGAGCGCCGGGCACACCGCCTCGCACAGCTTGCAGGCGATGCAGCGCTCTTCGCCGTTCGGATAGCGGCGCAGCGCGTGCAGGCCGCGGAAGCGCGGCGACTGCGGGGTCTTCTCTTCCGGGTAGTTCACGGTGAACTTGCGCGTGAAGAGCTTCTTGAACGTGACCCTGAGGCCGCCGAGCAATTCCCACAGGGCGAATGTCTTGATGATGTTGCGCATAGTCAGCTCACTACTCTCCACGGCCCGACCTTGAAGTACACCATCACGCCTTCAACCGCGATCCAGACGATGGTGATCGGAATGAGGATCTTCCAACCGAGACGCATGATCTGGTCGTAGCGGTAGCGCGGGAACGTCGCGCGGAACCAGAGAAACAGGAACAGGAAACAGAACAGCTTGAAGAACAGCCACTGGAAGCCGTCACTGACGCAATAGGCGAGCGCCGGCCCGATGTAGGCGATGCCTTGAACGTCTTCGGGTTCGATGAAACCGTCGAGCGGGCTCAACCAGCCGCCGAAGAAGAACACGGCGGTCAGTGCCGAGATCAGCAGCATGTTGGCGTATTCGGCCAGGAAGAACAGCGCGAACGCGATGCCGGAATATTCCACGTGGAAACCGGCGACGATTTCCGATTCGCCCTCGGCCACGTCGAACGGCGCACGGTTGGTCTCGGCGACGCCGGAGATGAAATACACCACGAAAAGCGGGAACAGCCAGAACCAGTTCCAGGCGAGCGCGCCGCCCGCCTGCGCCTTCACGATGTCACCGAGGCTCAAACTACCGGCCGCCATGATGACGCCGACCAGCGCGAAGCCCATGGCGATTTCGTAGGCGACGATCTGTGCCGCCGAGCGCATGGCGCCGAGGAAGGCGTACTTGGAGTTCGAGGCCCAACCAGCGAGGATCACGCCGTACACACCCACCGAAGTGAGCGCCAGCACGTAGAGCAGGCCCGCGTTCACATCCGCGATGACCATGTTCGGACTGAGCGGGATCACGGCCCAGATCGCGAACGCGGGAATCAACGTGATCATCGGAGCGATGCGGAACAGGACCTTGTTGGATTCCGCCGGGATCACGACCTCTTTGATCAGCAGCTTGATGACGTCCGCGAAGGGCTGAAAGATTCCCGGCGCGAAGCCGAAGAAGCTGCCGACGCGGTTCGGTCCCCTGCGCAGCTGCATCCAGCCTATGACCTTGCGCTCCCAAAGCGTGGTGAACGCCACCGACAGGATGAGCGCGACCGTCACGCCGACGATCCAGAACGTGGACTTCAGGACTTCCGGCCAGGCTGGATAGCCAATCAGATTGCCGAGCCAATGAATCATGCGCCCTGGCCTCCGCCGTACGCGACCGGGGCGCCCTTGCCTTCCCGCGTGCGCTGCAGCGACGGCGCGCGGCGCAATACGGCATCCACCGCATACATCGGCACGTCGATGACGCGCGCATCGGATGGGCTGACCTTGGCTTCGTGTGAGCCATTGTACGAAGTGGCGGCGATGCCACCGCAGAGCGCGCGCAGTTCCTCGCGCACTTCCTCGGATGACTGATAGTCGAAGTCCGCGACATCCGCGAGATTGCCGAGCACGCGCAATACCTTCCAGCCCGGACGCGCCTCGCCCGGCGGCTTGGCGGCGCCCGCGAAGCTCTGCCAGAGGCCTTCGAGATTCACGTAGGTGCCCGAGGTTTCGGCGAATGTCGAGATCGGCAGCAGCACATGCGCAACCGACTTGAGCGTGTCGTCGGCGTACGGCGTCGCCGCGACCACGAAACCGGCGGCGCCGAGCGTGCGGGCGGCGTCCGCGCCGAGGCCATCGACCCAGGGTTCCGTGCCGCCGAAGAGTAGATAGGCCTTCTGCGTCTGCGCGAGCACGTCGCGCGCATTCTTGCCGGTGGCCGTGCTCTTGACGCCACCCGGGTCGCGATGCGGCACCGCGCCCGCCAGGTGGGCTCCGGCTGCGTTGCCACCTTCGGCAAGCGTACCGAGCGTGGCGCCGGTGGCGGCGGCGATTCCCGCCGCAACCGCGCGCAGGTCCGCGTACGCGGGATGGCGCAACGTGAGCGCGCCCAGCCAGATGGCGCGTTTCTGTCCGGATTGGAGAGCCGCCGCAACCGCGCGATGTCCGACGTTGGCTTGCGCCCCGGCCACCAGCGATGCCAGGTGCGCAGGGGCGGCCGCGCCGTCCAGGCAGGCGGAGTAGATAGCCGCAAGGTCGGCCAGCTGCCGTGCCGGCGGCGTCTCGAAGTAAGCCGCGACCGGAAACAGGTAGTCAAAACGCGTGGGATTGAGGAAGGCGATTTTCGCGCCGCGCTTCGCGGCCTTGCGCACGCGGTGCGCGAGCACCGGCGCTTCGCGACGCAGGTTGCAGCCCACCACCAGCAGCGCATCGAGCTGGTCTATGGCGGCGATCGATAGGCCACCGAGGCCCGGCGCCGCCGGATCGTCGGCCTGGTCGCGGAAATCCGCCTGGCGCAAACGATGGTCGATGTTGCCCGAGCCCAGCGCCCGCGTGAGCCGGCTCAGTAGATAGAGCTCCTCGACCGTGGCCGAGGAGCTGGCGAGCGTCGCGAGCTCGGCGCCCGCGGCCTTGAGGCCCCGGGCAGCCGTCTCGAGCGCAACTTCCCAGCTGACCCGCTTCCATTCGCCCGCTTCGCGCACCATGGGCACTTCGAGACGATCGGCGCTGTAGATGCCTTCGTAGCTGTAACGATCGCGGTCGGCGATCCAGGTTTCGTTGATGTCGTCGTTCTGACGCGGCACTACGCGCATGAGTCTGCCGCGCAGCACGTGTCCAAAGAGGTTCGTACCGACGCCGTCATGCGGAGAAACCAGCGCGGCCTGGGTCATTTCCCACGATCGCGCGCGATAACGGAACGGCTTGGAATTGAGGGCGCCGACCGGGCACAGGTCGATGATGTTGCCGGACAGCTCATGTTCGACGGCGCGTTCGACGTACGTGCCGATTTCCATGTGCTCGCCACGACCCGTGGTGCCGAGCTCCTGGATGCCGGCGATGTCCTGGCCGAAGCGCACGCAACGCGTGCAGTGAATGCAGCGCGTCATGTCGGTGGATACCAGCGGACCGATGTCCTTGTCTTTCACCACGCGCTTGCGTTCGTTGAATCGCGCCGCGTCGCGGCCGAAACCCATGGCGAGATCCTGCAGCTCGCACTCGCCACCCTGATCGCAGATCGGGCAGTCGAGCGGATGGTTGATGAGCAGGAATTCCATGGTCGCTTTCTGGGCGCCGATGGCCTTGGGCGACTTGGTGAAGATCTTCATGCCTTCGGTGATCGGCGTGGCGCAGGCCGGCAGCGGCTTCGGCGCCTTCTCCACTTCCACGAGGCACATGCGGCAGTTGGCCGCGATGGGTAGTTTGTCGTGGTAGCAGAAACGCGGCACGTACGCGTTCTGCGCGTCCGTGACGTGGATGATCATCTGGCCTTTCTTGCCTTTCGCTGCCTTGCCGTCGACTTCGACGTTCACGACGTCTGAGGGCGGCGCGGCCGGGGGCGGCGTTGCCGGCGGCGCGCCAGCGGCGCCTTCTTTCGAAAGATTGGACGGCGGCGTGCTCATGCTGCGCGCCTCGCGGGATCGTCGACGATGCTGCGACCGCCGTTGTCGATCATGTACTCGAATTCATGGCGGAAGTGCTTGAGGAAGCTCTGCACCGGCCACGCGGCGGCATCGCCCAGCGCGCAGATGGTGTGGCCTTCGATGCGACCGGCGACGTCGACCAGCAACTGCAGGTCGGATTTGTTGCCCTGCCCGGCCATGATCCGGCGGATCACGCGATTCATCCAGCCGGTGCCTTCACGACACGGAGTGCACTGGCCGCAGGACTCACTCTGATAGAAGCGTGACAGGCGCTCGAGCACCTTCACCATGCAGGTGGTCTCGTCCATGACGATGACCGCGGCCGAACCGACGGAGGAACCCGCCGCCTTCAACGAGTCGTAGTCCATGTTCGCGGCCATGATCTTGTCGGCCGGCAGCACGTACACCGACGAACCACCGGGAATGCAGGCTTTCAACTTGCGCCCGCCTTTCACGCCGCCCGCGATCTCCAGCAGTTCGGCGAAAGGAATGCCCATGGGCAATTCGTAGTTGCCGGGTTTGTTCACGTGACCCGACACCGAGAAGATAGCCGTGCCGCCGGCATTGGCCACGCCCAGCTTCGCGAACCACTCCGGTCCCTTGCGCAGAATCGTCGGCACCGCGGCGTAGCTCTGCGTGTTGTTGATCGTGGTCGGCGCGCCGTACAGGCCATAAGCGGCCGGAAACGGCGGCTTGAAACGCGGCTTGCCCTGCTTGCCCTCGAGCGAATCGAGCAGCGCGGTTTCTTCACCGCAGATGTAGGCGCCCGCGCCAACCGCGGTATACAGATCGAAATCGACACCCGAGCCGAGGATGTTCTTGCCTAACAAGCCGACGGCGTAGGCTTCCTTGAGCGCCGCTTCGAAGCGCGGCACGGGCTCGCCGAGGAATTCGCCGCGGATGTAGTTGTAGCCGACCGTGGCATTCATGCAATAGCCGCCGATCGCCATGCCTTCGATGAGCGAATGCGGATTGAAGCGCAGGATGTCGCGATCATGGCAGGTGCCCGGCTCGCTTTCGTCCGAGTTGCACACCGCGTATTTCTGCATGGTGGCGTCGCGCGGCATGAAGCTCCACTTCGTGCCGGTGGGGAAACCCGCGCCGCCACGACCCCTCAGACCGGAGGCTTTGACCTGTTCCACGACGGAGAGCCGCGCCGGCTTGTCGGCGAGAATCTTTTTCCACGCGTCGTAGCCACCGATCTTCAGATAGGTGTCGAGCTTCCACGGCTGTTCGAGCTTCAACGGCTCGAATACCGTGAGGTTCATCTTGTCAGCCCATTTTTCAACAGCGCTCATAAACCCTACTTCAGATCGTCGAGAACCTTGTCCACCTTCTCGGGCGTCAGGTACTCGTGGAATTCGTGATCGACCATCATCATCGGCGCGCCGGTGCAGGCCGCGAGACACTCTTCTTCCTTCTTGAGGAAGATGCGCCCGTCGGCGGTGCTCTCACCGAGCTTGATGCCGAGCTTCTTCTCGCAGTGCGCGACCAGGTCTTCGGCGCCATTCAGCATGCAGCTGATGTTGGTGCAGATGCTGACGTGATGCCGGCCGCAGGGATGCGTCTCGAACATCGAATAGAAGCTCGCGACCTCGTACACCTGGATGGGCGGAAGGCGCAGATATTCCGCGACGCCGTCCATGAGCTCCGGCGTGAGGAATCCATTGTTCTGTTCCTGCGTGAACCGCAGCGCCGACAGCACCGCCGAACGCTGGCGTCCGGTCGGGAACCGCGCAATCCACTCGTCGATCTCGTGACGCGTGTGTTCGTTCAGGACGCGCGCCTTCTCGCCGAACACCGGCTCGAAGCTGCCGCCATCCGCGGTCTTCACGACATGCGCACTCATCGATCCACCTCTCCGAACACGATGTCCTGGGTACCGATCACCGCCACCACGTCCGCGAGCATGTGACCCTTGCTCATTTCCTCGAGCGCCGACAGGTGCGCGAATCCCGGCGCGCGGCACTTGAGGCGATACGGCTTGTTGGCACCGTCGGAAATCAGGTAGATACCGAACTCGCCCTTGGGCGCTTCGACCGCGGCGTAAGTTTCCCCTTCCGGCACCGAGTACCCTTCGGTGAACAGCTTGAAGTGGTGAATGAGCGATTCCATGTCGCCCTTCATTTCTTCGCGACTCGGCGGCCGCACCTTGCGATCGTCGATCATCACCGGACCCGGATTGCGGCGCAGCCAGTCCACGCACTGCTTGACGATGCGGTTGCTCTGGCGCAGCTCTTCGATGCGCACCAGGTACCGGTCGTAGCAATCGCCGTTGACGCCCACGGGAATATCGAAGTCCATGTCTTCGTACACTTCGTAGGGCTGCTGCTTGCGCAAGTCCCAGACGATGCCCGAACCGCGCAACATCGCGCCGGTGAAACCGAGCGCCATGGCCCGCTCCGGGCTGACAACGCCGATGTTGACGGTGCGCTGCTTCCAGATGCGGTTGTCGGTGAGCAGGGTTTCGTATTCGTCGACGCACTTGGGAAAGCGGGCCACGAACGCGTCGATGAAATCGAGCAGCGAACCCTGGCGCGCCTCGTTCATGGACTCGGCGTTCTTCTGCGTGCGCCACTTCGAGGCCTGGTACTTCGGCATGGAATCCGGCAGGTCGCGATACACGCCGCCCGGACGGTAGTACGTGGCGTGCATGCGCGTGCCCGACACCGCCTCATAACAATCCATGAGGTCCTCGCGTTCCTTGAACGCGAGCAGGAAGACGGTCATCGCCCCGATGTCGAGCGCGTGCGCGCCGAGCCACATCAGGTGATTCAGGATGCGCGTGATCTCATCGAACATCACGCGGATGTACTGCGCGCGCAGAGTGGGCTCGATGCCGAGCAGGCGCTCGATGGCCATCACGTACGCGTGTTCGTTGCACATCATCGACACGTAATCGAGCCGGTCCATGTAGCCGATGGACTGGTTGTAGGGCTTCGACTCGGCGAGCTTCTCCGTGCCGCGATGGAGCAGGCCGATGTGCGGGTCGGCCTTCTGGATGACTTCGCCATCGAGCTCGAGCACCAGGCGCAGCACGCCGTGGGCGGCGGGGTGTTGCGGGCCGAAGTTCAGCGTGTAGTTTTTTATCTCTGCCATAGGGGTTCTGCGGGGCTT
>DASYKM010000121.1:0-3947 GCA_035995425.1 Steroidobacteraceae bacterium
AGGCACGGCAGCACGATCGACTACGTCGATATCCGTGCCCCAGTGGTGCCGACTGGCGCCGGGTAAGGCAGACCACAGCAAGATCGCGTCAATTCGTGCGGATTCGTCGAGATTCGCCGCATTCAGCGCCTGTCCCCGCCGGTCGAGCAGGGGCCGTTCACCGCGAAATTTGGCGTTCCAGATGCCAACCTGCCGGTCGAAGTCGCGAAAGCTCGAGACGATGGCCAGGTCGATACCCGCCGCCGCAGCCGCGGCGCGCAGATCTGCCGCCGGCCCGGCCACATCGAGGTGCAGTCGGGAACCGAGATCCGGAACCTCCCGGACGTGGGTCGAAGCGCGGCCCGTCAGCTCCAGCGGACCGAGCCTGGGTGCAACTCTTGCGTGGGTATTGAGTGGGGCCATAGCACCCCGATTCTAGATTGTCGTCGCCCCCGGGCGACGTATTTACACCATTATTCAGGTGGCCTAACGCGGCAAGCCGGGGGTACTATCCTCCGCATAATCAAAGGGGATCGCCGGTATATGTCGCAGGAACCCCGGCGCGCAGATTGAACACCTTCAGCCTCAAATTGAAATACGCCGGCGCCGCGTTCATCGCAGTGCTGCTCGGTACGCTGGTCGTCATGGGCCTGCTCGGGTGGCAGCACCGCGCGGATACGCAACAGCTCGGCGCAGTCGCGCAAGGCTTCGCGCGCGATCGCGTTGCGCTCGAGCTGCAGGCGCGCGCGAATGCCATCGCGCGTCACGCCGCCGAATCCGCCGCCACCGCGATGCGCGCCATTGATGAGCAGGCGCTCTCGCGGCACATGCAGTCGTTCACCGAAGACGCCACCGTGGCCGCGCTCACGGTGCGCAACACCGCGGGTGACGTGTTGTATCAGTGGCGCCGTCCCGGCACGAGCCCGGCCGGCTCGCTCGAGCTCCAGAGCATCGAGCCCATTCGCGCCATGGTCGAAAGTATTCCGGGCGCAGCCACGCCGAAGACGCTTGGCGAAGTGCGCGTGGTGCTCAATCAGGCCGTCACGGGTGGCGCCGGCCTCTTGCAACGCATGGCTGAGGTGAGCCGCGCCGATCTTCGCAAAGCACTGATGCTCGCCGGTGGTCTCGCCCTGTTTGGTGCGCTGCTCGGCGCCGCCGTAGGCTGGCGCGCGGGCCGCAAGCTCGAGCAGCCCATCGTCGCGCTCATCCGCAGCGCCGACCGCATTGGCCAGGGCGACTACACGCGCCCGCTCGATGTCGTGCGCAAAGACGAGCTCGGCGAGCTGCAGCAGGCGCTGGAGCGCATGCGCGGCAAGCTGCGCCAGAGCACCATCAACAAGAACTACATGACGAACGTGCTGAACAGCATGACGGATGCGGTGTTCGTCACCTCGCCCGACGGCGTCATCAAGACGGCCAACTCGGCCGCGTGCAAGCTGCTCGGCTATGCGGAGGAGGAAATCCTCGGCCGCAGCATCATCGCCATTCTCGACGAGCGCGAACGCGAAGACTTCGATCTCTTGCAGGCCGCGCAGGAAACCCGCGAGACCGTGGTGCGCACACGCAATGGCCAGACCATTCCGGTTTCGCTGACGGGCTCGCAGATCGAGACCGACGATCCGCAGTTCCAGGGCAACATCTTCGTCGCCCGCAACATCACGGACCGCAAGCGCGCCGAGCGGCGCATCCGCTATCTCGCGCGCTACGACGCACTGACGAAAGTGCCGAACCGCATGCAGTTCCACCACCTGCTGCAACAGGCCATCGCGCGCGGGCTGCGCAGCGGCCAGTCGGTGGCCCTGCTGTATCTGGACATGGATCGCTTCAAGGAAGTGAACGACACGTTCGGTCACGGCTCCGGCGATCGCGTGCTCGAAGTGCTCTCGGAACGTCTCACGCGCGCGCTGCCGAAAGACACCGTCATCGGCCGCCTCGCCGGCGATGAGTTCGCGTTGTTCGTCGACGGCCTGCCGGCAGAATCGGACAACCGCGGCCCCATCGCGCATCTGGCGCGCTCCATCCTCACGGACGTGTGCCGCGCCTTCCAGCTCAACCAGCACGAAGTGTTTCTCACGGCCAGCATCGGCATCGCGTTCTGCCCGCGGGATGCGGAAAACGTCATCGACCTCATCCGCAACGCCGACGCGGCCATGTACTACTCGAAGCAGAACGGCGGCAACACCTTCGCGTTCTACTCCCCGGAGATGAACGCGGCGGCGGTCGAGCGCCTGATGCTGAAGAGCAAGTTGCGTCGTGCGCTCGAGCGCGACGAGCTCGTCATTCGCTACCAGCCGAAGGTAGACCTGCGTTCCGGCCGCATCATCGGCGCCGAGGCGCTGCTGCGCTGGCGGCTGCCGGGCCACGGCGACATTCCGCCAGGGCTGTTCATACCACTCGCGGAAGAGACCAATCTCATCCTGGATATCGGCGAATGGGTGCTGAACCGCGTGTGCCTCGACTACCGGCACATGCAGGGTGAGGTCGGCGATCCGGGCCGCATTTCCCTGAACCTGTCGCTGAAGCAGCTGCGCCAGGCCAGTTTCATCCTTCGCTGCCGGTCGGTGTTCCGCCGCCACGGCGTATCGCCCACCTCGTTCGAGCTGGAGATCACCGAGACCCCGCTGATGGCGGATGCGAAGCGCACCGTGCGTCTGCTCGATGAGCTGTATGCGATGGGGCTGCACCTGTCCATCGACGACTTCGGCACGGGTTACTCCTCGCTGTCCGCGCTTCAACAGTTCCCCATTGGCACACTGAAGATCGATCAGTCCTTCGTCCGCGACGTGAGCGAGGACGCGGGTGACGCCACCATCGTGCGCACCATCATCGACATGGGCCGGAGCCTGGGCATGGACGTAGTCGCTGAAGGTGTGGAATCGCAGCGTCATCTGGAATTTTTGGTCCGGCACAACTGCCACTACGCGCAAGGCAAGCTCTTCGGCGAGCCCTGCACCAGTGAGGAGCTGCTCGCGCTGCTCGCCCGGCAGGCAAGCGGCACCGCGCCGTTCGGCCATCTGCTGTCGAGCGACGAGTCGCTCAGCAGCCGGTCGGCGTAAACGGCCGGGAGCGACCTAACGGATCCGGCAGGCAATCGTTCTAACCGGTCGATGTCTGCCCCTTCCTCGATGCCGAACGACTCGGCTCCCGACGATGCACTTGTGTTGCCGGCTCCACGTCCGCGGCGGGCGTGGCGGCGCGCGGTGCTCATTGCGCTGCTCGCGGTGTGGGGTTCGACGGCCTACTGGCAAACCCACAAGGCGTTGCCGCCGGGCACGCACATCGAAAGCCCGTGGCGCTCGGCGACCCCCGGCAGCGTTACCTTCATTGCGGATGTCACCGCCGCGGATGCGTACGGCCGTCCGGTCATGAGCCAGGCGATTTTCGATGAGGTGCTCGGCGTCGTGCGCTCGGCCCGCCGCTTCCTGGTGCTCGATTATTTCCTGTTCAACAGCCAGCGCGGCGCCGCCACGGCAGACGCACCGGTGCGTGCGCTGTCCGGCGAGCTGCGCGATGCGCTGGTGGAGCAGCGTCAACTACACCCCGACCTGCGCGTGTTGTTCATCACCGACCCCATCAACGATGTCTATGGCGGCAGCCCGTCCGCAGACCTCGAAGCGCTGCGTGCGGCGGGAGTCGACGTCGTGGTGACGGATCTCAACCGCCTTCGCGATTCCAACTACCTGTACTCGAGTCTCTGGCGACTGGGCATCCAGTGGTGGGCATCGGGGAGCGCCAGCGTCGGCTGGCTGCCGAACCCGCTGGACGAAGAATCAGGGCCGGTCAGTTTCAGCGCCTGGGCGCGGCTTGCCAATTTCAAGGCGAACCACCGCAAGGTCATCATCGGCGACGACGGCAAAGGCGGGCTGGTGGGTGTCGTGGCATCAGCCAACCCGCACGATGCGAGCAGCGCGCATTCGAATGTCGCCGCGCGCGTTGCCGGGCCGGCACTGGCGCCGTTGCTTGCGAGT
>DASYKM010000122.1:0-12752 GCA_035995425.1 Steroidobacteraceae bacterium
TTGAGCTCGATTTCCTTCGCGACCGACACACCGTCTTTGGTGATGGTCGGAGCGCCGAAGCTCTTGTCGAGCACCGCGTTGCGGCCCTTGGGGCCGAGCGTCGCCTTGACGGCGTTGGCGAGGATATTCACGCCGCGGAACATTCGCGTGCGTGCATCGTCACCAAATCGTACTTCTTTAGCTGCCATGATTATTTGCCCTCGATGACGGCCATGACGTCTTCTTCACGCATGACCACGAGATCATCTCCATCCACCTTCACTTCGGTGCCGGAGTACTTGCCGAACAGGATCTTGTCGCCGACCTTTACGTCGAGCGCGCGGACGGTGCCGTCTTCCAAAATCTTGCCCTTACCGACCGCAACGATCTTGCCCTGCACGGGTTTCTCGGCGGCCGAGTCCGGAATCACGATGCCGCCGGCGGAAACGCGCTCTTCTTCGAGACGCTTCACGATCACGCGGTCATGAAGGGGACGAATCTTCATGGATACGCTCCTTAAATTGAGTGTTGAGAGGAAACTGGTTGGTCGCCGGGCGAGTGGCTATTAGCACTCTCCCCCGGCGGCTGCTAATTGTATTGGCGAAGCTTTGATTTTCAAGCTCAATCTCGGATTTCGGCGTTGTGCGATGCCAAATCGGGCCAGCGGACGCCCGAACTGGGGCCCGGTTCAAGTCGTCCAACGCCCCGCCCGGCGATCATTCGTCGGATTGCCATGCCCGATATGTCGAATAGCATTGCGGGCCTTCGCTTTGGATCAGAGGTGTTCGGTGCGCGCCAGGAAACTGCTGTCTTCGGTCTTGGGTCTGATGGGTCTGCTGGCAGGCGCGCAGGCGCTCGCGATCGGCGAAGACGAATACCTGCCGCCCGAGGACGCCTTCAAATACACCGTCACCGCTGACGACAAAACCGTCACGGTCGAATGGCAGGCCACCAAGGGCTACTACCTCTACAAGAAACGCATGGGGCTGTCGGCCGCGACCGCAGGCGTCACCGTCGGCGAGTCGGTCTATCCGAAGGGCGAGATTCACAAAGACGATTACTTCGGCGAGCAGGAAGTATTCCGCGGCGCGTTCAAAGTGAGCGCGCCACTCTCGGGCGCGAAGCCCGGCGATACCGTCGCGCTCAAACTCAAGTGGCAGGGTTGCGCGGATGCCGGCCTCTGTTATCCGCCGAGCGTCTGGGATGCGATGGTGAAGGTGACCGGCGCGGCGAGTGCCAGCGTCGCCGACAAGGTATTCGAGCGCGCGAAGCCCGTCGTCGAAGGCGAGGAGGAATATCTCGAAGTGGACCAGGCCTTCGCGCTGACCGGCGAAGCCTTGTCGACTAACAACATCCGGCTCAACTGGCGGATCGCCGACGGGTATTACCTGTACAAACAGCGTATCAAGGTCGAGCCCGCCGGCGCCACGAAGGCCATGGGCGCGCTGGTGCTGCCCAAGGGCGAATCGCACAGCGACGAATATTTCGGCGAACAGGAAGTCTATCGGCAGAGCCTCGACGCGAGTTTTTCCGTGCCGCCGTCGGATGCAAAATCGGTCGAGGTGAACGTGACCTATCAAGGTTGCGCGGATGCAGGCCTTTGTTATCCGCCGCAGACCAAGATGATTTCCGTTTCACTCGAAGGCGCTCCGGCAGCGACGGCGTCGAACGCACCCGCCGCCGGCGAGTTCGTCTCCGAGCAGGACAGCTACGCCGAGAAGATCAAGCACGGAAACATTTTCCTCGTGCTGCTGTCGTTCTTCGGAGCGGGCTTGCTGCTGGCCTTCACGCCCTGCGTGCTGCCGATGGTCCCCATCCTCTCCGGCATCATCGCGGGCAGCGGTGAGAACGTAACGACGCGGCGCTCGTTCATGCTGTCGGTGAGCTACGTGCTCGGCATGGCATTCACTTATACGGCTGCCGGCATCGCCGCGGGCGCCATTGGCCAGGGTTTCAATCTGCAGGCCACGTTCAACCAACCGTGGATCGTCGCGATCTTCAGCCTGCTCTTCGTGGTGCTCGCGGCGTCGATGCTGGGACTCTTCACGATCGAGATGCCCGGTTTCATCCAGACGCGGCTCAGCAGCAAGAGCAACGAGCAGCAGGCAGGCACCTACCTGGGCGTCGGCGTCATGGGCTCGCTTTCCGCGCTGATCGTCTCGGCCTGCGTCGCTCCGCCGTTGATCGCGGCATTGACCGTGATCAGCCAGACCGGCAGCGTGCTGCGCGGCGGCGCCGCGTTGTTCGTCATGAGCATCGGCATGGGCACGCCATTGTTGTTAGTCGGCGCTTCCGCCGGGAAGCTCCTGCCGCGCGCGGGCGCGTGGATGGACACCGTCAAGAATCTCTTCGGCGTGCTGTTCCTGGGCGTCGCGGCGTGGATGCTGTCGCGCATCGTCCCGGGCTGGCTCAGCATGATTTTCTGGGCGGTGCCGGCGATGGTGCTCGCGTGGGTATTGTGGAACGCCCGCGCGAAAACTTCGTCAGGCAAGGGCTTCGCGCGCGTGCTCGCCGGAGCTGCCGGTATCTACGGCCTCGTGTTGTTAGCTGGCGCGGGGCTCGGCAGCACCAATCCTCTGGCGCCGATTCCACAGCTCGCGGACAAACAGACGCACCTCGAGTTCAAGCGCTTCAAGACGGTCGCCGATCTCGAGCGCGAAGTGGCGGCCGCTTCCGCGGCGGGCCACGCAGTGATGGTCGACTTCTATGCCGACTGGTGCATTTCGTGTCTCGAGATGGAACACAAGTCGTTCTCGCAGCCGGAAGTCCAGGCGGCGCTCAAGGACGTCGTGCTGCTGCAGGCCGACGTGACGAAGAACGATGACGAAGACAAGGCGCTCTACGTTCACTTCGGCATCGTCGGGCCGCCAACGATTGCGTTCTATGGCGCGGACGGGAAGGAACGGCGAAACTTCCGCGTGGTCGGATTCATGAAGGCTGCGGAGTTCGCCGCCGTGGTCCGGCAAGCTGTCGCACCGGCGAACAAACCCGCACAGTGAAATTTTTCGAATCCCGGGCGCTGCACTTCGTGGTCGGAGTGCTGGCCATCATTGGCGCGGGCACGACCGGCTACCTCGCCTACAAGATGCATGCGCCGTCTCGAATCATGGTTCCGCTGGCTGCCACCAGCCCGGCCGCTGCCGATGCGGCGCAGGCTGCTGTCGATGCGCAGTCCGAACCCAAGAGAAAGCCCATCCCGGACACGCTCCCCGACATCACGCTCGCGGATCGAGACGGCAAGTCCACCAAACTCGCGAGCTTCGGCGGCCGCCCTCTGATGGTGAATTTCTGGGCGACCTGGTGTGCGCCCTGCCGGCGCGAGATCCCCCTGCTCAATAAGATAAGAATGCAGCGGCGCGCCCAAAATGCCGAAATTGTGGGAGTTGCCGTCGATTTTCGGGAAGATGTCCTCAAGTTCATTGCAAAAACGCCTCTGAGCTACCCCCTGCTCATCGGCGAGGAAGACGGACTGGCCGCCGCTGAGGCGTTCGGGATGGGAATGGCGTTTCCGTTCTCCGTCTTCGTGGACAGCCAGAATCGTATTCTGACCCTCAAGATTGGCGAGTTACACGAAGATGAGGCCAATTTCGCGTTCGATCGACTACGAGACATCGATAATGGCGTCATGACGAGGAAGGCCGCCCAGCAGGCGACTGGCGATGCTTTCCGGGAGATGGCCGCCAAACGTGCCCGCACTGAAGCGCACGACGATACGCATACCGACGATTAGCGCCGGATCGCGGCAGATTGACGAAAACCGCGCACGTTGCCTGCTGATTACGGTAAATTCGCCGCCTTCACGAAGGGGGATGGTCTTTAGACAGCCGTATGGCGCGACTCTTATTACTCAACGGTCCGAACCTCAACCTTCTGGGGCAGCGCGAACCCGAAGTCTATGGCTCGGACACGCTCGCCTCCATCGAAGAACGCTCCCGGAACGTTGCGGCCAAGTTCGGGCACGAGCTCGTCGCCTTTCAAAGCAACGCCGAGCATGAGCTCATCGATCGGGTGCAGACGGCCAAGGCCAACGGCATCAGCTTCGCCATCCTGAACCCTGGCGGCTTCACTCACACCAGCGTTGCCCTTCGTGACTCGCTGCTCGGCGTGAAGCTGCCCTTCATCGAGCTGCACCTGTCGAACACCTTCGCGCGCGAGAAATTCCGCCATCACTCGTATTTTTCAGACATCGCGGTCGGTTGCATCGTGGGCCTGGGCGCCATGGGCTACGAGCTCGCGGTGCAGGCAGCGGCCGCCCGGCTCGCCAAGTAAAGTTTCAAAGAAGGGAGTCCAAATTGGACATTCGGAAAGTCAAGAAGCTCATCGAACTACTCGAAGAATCGGGGATCGCGGAAATCGAGATCAAGGAAGGCGAGGAAGCGGTACGTATCAGCCGCATGCCGACCGGTGGGTTCCTGACACACCTGCAGCAGCAGCCGATGATGCAGGCGCCGGTGGCGGCCATTGCCGCGCCCGTCGCGGCCCCTTCAATTGCGAGCGGTGTCGCGGCAGTTCCGACCCGCAACGCCAATGAACACGTGGTTGCCGCCCCCATGGTCGGCACCTTCTATGCGTCGGCTTCCCCGGGCGCCAAGGCGTTCGTGGAAATAGGCACCGAGGTCAAGGAAGGCCAGGTCCTCTGCATCATCGAAGCGATGAAAATGATGAATCAGATCGAGAGCGACAAGACCGGCAAGGTCACCGCGATCATGGCCACCAACGGCGATCCGGTGGAATTCGGCCAGCCGCTGTTCGTGATCGAATAAACCCGCAAGTCATGCTCGACAAAATCGTAATCGCCAATCGGGGCGAGATCGCGCTCCGGATCCTGCGCGCCTGCCGCGAGCTCGGCATCAAGACGGTCGCCGTGCATTCCACCGCCGACTACAACCTCAAGCACGTGTTGCTGGCCGACGAATCGGTGTGCATCGGCCCGCCTGCTTCGCAGAAAAGTTATCTCAACATGCCGGCCATCATCAGCGCGGCCGAAGTGACCGACGCGGTGGGCATCCACCCCGGCTACGGATTTCTTTCCGAGAACGCGGACTTCGCCGAACGCGTCGAGAAGAGCGGCTTCACGTTCATCGGCCCGCGTGCCGATGTGATCCGCATGATGGGCGACAAGGTTTCGGCCATCAATGTGATGAAAAAGGCCGGCGTGCCTTGCGTGCCGGGATCCGGCGGCCCTCTGGGCGACGTGCCTGAAGAGAATCATCGCATCGCGCGCGACATCGGCTACCCGGTGATCATCAAGGCGTCGGGCGGCGGCGGCGGCCGCGGCATGCGCGTGGTGCACACCGAAGCCTCGCTGCTCAACGCCATCGCGGTCACGAAGTCGGAGGCGCACGCGGCCTTCAACAACGACCAGGTCTACATGGAGAAATTCCTGGAGCGGCCGCGCCACATCGAGTTCCAGGTGCTCGCGGACAACTACGGCAATGTGATCCACCTGGGCGAGCGCGACTGCTCCATGCAGCGCCGCCACCAGAAGGTGATCGAGGAAGCGCCGGCTCCGGGCATCACGTCCGCACAGCGCGAAAAGATGGGCCAGCGCGTGGTCGACGCCTGCAAGGCAGTGGGCTATCGCAGCGCCGGCACGCTCGAGTTCCTCTATCAGGACGACGAGTTCTATTTCATCGAAATGAACACTCGCATCCAGGTCGAACACCCGGTGACCGAGCTGATCACCGGCATCGACCTGGTGAAGGCACAGCTGATGATCGCTTCCGGCCAGAAGCTCCAGTACACGCAGAACGACATCAAGCTCACCGGCCATGCGATCGAATGCCGCATCAACGCCGAGGACGCCAAGACGTTCATGCCGTCCCCGGGCCCGATCAAGCTCTGGCATGCGCCGGGCGGCCCCGGCATCCGGGTAGATAGCCACATCTACTCCGGCTACAACGTGCCGCCGCACTACGATTCCTTGATCGCCAAGATCATCGCCTATGGCGACACGCGCGAAACCGCGATCGCGCGCATGCGCAATGCGCTGGCGGAGATGGTCGTCGAGGGAATCAAGACCAACACGGCGTTGCACCAGGAAATCTTCACGCACCAGGCCTTCCGCACCGGCGGACAGGACATCCACTACCTGGAGCGCCGCCTGGGCCTCAAGTAGCCGCCGGGACTCGCGTGCCGCAACTTGCACTGACGCTCACGCTGGACGGACTCGACGCCGACCGCGTGGAAGAAGCCTGTTTCGAATTCGGCGCGGTTGCCGTGTCGTACACCGACCAGCGCGACGATCCGATTCTCGAACCGGCTCCCGGCGAGTTTCGGTTGTGGCCGCACTCACGCCTGCAGGCATTGTTTCCGTTCGACACATCGCCGCAGGAACTGGTCGGCGGCCTCGCGCACGTCCTGCGCGTCGACCCGGATCGCCTGGTCGTCGAAACGCTCGCGGATCGGGTGTGGGAACGCGAGTGGCTGCGCGATTTTCATCCCATGAGCTTCGGTCGGCGCCTGTGGGTGGCACCACATCACGCGCACGTGCACACCGAGGGCGCCGTGATCGTGCGGCTCGATCCCGGCCTGGCGTTCGGCACGGGCACGCATGCCACCACCGCCATGTGCCTCGCGTGGCTCGATGAGCACGCCGCGCCCGGCCAACTGGCCATCGACTACGGCTGCGGCTCCGGTGTGCTCGCGGTCGCCGCGGTGAAGTTAGGCGCGCGCGCAGCGCACGCTTTCGACATCGACCCGCAGGCACTCACCGCAACGCGCGACAACGCTGCCGCCAATGGCGTCGAGGCTCGAGTGCACGTGGTCGCGGCCGACGATTCGCTGCCCGCGAACGCCGACATCCTGCTGGCGAACATCCTGTGCGGCCCGCTGTGCGAACTGGCGCCGCGCTTCGCGGCACTCACGCGCCCTGGCGGAAAGATCGTGCTCGCCGGCCTGCTGAGCGCGCAGGCCGACGAGGTGACGAATGCGCACGCACCCTGGTTTGACATCGCGCCATTCGCGTCCCGCGACGGCTGGACCGCACTCACGGGCACGCGGCGCGGTGAAACCGAACGGAGCGCCGGATGAGCGGTCTGTGGAGCAAACTTCGTGGCGTGTTCGTGAAACCCGGCGCGGGCGATCCGGGTGTGACGCCTGCCGAAGCCGCGGCCAACGCCGCCTGGCAGGCAACCTACTCGGCGCGCGAGGCTTACTACCGGAAAACCATCGGCGAGTTTCCGGAGGACATACTCAAGGTCCCGCGGTATTCGGGCGTATGGCCTGGCGGCGGATTGTTCGTCATTCCCGCGACGCGCATCGATTCCGGCCTCACCGTGTACTCGACCTTCGGCCTCACGAATCCCGACATGCCCACGCGAACTCGTGCGCGCGACGTCGAGCAGGAAAACGACGCGCTCGGTCGCTTCAAGACCATTTCGCTGCGCCTCGAATCGCGCGAACCCGCCGCGGCTCCAGCGGGCGCGGCGGGTTATGGATACGAGCTCGTGGTCCTCACCGACGAGCCAGCGGAATGGCCGCTGTGGATCCTGCAATGGTCGCTGAACGCAGAAATCGACAACGACGTCGGGCTGCTGAAGCGCGTCGAGAAATATGCGGGTCTCACCGTGCAGGAGATCCGGACCGGCGACGACCCCGCCGACATGGTGAACCTGCTGTTCGCGAAGGCGTCTTCACCGGTGCCTGCGGGCGTCGAGCTGCCCAACGGACGCATGCAGCTGCTCGTCGCCACGGTGATCACCGAAGACGAAATGCAGTGGAGCCAGACCCACGGACGCGACGCCCTGCTCGCAAAGCTCATGACGGCCGGTATCGGGCAAATCAGCCGCCGCAATCGCAAATCGGTCTTGCAATGAATCGCCGTCGCGGCGCATAAAGTCGCGCGCACACTCACAGGATTCGCACTTGTTCACTGTCTGCCCGAAATGCACGCTGACGCTGGTCGTAACCACCGTGGACCTGCGTGCCGGACAGGGTTACGTGCGCTGCGGCCGCTGCGCGAATGTGTTCAACGCATTGATCGCGCTGCGCGAGGGTGAGCCAGGCGGCAATACCGCCGATACCGCGAATCGCCGACTGCTTGAAACCGCACCCAGGCCTGCGGTGGAGCCGGCGCTCGGAGCCGGCGTCGCCATGGAGCCGGAGCCCGAACCCGAACCCGAGCCCGAACCAGAATCCAACGTCGTCCTGGAAGACGAGGGATCGCTCGAGTTCGATGCCGCTGCCACCGACGTGTCGGATATCTTCATTCCGCCGCCAGGGGCGGAACATGACACCGGCTCCGGCACATTCGAGGAAGTGGTGTTGGCCGAAGAGCCGCAATCCACGAGCGAATTCGAACCAGAAGCCGAATCTGAATCTGAAGCGGTCATCGAAGCGCCGGAATTTTCACCCACCGACACTATTGCTGCCGACGAATGGTCACTGCTCGATGACACGCCGGCGGACGATGAGTCCGTCATCGAAGAATCGCCGATCGCGCAGGAGATCGCAGCCGCGCACGCACCCAATGCGCCGGATCCACCTTGGGTCGAGGAAATGTTTGCCGAGGCGGAAGCCGATGCCGAACGGGTGCGCACCGCCGAACGCGAAATTCTCGACAACATCGGCCGCGTCGAGGAACCCGCCGTCGTCCAGGTGGCGCGCGCCAGCACCGGCTCGGCCGCGCCGAGCGATACCGTGCTCGAGCCGCTGCTCAACACGCCGATCAAACGCCGCCCGAACTGGCAATACGTGAGCGGCGTCGCGCTGCTGGCCGTGCTCCTTGTACTGCAAATCCTTCATCACGACCGCCAGAGCCTGGCGCTGAACCCGGTGTTCGGTCCGGCGGCCGCGAAGATCTATAGCGCCTTTGGCGTCACCCTCACGCCGCGCTGGGATCTCACCGCGTATTCGGTGAAGCAACTCGGCGCCGAAGCCGAAGGCAGCGAAGGCACGCAGCTGCGCGTGCGCCTCTCGGTACAGAACGAGAGCTCTCGCGTGCAGCCTTTGCCGTTGCTGCGACTCACCCTTCAGGATCGCTACGGCAACGCCGTGGCGACGCGTGATCTCGAGCCGGCGGACTACCTTCCGAAGCGCGTCGCCGGGCAGCGCCTGCTCGAGCCCGATCAGCGCATCGACGCCGAATTGCACGTGATCGATCCCGGCAAGGCCGCGATCGGCTTCGAGATCGACGCCTGCCTGCGCGCCGAGAGTGGCGCGATTGGCTGCGCCAACGAAGCGCGGCGCCGCGCGGCTGGCTGAAACCGTACCAGCGATAGCATGCGCATCGGCCCGTACTTGCTGGACTCGAACGTAGTGCTCGCCCCGATGGCGGGTGTCACCGATCGTCCATTCCGTCAAATTGCGCGCAGCTTTGGAGCGGGTCTTGCCGCGTCGGAAATGATCACCAGCGACGTGCGCCTCTGGACGACGAAGAAGACGCAACTGCGCATGGATCACGCCGGCGAGCCCGAGCCACGCGTGGTGCAACTCGCGGGCGCCGACCCTGAGCCACTGGCGGAAGCCGCACGCCGCAATATCGATCTCGGCGCGCAGATCATCGACATCAACATGGGTTGCCCCGCCAAGAAAGTCTGCAACCGGCTGTGCGGCTCGGCCCTGCTCACCGATGAGGCGCTGGTCGCGAAAATTCTTTCTGCGGTCGTTGCCGCGTCCAGCGTTCCTGTGACACTCAAGACGCGAACCGGGTGGAGTCGCGATTTACGCAACGGTGTGCGTATCGCGCAACTCGCTGAGTCGTGTGGCATCGCAGCGCTCGCGATTCACGGTCGCACGCGCGAAGATTTCTATGACGGAGCAGCGGAGTACGACACCATTCGCGAAATCAGATCGCGTGTGCGAATTCCATTATTCGCAAATGGTGATATTGATTCGGCACAAAAAGCACGCGCAGTGCTTGATTTCACGGGCGCAACAGGAGTAATGCTCGGGCGCGCCGCGCATGGCTCACCGTGGATCTTTCGTGATGTCAATTATTTTTTGTCGCACGGAAAAATTGCGCCTGCACTTCCACTTCGAAAAGTGCGTGATACCATCCTCGCGCATCTCGAATCCCTCTACGCTTTTTACGGCGAAGAGACTGGCCTTCGAGTAGCACGCAAACACCTCGGTTGGTATTTTGAAAAGTTGCAGGACGCGCCCGATGTTCGTCGGGAGTTGATGGCAGCTTCAACGTCGGCGTCGCAGTTTGCGTTGTCGGAAAAGAGTCTCGATGCCTGGTTGCAGACCAGCGGCGAGAACACCGTTGCAACCTGGGGAGGTATTGCAGCGTGTGTCTAAAGATATTTTGTGTTCAGGCTCGGACACTGACGACGGGGCTCGGTAATGACGGCGAAAACTTCTCGGACCAGAAAAGATTCCGGTCGCAATGGCGCGCTTGAAGTGCCGCTGCGAAACCACGCCGAGCGAGCTCTCTCCGATTATTTCTCCAACCTGAACGGCCACAAGCCGGCCCACCTTTACGACCTCGTCTTGCGCGAAGTCGAAGAGCCGCTGTTCCGCGCCGTGCTCGACTACTCGTCGGGCAACCAGTGCCGCGCCGCCGCCATCCTCGGCATCAACCGGGGCACGCTGCGCAAGAAACTGCGCCAGTTCGGCCTCTCCGGCTAGATAAAAGCACACTGATGCTCGTCACGATTCGCCGTGCCTTGCTGTCGGTTTCCGACAAGACGGGGTTGGTCGATTTCGCCCGTGCGCTCATCAAGCGCAACGTCGAGCTGCTGAGCACGGGCGGCACCGCCCGGCTGCTGACCGACGCCGGCCTCGCGGTCACCGAGGTGTCGGCTTATACCGGCTTCCCCGAGATCATGGACGGGCGCGTCAAGACCCTGCACCCACGCGTCCACGGTGGCCTGCTCGGGCGCCGTGGCGTCGACGAGGCCGTCATGGCCAAGCACGACATTCCACCCATCGATCTCCTCGTGGTGAACCTGTACCCCTTCGCCCAGACCGTGGCGCGCCCTGACTGCACCTATGCGGACGCCATCGAAAACATAGACATCGGTGGTCCGGCCATGGTGCGCGCCGCGTCGAAGAACCATGAATCGGTCACCGTGATCGTCGACCCGGCCGACTACGCGCGCGTGCTCGGTGACCTCGAGGCCAATGACGGCGCCACCAGCATCGACACTCGCTCGAGCCTGGCCGCCAAGGCATTCGCACACACCGCGAAGTACGACACCATGGTGGCGAACTACCTGCTGGCGCGCGAAAGCGAAGATGCCGCCTCGTTCCCGGACACGCTGCCGCTGGTGTACGAAAAGATCCAGGACCTGCGCTACGGCGAGAACCCGCACCAGAAGGCGGCGTTTTACCGCCAGCCCGGCATCAGCGGATCCTGCGTCGCCAACGCGACCATGCTCCAGGGCAAGGAACTGTCGTTCAACAACATCGCCGACACGGATACCGCCGTCGAGTGCGTGCGCGTGTTCAACGAGGCAGCCTGCGTCATCGTCAAGCATGCCAATCCCTGCGGAGTCGCCACCGGCGTTTCGTTGGCCGATGCCTACGATCGCGCCTATCGCACGGACCCGACCTCCGCGTTCGGCGGCATCATCGCCTTCAATCGCGAACTCGATGCGGAGACGGCCAGCGCCATTGCCGGACGTCAGTTCGTCGAAGTGATCGCCGCGCCGTCAGTTTCGGCCGCCGCGGCCGCGGTGCTTGCGGGCAGGGCCAATGTGCGTGTGCTCGTGATCGGCCCGCTCGCAAAACAGACTTCATCCGACCTCGAATACCGCAGTGTGGTCGGCGGGCTGCTGGTGCAGAGCCGCGATACCGCGCTCGCGCAGCCCGACAGTTTCAGGATCGTCACGAAGTTGAGCCCCACACCCACTCAATACGCCGACCTGTGGTTCGCGTGGCGCGTGTGCAAGTACGTGAAATCGAACGCCATCGTGTTCGCGCGTGAAGGCATGACCATCGGCGTCGGCGCCGGGCAGATGTCGCGCGTGTATTCCACGCGAGTCGCGGCGCTCAAGGCCAAGGATGAGGGGCTGCAGGTCGAAGGCAGCTCCATGGCGTCGGATGCGTACTTTCCGTTTCGCGATGGTATCGATGTCGCCGCCGAATACGGCATCAAGGCCATCGTGCAACCCGGCGGCAGCAAGCGTGACGATGAAACCATCGCCGCGGCCAATGAACACGGCATGACCATGGTGTTCACCGGCATGCGCCACTTCCGGCACTGAGATGAAGATCCTGATCGTGGGATCCGGCGGGCGCGAACATGCGCTCGCGTGGAAGTGCGCGCAGTCACCCAAGGTTTCGGAAGTGCTGGTCGCGCCCGGCAACGGCGGCACCGCGACCGAGCCGCGCGTGCGCAACGTCGACGTCGCCGCGGAAGACATCGCCGGCCTCGTTTCAATGGCGAAATCCGAAAATGTCGGACTCACCATCATCGGGCCCGAAGGGCCGCTGGTGATCGGCGTGGTCGATGCGTTCGCGGCCGCTGGCCTGCGCTGCTTCGGCCCGCGCAAGGCGGCCGCGCAACTCGAGGGCTCCAAGGCCTACACCAAGGAATTCCTCAAGCGCCACGGCATTCCGACGGCGGCCTACGCCACGTTCCGCAAGGAGACGTTCGATCCGGACTGGGTGCGCCGGCAGCGCACGCCCATCGTCGTGAAAGCGAGCGGCCTCGCCGCCGGCAAGGGCGTGGTCATCGTCGACACCGCCGAGGAAGCCATCGCCCAGGCGCTGGCGATGTTCGACGGGCAGTTTGGCAGCGCCGGCGACCAGGTGGTCATCGAAGAATTCCTGCCCGGCGAGGAAGCCAGCTTCATCGTCATGGCCGACGGCAAGAACATCCTGGC
>DASYKM010000123.1:0-11355 GCA_035995425.1 Steroidobacteraceae bacterium
TGCCACGCCAGCGCCTGGGACATGGACGACAAGGACGACGTGCGCATCAAGATGTGCATGCGGCCGAACGAGGAAGACCTGTTCACGATCTACCACGAGCTCGGCCACGTCTATTACTACCTCTGGTACAAGGACCAGCCGCAGCTGTTCCAGGGCGGCGCGCACGACGGCTTCCACGAAGCCATCGGCGATGCCATCAACCTGTCGGTGACCCCGGCCTATCTACGCAAGATCGGCCTGATCGGCGACGTGACCCCGTCGAGGGAAGCCGTCATCAACCAGCAGATGAAGATGGCGCTCGACAAGATCGCGTTCCTGCCGTTCGGCAAGCTCATCGATCAATGGCGCTGGGGAGTGTTCAGCGGCAAGATCAAGCCGGCCGACTACAACAAGGCGTGGTGGGAGCTGCGCGAGAAATTCCAGGGCGTCTCGCCGCCGCTGGCGCGCAGCGAGGAAGACTTCGATCCGGGCGCGAAATATCACATTCCCGGCAACACGCCGTACACGCGCTATTTCCTCTCGTTCATCCTGCAGTTCCAGTTCCACAAGGCGCTGTGCGACGCCTCGGGCTTCAAGGGCCCGCTCAACGAATGCTCGATCTTCGGCAGCACCGAAGCGGGCAAGAAATATGGCGCCATGCTCGCCAAGGGCGCCAGCCAGCCGTGGCAGGACACCATGCAGGAGCTGACCGGAACGCGCTCGATGGACGCGTCCGCCATCATCGACTACTTCAAGCCGCTGGAAGGCTGGCTCGAAGAACAGAACAAAGGCCAGTCCTGCGGCTGGAACTGAGGTAGTTAGATGAATACGAGTATCGTGGCACCGGCGCCGCAACTGACCGCGCGCGCCATCATCCTGTCGGTGGTGCTGGCGGTGATCCTGGCCGCCGCCAACACCTATCTCGGCCTGTTCGCCGGCATGACCATCGCCTCGGCCATTCCGGCGGCGGTGGTCTCGATGGCGGTGCTGCGCGCACTCGGCGGCGGCGGCATCCTCGAGAACAACATCGTGCAGACCGGCGCCTCGGCCGGCACCTCGATCGCCTCCGGCGTCATCTTCACGGTGCCGGCGCTGGTGCTCATGGGCTACTGGCCCGACTTCAAGTACTGGTGGGTGCTCGCCATCGCCGGCCTCGGCGGGTTGTTAGGTGTGCTGTTTTCGGTGCCGCTGCGCAGATCCTTGATCGTCGATCAGCAGATGGCGTTCCCCGAGGGCAAGGCCGCGGCCGAAGTGCTGCGCGCCGGCGCGAACCCGTCGCATGGCATCAGGATTCTCGGCATTTCCGCGCTGGCCGGCGGCATCGGCAAGGTGATCGCCGCGAGCGGCCTGCGCTTCATCCCCGACAGCGCGCTCGCCAGCGGTTTCATCGGCAAGTTCCTCGGCTACATGGGCACCAACATCTCGCCCGCCTTGTTGGGCGTCGGCTACATCGTCGGCCTCAACATCGGCGTGGTCGTGGTGTCCGGCAGCATCCTGTCGTACAACATCGCGATCCCGATCTTCCACGCCTATTTCCTGCCGCAGAATCCGGAGCTCGCCGCGGCCATCGCCGGCGCTTGCCAGGGTCTGTCGAACGCCGACTGCGCGGAAGTCTCGGCGCAGATGTTGCGCAGCGCGCAGATCCGTTACCTGGGTGTCGGGGCGATGCTGGTCGGCGGCCTGTGGGCGCTCATCAGCCTGCGTCATTCGATAGTGTCGGGCGTGAAGAGCGGTCTCGCCGCGACGCGCGCCGGAACCGACGCGCTGGTGGCGCACACCGACCGCGACCTGCCCATGAAGTGGGTGCTGGTCGGCATCGTCGTCTTCACCATTCCGCTCGCGGTTCTCTACACCAGCATTGTCGGAAGCGTCGGGGTCGGCGCGGCCATGTCGGTCATCATGGTGGTCGCGGGGTTCCTGTTCTGTTCCGTGTCGGCCTACATGGCGGGCCTGGTGGGTTCCTCCAACAACCCGGTGTCGGGCATCACCATCGCCACCATCCTGTTCGCGGCGCTCGTGCTGCTGGGTTTTCTCGGCAGGGACTCGGCCATCGGCCCGGTGGCGGCGGTCATGATCGGCGCGGTCGTCTGCTGCGCCGCCTGCGTCGCCGGCGACAACCTGCAGGACCTGAAAGCCGGCTACATGGTCGGCGCCACGCCGTGGAAACAGCAGCTCATGCTGGCGATCGGCTCGGTGTCCTGCGCGCTGGTCATGGCGCCGGTACTGAACATGCTCGCCCACAGCTACGGCATCGGGCCGCGCAGTGCCGCGCATCCGCTGTCGCTCGAAGCGGCCCAGGCGAACCTCATGGCATCGGTCGCCAAGGGTTTGTTCGGCGGCCACCTTCCCTGGGGAATGATCGCGATCGGCGCCGTGATTGGTGTCGCGGTCATCATTCTCGACCAGCTCCTGAAAGCTCGCGGCGCCAGGTTTCGCGTGCCCGTGCTGGCCGCGGCGATCGGCATCTATCTTCCGCTCGAGACGATGGTGCCGATCTTCCTGGGCGGCCTCCTCAACCACCTCGTGACCCGCTCCTTCGGCAGGGGTTTGTCCGACGAGAAGATCGAGCGGCGCAACCAGACCGGAACGTTGTTCGCCGCCGGCCTCATCACCGGTGAGGCGCTCATGGGCATCGCCATCGGCGCGGCGATCTACAAGACGGACAATCCCGAAGTCTTCGCGCTGCCGGCCGGCATGCAGCTCGGCGGATCGCTCGGTGAGTGGGTGGGTCTCGCGATCCTCGGCGCCATCGGCTACTGGATGTACCGGGTCGGGAAGCGCACACCGGCCAGCGCCTGACGGTGCCATGACCGACTCCTCCCGCCGCGCAAAGCTGATCCTCTGCTTCGCGGCGGTGTATCTCATCTGGGGCTCCACCTACCTGGTGGCGAGCATCGGCGTGCACGTCATGCCGCCGATCCTGTTCGGTGGCATCCGCTTCATCTGCGCCGGGATCCTGCTCGGCATCACGGCGCTCGCGCTCGGCAAGCGCTTCCCGCTCGACGCGACGGAGTGGCGGCACCTGCTGATCGTCGCGGTGGGCAGCGTGCTGATTCCGAACGGCTTCACGAACTGGGCCATGCAGACCGTCGCTTCGAACCAGACCGCGATCCTCAATGTCTCGGCGGCGCTGTGGATCGCGCTGTTCGCGACCCAGGGCCGGCGCGCGCACGCGCTCGACAAGCGCACCGTGATCGGGCTCGTCATCGGCTTCGGCGGCGCGCTGCTCATCGTCTGGCCGCGCGGCAGCCTCGACACCGGCCACTTCGGCATGCAGCTGCTGATCCTCGTGGCGGTGTTCGTCTGGTCCGCGACCACCGTCTACATCCGCAACGTGCACTCGAAACTCGACCTGCTGGCATTCTCGGCGATGCAAATGTTGTTAGGCGGCCTGATGATGACCGGCGTGGGACTCGGGCTGGGCGAGGCGGCGCAATGGCACTGGTCGGCGAAAGGGTTGACCGCCATGGCCTATCTCACCGTCGCCAGCTCCTGCGTGGCGTATACCGCGTTCTCCTGGCTGGCGCGCAACACCACGCCGGCGCTGGTCGGCACCTACAGCTATGTGAACCCGGCGATCGCCGCGGTTCTCGGCTGGTGGTTCCTCAAGGAAACACTGGGCGCGAACCAGCTCATCGGCATGGCGATCATGTTCGCGGGCGTGGCGCTGGTCAGCTGGCCCCAAAACGATGACAAGCAGGATGCGAAGCGCCTGGACGAGGATCAGCAGAGGGATCCGTCGACCGCCGGGTGCGGGTAGCTAGCGGCGGCTCGCGATCCGCCGACCCGCGGATGGGAGGTGCGGCCCCATCAATCCTTGCGGGCGCGGATGATCTCCACGCGGCCGCGCGCGCCGATGAACCACGAGGCGATCCAGCTCACGACGCTCACGATGATCGAACCGCCCACGGCGGTCCAGAAACCAGCGATGTGAAACCCGGGCAACAGCAGCGCCACCAGTCCGAGCATGGCGGCGTTGATGACCAGCAGGAACAGGCCCAGGCTCAATAACAGCGCCGGCAGCGACAGCACCACGGCGATGGGCCGCACGATGGCGTTCACCACGCCTAACAACAATCCGGCGAATATCAGCGTCATGGGCGAATCGATGACGATGCTGCCCTTGAAGACTTCGGTTGCCGCCCAGAGCCCGAGCGCGGCGATGAGGCCGCGCAGAATGAAACCCGCCATGACTCAATACCTCGGTGTTGGCTGTTCCTGGTCCAGACCCTTCTCGAGAAAGACCTTGAGCCGGGTCAGCGCCAGCTCCCAGTGGCGGCGCTTGGACAGATAGTACGTCACCCAGCTCTGGGCCGAGGGTACTCCGCTGCTCATCAGCCGCACCACCGTGCCGGACGCGGCGCGTTCAAACAGGAAATCTTCGACGATGACCGCGTCCGCGGAAGGCATGCCGCGCGTCGGCAGCAGAATCAGGCGCATGCGCTGCGGGGTCACGAGCACATCGATGTGCGCGTCGAGCTCCATGTCGGCGGCGAACATCACGTGCAACCGACCCTTCTCGCGCGGCGTGACGCTGGCGCCCGGCACGGTCCAGCGCGCCAGCAATCTGGTGTCGGTGAAGGCGCGCCACGCGCGTTCCACCGGCACGCCGATGTCGACGCGATGGGCGAAACTGCGGTACGCGCTGCTCACTTCTTCAACGCCTCCTTCAACGCCACCCAGGCCATCGGCAATACCGAGAGCACGACGATGCCGATGGTCACGATCCCGAAATTGTTCTTGATGATCGGAATATTACCGAAGAAGAAGCCCGCCCAGACGAGCGACAGCACCCAGACGAGCGCGCCGGCGACGTTGTAGGCCTGGAAGCGCCCGTACGGCATGCGCGCGATGCCCGCCACGAACGGCACGCAGGTTCGAACCACCGGCACGAACCGGGCAAGCACGATGGTCAGTGAACCGTGCCGCGCGAAGAACTCCTCGGTGCGCCGCAGGTAGCTCATCTTGAGCAGCCGGTACTTGCCGCTGAATGCCTGCGGGCCGATCCAGCGGCCGACATGATAGTTAGTCGTGTTGCCGGTGATGGCGGCCATCGCCAGCGTGAGCGACACCAGCGGCGCCGACAGCGTCCCGCTGGTGTCGACCGCGGCCAGCGCGCCGGCGGCGAACAGCAGCGCGTCGCCGGGCAGGAACGGCGTGACCACGAATCCGGTTTCGGCGAACACGATGGCGAACAGTATGAGATAGACCCAGAAGCCGTAGTCGCGCAGCAGCTCGATGAGATGCGCGTCGAGATGCAGTACGAGATCGAAGAACCAGTACACCCACTCCATGAACCAGTGGACTAACTCCATGCGCGGTTCATTTCCACGGTGCACTGGCGGCGCTGGCCGTCATGCCGGAGGCAGCCGTCTTCGGCTTGTGTCCCTTGAGCAGCTCGAGCGCCGCGTGCACGCCGGCGTCGCGCACGCCGAGCGTCTGGCGCACCCGGGCGTCGTCGAGGTCGAGCGGCACTCCGTCGACGTTTTCCAGCAGATGATCGGGATCGATGCCGCGTCCCTGGATGGAGCGGCCCGACGGCGTGAAATAGCGCGACGTGGTGAGCTTCATGGCGCGCCCGGCGGTGAGCGGCATCACCGTCTGCACCGAGCCCTTGCCGAAGGTGCGCCGCCCTAACAACAGCGCGCGGTGATGATCCTGCAGCGCGCCGGCGAGGATTTCCGCCGCCGACGCGGTGGAACCGTTCACCAGCACCACCATCGGCACTCCCGGCAGCACCTCGCCCGGCGTCGCTTCCATGGTGAATCGCGCCGCCGGAGTGCGGCCGTCGGCGGTGACGATGACCCCGCTCTCGAGCAGCTGGTCGGCGACTTCGACCGCCGACTCGAGCACACCGCCGGGGTTGTTGCGCAGGTCGAGCACCACTCCGCGCGGCTTGGCGCTCATGTCGCGGCGCAGGCGCGCGATGCTGGTGGAGAAATCCTCGGCGGTGGTATCGCTGAATGCGGTGATGCGCGCGTACACATAGCCGCCCTCGATGCTGGTCATGGCGACGCTGTGCACATCGACCTGCGCGCGTTCGACGGTGAACTCCAGCGGCAGCGTCTGCCCGACGCGCAAGACCGCGAGCTTCACGGTGGAACCGCGCGGACCGCGCATGCGCGCCATGGCCGCCTCGAGGTCGGTTCCGACGGGCGTGCCGTCGATGGCCGAGATCATGTCGCCGCTCTGGATGCCGGCCGCGGCGGCGGGCGAATCGCGGAACGGCCGCACCACGCGCAATGCGCGATCGGCGGTCGACACTTCGATGCCGATTCCGGCGTACGTGCCCGCGGTGCTCACGCGCAGATCGGCGTACTCCTCGGCATCTAGATAGGACGAATACGGATCGAGGCCGCCGACCAGCCCGCGCAGCGCATCGTCGACCAGCTCGGGGTGCGACACGGTGTCGACGTACTCGCGCTGCACGCGGTCGATGACTTCGGTGAGCTGCGCGGCTTCGGCGGCGGTGAGTGGTGTTTTTTCGCTGGCGGCGACCGCGGCTTTCGCGGCCTGCGCGGGCTCGGCGTCGCGATGCGCGAATCCGCCGCCGAGCGCGATCAGCAGGCCGAGCACGATGCCTAGAGCCAGAAGCTTCATGGGCACGAATCCTAACTCAAATTAATGAGTTAGCTCAGCCGGTATGCGCCTGGGCCTCGTCGATGAGAAACGCGCCCGGCGTGGCCGCCGCGAGCACCGGCAGGACATCGAGCACTTCCTGCACGGGCACCGGCCGCGCGATCGCGAAGCCTTGCCCATAGTCGACGCCGAGCATGCGCACGCGCGCGCGAATTTCCTCGGTCTCGACGTATTCGGCCACGGTGGTGATGTTCATGGCGCGGGCCAGTTGCGCGATGGCGCGCACCATCGATTCGGCGCGCTCGTCCTTGAGGATGTCGCGCACGAAGCTGCCGTCGATCTTGAGCATCGACACCGGCATGGAGCGCAGGTACGACAGCGACGACAGGCCGGTGCCGAAATCATCGAGCGCGACGCCACAGCCGAGTTTGCGCAGCCGCGACATCAGCTGCTCGGCATCTTTCATGCTGGCGACCGCGGCGCTCTCGGTGAGCTCGAAGCAGAACACCGCCGGGTTGATGCGGCTGTTCTCGATGCTGCGGATCACGTAGTCGGGGAATTCTTCGTCGGTGAGTGACTGGCCGGAGAAGTTGATGGTGAACACCACCGGCGCGCTCGACAGCAGCTCGCGATGCGGCCGCAGCAGCTCGATGACGCTCGAGATCACCCAGCGGTCGATGGTCGGCATCATCTGGTAGCGCAACGCCGCCGACAGGAATCGATCGGGTCCGATGGTGTTTCCTTCCAGGTCGAGCATGCGCAGCAGCAATTCGTAGTGCGGCTTGGCGTGACCGTCATCGACGAACGGCACGATCATCTGAGCATCGAGGCGCAGGCGGTTCTCGGCGAGCGCGGCGCGCACGTCGGTGGCGACGTTGATGTCGGTAAAGCGGCGGATGATGCTGACGTCGTTTTCCTGGAAGGATTCGAGACGATTGCGGCCGCGATCCTTGGCCGCCTTGCAGGCGGACTCGGCTTCGGCGAGCGAACGGCCGAGATCGCCGTCGCGGCCGCTGTAGGGCGTGACGCCGAGACTGATGGATAGACGGAAGCGCGCGTCGACACCGACCGTGTGCAGGCGCGTGACGCCTTCACGCAGGCCTTCGCCGAACATGGCGGCTTCGTCGATGTCGGAGGGCATGCACACCGCGAAGCGATCGCCGGAGATGCGCGCCGCCACGGAGTTCGACGGCAGGTGCTTGCGCAGCAGCTCGCCGATCTGCGCGATGGCCTGGTCGCCCACGTGCATGCCGAAGTTTTCGTTGATGACGTGCAGCTCGTCGATGTCGACGTACAGCAGGCTCCAGCGCTGGCCGCGCGGATCGCCTTCGTTGAGCATGAGCTTCACGCGCTGCTCGAGCGCGGCGCGCGTCAGGAGTCCGGAGAGCGTGTCGTAACTGGTCTCGATGCTGGCCGCCACGCGGCGCGCCAGCAGGTCGGCCAGGTGAACGTCGCGGCCGACGAACTCCGGCGCCTCGAGCTTGCGGAACAGGGCGAGCACGCCCGAGGTGCGGCCGCTGCCCTGGCGCAGCGGGCAGGCGAGGATGCGATACGGAATCGCCACCTGCCCGGCCTGCGTGGCGATCCGGTTGATGACCAGCGGGTCGCGGCGCGTCTGCGTGATGGCTAACAACTGTTTCTGGGTGCGCTTGAGGATGCTGATGTCGCCGTTTTCCGGGTAGGTCAACACCAGGCCCTTGTCGGGCACCACGATGCCGGCGAGCACGCACTTCAGGTGACTGGCGGCGTTGGCGAGCAGGCTCTGCAGATCGTCGGCACCGCTCGCCTGCGGATGACTGCCGGTGACCGACAGCAGCAGCTCCAGATCCTTGTCGCGCGCGTTGAGGGACTCGTTGAGCATGTCGATGTCGGCGCGCGCCAGCAGGTCGCGGCGCAGCAGCTCGAGCGCCGGCTTCAGGTGATCGTGCACGTAGGAAAACGGCAGTACGTCCGAATCCACCCGGTGGCGATTGCAGACCACGGCGACGATGGCGGCCACGTTGCCGGCGCCGTCGCGCAGCCAGAATAGATAGGCCGGGACGTCATCGGGCAGGGCGCAGTGCTGGCCGTCGCTTTCGCCTTTTTTTCCAAGCGGGCCTTCGAAGTGCGCGATCGCCTGCAGGACCAGCGCGAACAGATCCGGGTTGGTGCTCGCGGCACTGCCCCAGAGCAACTTGCCGGTGCTGTCGAACAGGCTCACCGATGCCGCCCGCGGCAATAGCGAGCGCACCAGTTGCGCGTACGGCTCCATGGAGTTTTCGAAGGACATCAACCGGGGACCATCGCCCAATTGGGGTCGTAGGACGTTGATGAAGTTGGCGTTTTTGGCGGTTACGGGCCCTGCGGCGTTGCGCTCTTGAACCAGGGCCGCGGATCGATGGGCCGCCCTGCCTTGCGGATTTCGAAGTACAGCGCGGGCGTCGACCGGCCGCCCGAATCCCCGACGGTCGCGATGGTGTCCCCGGCCGTCACGCGTTCGCCGACTTCCTTGTAGAGACGCTCGTTGTGGCCATAGAGGCTCAGGTAGCCGTCACCATGATCGATGATGGTCAAAAGCCCCAGGCCCGAGAGCCAGTCGGCGTAGACCACGCGGCCGTGATACACGGCCCGCACGGCCGTGCCCTGCGACCCCGACAGCAACACCCCGTCCCATTTCACGCCACCCGCCCGGGTCTGGCCGAAGGACGCCAGTAACTTGCCGGCCACGGGCCAGGACAACTTGCCGCGCAGCTTCGCGAACGCGTCCTTGCTGTCGGTCGGAAATTTGTCGATGCGTTCGAGCGCGCGCCGCAGCTCGCGCACCAGCTTTTCGAGGCCGCCCTGCTGATCCTTGAGACGTTCGAGCTCCTTGGCGCGGTTCTTCGACTCGGCTTCGAGCGACACCAGCGCGCGACCGCGCCGCTCGCGCGCCGACTGCAGCTTCGACAGCTCGCCCTTCTGCTGTTCCTCGAGCGCCACCAGCCGCGCCTCCTCCTCGGCGAGCCCCGCATCGATGTTCGCGAGCTCCGCCAGGTGCGAGTTTATGGCTGCGATCTGGCTGGCGCGCGCGCGGCCGAAATACTGGTAGTAGGTGAGCACGCGGCCGGTCTGCGCCGGGTCGCGCTGGTTGAGCAGTAGTTTGACCGGCTCCTGCTGGCCGATCATCGACGCGGCGCGGATCTGTCCGGCGAGCGCCGCGCGCCGCTCGTCGAGCGCGGATTCCTCGTTGCGGCGCTGGGCGGCGAGCTCGGCGCGCCTGGCGGTGTGCACCGCGCGCTCGCGTTTGAGGCGCTCGAGCGCGCCGCGCGCGCCGCTCACGGTCTGTTCGGATTCTTCGATTTCGCGCGCCAGCTTGTCGCGCCGCCCGGCGTCGCGCTCGAGGTCGGCGCGCACCTTGTCGATCTGCGTCCGGACTTCCTTGAGATCGGCCTCGGCGCGGGCCGGGTCCGAGCTCTCGGCGGCCGCCGCCCCCCCGGACAGGACCAGAAAGGGGCCCAGCACGAGAAGCCTGCAAAGTGCCCGGCCGGTGAATTTCATGGTCATATTCTAAAGAGAGCTCATGCTGAAAATCGGCGAAAACATGGGGTGCCGCTATAATGCGCTCCCTTTTTCGCGACCCCCGGAATCCCGAAGGACTCCCCAAGGACTCATGGAACGACTGATGGAATACGTGACTCATCACCCCTGGCTGGCGATGGCGGCAGTGCTGGCGTTGGTGGTGGTGGTCATCCATGAATCGCGAGTGCGTGCGTCCGGGTTCGCCGCCATCTCCTCGCAGGACCTCATCCGTCTCATGAATCAGGGCGCGCTGGTTCTCGACATCCGCAAGCCCGACGAGTTCGCCGCGGGTCACGTGAACGGCGCCAAGCAGCTGCCGTCCGACCAGATCCTGACCGCCGGCGAGAGCTTCAAGAGATTCAAGGAAAAGCCGGTGGTGGTGTACTGCGAGTCGGGCTCGCTCGCCGCCGCGGCGGTGCGCCAGCTCAACCGACAGGGCTTCACCAAGGCTTTCTCGCTGCGCGGCGGCTTCGCCGGCTGGCGCGCTGACAACCTGCCGGTCACCAAGGCGGCCTGATGAGCACGCCGGCGGTGGTCATGTACACCACGAGCTGGTGTCCCTACTGCGAGCGCGTCCGCAAGCTGCTCGGATCGAAGAACGTGTCGATCGAAGAGATCGACGTCGAAGCGGCGCCGGAAAAGCGCGCCGAAATGCACAATCGCAGCGGCCGGCGCACCGTGCCGCAGATTTTCATCGGCGACCAGCACGTCGGCGGCAGCGACGACCTGCAGGCTCTCGAGCAAGCGGGCAAACTCGACGGCTTGTTAGGCCGCTGAACCCTTTCAACCAAGGAACGACTCATCATGGAAAACCAGACCGCCCCCGCGGCAACCGAAAACCAGAACGGCCCGATGCTCGCGATCCAGTCCGTATACCTCAAGGACTGCTCTTATGAAGCTCCCAAGGGCCCGCGCATCGACGGCAACTGGAGCCCGCAGATCTCGCTCGACATCAACACGACGGCGAGTGTGGTCGCGCCCGAGTTGAACGAGGTGGTGCTCACGGTGACGGTCGGCGCCAAACAGGGCGAGGCCACGGCCTTTCTCGTCGAGGTGAAGCAGGCCGGCCTGTTCCAGATGCGCGGACTCAATCCCGACGATCAGCGCCGCGCCATCGGCACCATCTGCCCGAACGTGCTGTTCCCGTACGCGCGCGTCGCGGTCTCGCAGCTCGTCACGCAGGGTGGCTTCCCGAACTTCGTGCTGCCGCCGGTCGATTTCGACCAGTTGTTCGCGCGCGGGCTGGCGCAGCAGCAGGCC
>DASYKM010000124.1:0-2529 GCA_035995425.1 Steroidobacteraceae bacterium
GCGCAGCGAGCCGCGAAGCTGCGTCGCACCCACACCGTCCAGCCAACTGCTCGGTGGTCCTACCCGATTCTGTTCCGGCTACAGCCTGCACCTATCCGAAGGTAGATAGCGGGAGCGTCGTCGTCGCCATGATGGGTGCAGGGGGTTAGCGCCAGCCACGAATGGCATTATCATGCACCCCGGCTGGCATTACGATGCCACGATGGGCGTTGCCGGACTCCGTGAGCGCGCAGCTGAGCTTACTCAGCTGTCTGCGGTGCTCGCCGCTGCTGGTAGTGGCCGCGGGCAAGTGTGCGTGGTCGAAGGGCCGAGCGGGGTCGGCAAGTCGCGGTTGCTCGATGAGTGCGCCGCGTTTGCCGAGGCGTCGGGAATGCGTATTCTTCGTGCGCGGTGCAGCGAGCTGACCTGTGACTATTCCTTTGGTATTGCCCGAAACCTGTTTGAAGACACGGTCATTCGGGCTGATTCCGAGATGCGTGGCGTGCTGATGCAGGGGCCTGCGGCACTGGCGGAACCGGTCTTCGGGCACGGCGAGGCGTCCGATGTCTTCGGTGTGATTCATGGTCTGTACTGGCTGACGGTCAACCTCGCGGAGCAACGGCCGCTGGCCATCGTGGTCGACGACCTTCCCTGGGCGGACGATCTCTCGTTGCAGTTCCTGGCCTACCTCGCCGATCGACTCGACGACCTTCCGGTCGCGCTCGTTCTTTCGGTGCGTTCGGGGGATTCCGGAACGGAGTCGCAGGTGATGACACACCTGTTGGATACCGCCACATCGCCGCCGATCCGGCCGGCCGACCTCAGTGAGGAGGCCGTGGAGGAACTGCTCGCCGAACTCAACGAGCACGATGTCGACGCTGACCTCACTCCAAAGGTCTTCCGCGAGACCGGAGGAAACCCGTTCCTGGTCGTCGCCGTCGCTGATGCGCTGCGCGCTGGCGAGGACACGGAGGTGACCACACCGCAGTTGGTGCGTCGGCGCATCGCCCGGCGCTTGACGCGCCTTCGTCCGGCGGCGCGCCAGCTCGCCAAAGCCGGATCCGTTCTCGGTGACGGCGTCGCCCTGCGCGACGCGATCCAGCTCGTCGGGTTGGAGCCCGACGATGGGATCGCCGCGGCAGAGGAATTGGTTTCGGCAACGGTACTGGCATCGTCGGATCCGGTGACGTTCGCGCACCGAATCGTGCGGATGGCCATCTACCAGTTGCTCGAGCCGGCTGAGCGACTGGCTCTGCACGCGGATTCGGCGAAGTTGTTGGCCGGTGGTCGCGCAGAACCAGAGGCCGTCGCTGAACATCTCTTGATCTCCGGGGCCATCCTCGAGCCGTGGGTACTGACGGCCCTCCAGAATGCGGGACAGGCGGCGTTGAGAAAGGGTGCACCAGAAAGCGCAGTGCGCTATTTACGCCACGCGCTGAAGATTTCGAGTTCCACCTCAGTGCCGCCGAGAGCGCTGATCGATCTCGGACTCGCCGAAGCGGCTGCGGGAGAACCGATGTCGATGAGCCGCTTCGAACAGGCTCTCGAACTCATCCGCGAGCCGGATGAGCGAGCCGACGCCCTGTACTCGCTCGGGCAGACGTTGTACCGCTTCGGGCGTTACGGCGAGGCCGGCGCGACGTTTCGCCGCGGCGTCCAACTGTTCGAGGGAGGCGATGAACAAGTCCGATTGCGCTTCGAGGGCGCGGCGTGGAGCGCCGACACGCATCTGGCGCCCACGAAATATCAACCGCCCAGCGCCACCAACGTCAGCGGCGACGGGCCGGGCGACCGTGCCGTGCTCGCCGTTCATGCGCTGAATGCGGCACTGACCATTCCGCCCGCAGCGCGGGCCGGCGAATTGGCGCTCCGCGCGCTGGGTAACGGCGCCCTGCTCGCTGAGCAGACCTCGCTGGGCGCCAGCGTCAATCTCGCCATCCTCGCTTTGCATCACGCGGACCGGCTCATCGAGGCCCACGAGGCCGCGGATGCGGCTGTCCGCGACGCGTGCGGCCGCGGCGCGCGGCTCGCGTATGCCGAGGCGTCAGTCATCCGCGCGATGGTTCTCTATACCCGCGGCCGGGTAAATGACGCCGCGGCCGACGCGCAGGCAGCCTTCGATCTGTTGCAACACAAGGAGCATGCTCACGCCAAGACTGCGCTGGCGGTGCTGGTCCACTGCATGATCGACCGCGGCGAGTTAAACGAAGCCACCAAGATCCTCTCGCTCGCCGACGATCCGCTCACGCCGACCCCGGCCATCGACACCTACGCGCACATTGCCCTCGGGCGCCTGAACCTGCGGCGCGGAATGATCGATGACGCACGTCGCAATGTCGAGGCAGCGGAAAATTCCTTCAGGGACTTCGGGATGATCAATCCGACCTCACTGCCGTGGCGATCGCTCGCAGGGTTGATTGCTCACATTTCCGGTGACGGGGCGAGAGCGCAGGCGCTGATCGCCGAGGAGATCCGCCTCGCCCGGCTGTTTGGGGTGGCCATCCCGTTGGGCCTTGCGTTGCAGCGACGGGCGTTGACCGAAATTGGTAG
>DASYKM010000125.1:0-22107 GCA_035995425.1 Steroidobacteraceae bacterium
GGGCGCTTCCTGGAACGCATCGGTACCGATCGCGCTCGTGGGCACCTGGCCGCAGATGACGACGATCGGAATCGAATCCGCCATGCAGTCGCGGATCGGCGTGACGGTATTGGTGGCGCCGGGACCGGAGGTGACGATGGCGACGCCCACGCGGCCACTGGCGCGCGCATAACCTGCGGCCATGAAGCCCGCGCCCTGCTCGTTCGCCGGCACGATGAGCGGCATCTGCGGCTCGCCCTTCTTGGCGCGGTCTTCGTTGAAGCAAAACACGGCGTCGTAGGTAGGCAGGATCGCGCCGCCGCTGTAACCGAAAATGGTGGATACGCCCTCGTCCGCGAGTACCTGCACGATCATCTCGGCGCCGGTCATTTTCCGGCCGGCGAGCGGATGGGCGATCGTGGGCGTGGCCGGGGTGAGGGACGCAGTCAAGTCACGGATTTTGGGGGTTTTTGCCATGGCCCGGGGGAGCCTAGCATTTTGTATTTGGATGGCAAACCGCTATTCTGGCCACCGTTCCCGTTGAGCCAAAAGTCGTAGAAACATGCGTCATATCATCGCCATCCACCTGCAGAACGAGGCTGGCGCGCTCACGCGCGTGACGGGCCTGTTCAGTACCCGCGGCTACAACATCGAGTCGCTGTCGGTAGCGGCCACGGATGACCCATCGGTATCGCGCGTGACCCTGGTCACGCAGGGTGCGGATGGCGTGATCCTGCAGATCGTCAATCAGCTGAACAAGCTCATCGACGTGGTCGCGGTGGAAGACCTGACGCGTGGCGAGCACATCGAGCGTGAGCTGGTGGTGCTCAAGCTGCGCGTCGAGCCGCAGTTGATAGATTCGGTGCGCGGCTATGTCGTTCGCGCCGGGGGCCGGGTGCTCGAGCCCTCGCCGGAAGGATTCGTGGTGGAGCTCACCGCGTCGGAAGCCGAAGTGAATCAGTTCGTCACCGATCTGGGCGAACGCACCGACATCGTCGAAGTGGTGCGCTCGGGCGCGCTCGCGGTCGGGCGCAACGCGCGCGCGCTGCACGTCGTGCGCTAGTTAGGCCGCTTCTCGATCGCGCGAATCGTCGCGCGCGCCGTCTCGGCGAGCTCAGCACCTTGCGCCGCAAGTCGTTGCAACGCGGGCAGGGCAACCCGGGCCGCGGGTCCGGCGTGCGCCAGGCCCTCGATCGCCGCGTATTGCACGCGATCGCTCGGGTGTGACAATGCCTTGCTCAGAGCGGTGACGGCCGCGGGCTCGGCGCTCTGCAGCGCCGCCATGGCGCAGGTCAGGTTCCACATCACGTCCCAGTCGCTCTCGCCGAAGTTCTCGTCGATCGCCCGGGCGAGCGCCGGAGCCACCGCCGCCAAGGGCTGTCCGATTTCCTGGATGAACATGCCCGGCTCGTCGGGCGATTGCTGAAGCGCGCGCTCCAGCATCGCCACAATTTTTTCCACGCGGCCCGTCATTTCGAGGATTTTCCGGGCCGCCTGGAAACGCTGATGGAAAGCGCCTTCTTCGAGCACCCGTTCCAGTGCGGGCACGACTTCGGCGTCGCTGCCGGTGATCTTGTGCAGCGCCTCGATCGCGGATAACGCGCCCTCGCCCGTCATCGAGTCACGAACCAGCGGCAGGATCGCCGCGGCGCGAGACCCGAGCGCGGAGCAGAGACTGAAAACCGTAGAGCGCGCTTCCTTCCGCGCGGCTGCGATCTCCAGCAATCTGGGCAAGTGCATTGACATGTCCTCGCCCTTCGCCACCCAATAAAGCGTGCTGGTGATCTCCTGTCGCGTCCGTTCCGTGGTTTCGACGAGCAAACGCTCGAGCAGGATCGACAGCGCGTGCGTCCCGCGCGGATCGGTAGTTTGAAACGCGTAGCACGCAGCCCAGCGAACTTCCGCGTCGGCGTCGCCGAGAGCAGCGAGGAACAACGCCCGGTGCGCGCCGACCGCACGCCGCCCTTCTTTCTCGCGGCCAATTCGGCCGAGCGCGTGAAGCGCACAGTTGCGCGGAATGGAATCCGGATCGCAGGCGAGCGCGGCCAGCGCATCGACGGTCGCCGTCGAGGTGTCGGGCATCTGGCCCAGCGCGAATGCCGCGCGGCCGCGCACGCCGGCCGCGGGATCCGCGAGCGCGGCCAGCAATCCATGGCGTGCAGGTTGTGTCCCGATCTTCATGAATCCGAGCGCGTGACAGGCGCGCTCACGAACCGCGGGCGACGGGTCGTCGAGCAGCTGCCGCAGCCGTGCGAGCCCCGCGTCACGGCAGTGGCTCAAGCCAAACACAGCGGCCTCGCCTATTTCCGAATCCGGGTCGCGCAACATCGTTTCGAGAAGCGGCAGCGCGTCGCGCGGATTTTTCTGCCCGGCGCAAGCGACGTGCAGCTCACTCGCGATCTTGCGGCGCCGCTCGAGGCTCGCCGACCCGTAGTCGCGCTCCAGTGCGACAATCTTCTTGCGAAATCCAGACCCGAACATGCGTGGCTCGGTAGCTAGGGAATGATGACGCTCGCGCCGGTGGTCTTGCGCGCTTCCAGATCGCGGTGCGCCTGCGCCACGTCGGCCAGCTTGTAGCGCTGGTGGATCTGAACCTTCACCCACTTCTTCTTCACCGCGGCGAACGTCTCGCGCGCCAGTGATTCGAGATCCGTGCGCGTGGCGCTGTAGTCGTACAACACCGGCCGGGTCAGGAAGAGCGAGCCGCGTTTTACGAGCTCCGTCAGGGGAAACGGCGTCACCGGTCCTGAGGCGTTGCCGAAACTCACCATGAGTCCGCGCCGACGAAGACAATCGAGCGATTCGATGAAAGTGTCCTTTCCGACCGAGTCGTACACCACGTGTGCGCCCAACCCTTTCGACAGCTTCTTCACCGACGCGGCAATTTCCGCCTTGCCTCGCACCAGCACATGCTTGCAGCCGTTCTTCTTCGCGAGCGGCACCTTTTCTTCGCTGCCGACGATACCGATGACGACAGCGCCCAGCTTTTTCGCCCACTGCGTCAGCAGTACGCCGAGGCCGCCCGCGGCCGCGTGTACGACGATGATGTCGCCGCGTTTCACCCGATACGTATGCCGCAGTAGATAGCAGGCGGTCATGCCCTTGAGCATCAGCACCGCGGCTTGCTCGTCGCTGACACCGGCGGGAATCTTCACGAGCGGCGCGGCGGGAACATTGCGAAGGTCGCAGTAGGTGCCAGGCACCGAGTGCACATAGCCCACGCGATCGCCGACCCGCAGGCCGCGCACGCCCTTGCCGATCGCCGTCACGATGCCGGCGGCCTCACGGCCGATGCCCGACGGCAACGACTTCGTATAGAGACCATTCCGATCGTAGACGTCGATGTAATTGAGACCGATGGCGGTGTGCTGTACCTGCACCTCACCAGCCGCCGGTGCGGCGACATCCACGTCCTCGAAGCGCATGACCTCGGCACCACCCGCTTCGTGAATTCGAATGGCTCGTGGCATCGGCGTCTCCTCGAATCAGGGCTAAGGAGAGTAACCCCGCTCGCCATGCTCCGCGAGATCGAGTCCTTCGGTCTCCTTCTCTTCGCCGACCCGCAGGCCGACGATCGCGTCGAGCAGCTTGAGGATCAGCCAGGTGACGAGCGCGCACCAGGCCGCGGCGGCGAACACGCCCAGTGCCTGCACACCGAGCTGCGCGGCCACGCTCTTCTGCACCGAAAATCCAGCGCCTCCGAGCCAGACCGCGGCGAACACGCCGGTCAACAAGGTGCCGATCACGCCGCCGACCCCATGGACCGGAGATACATCCAGTGAATCGTCGATCTCGAGCTTGCGCTTGAGAAACTGCGTGGCGAAGAAGCACGCGGTGCCGGCGATCAGGCCGATGCACACCGCACCCAGGGGACCTACGAATCCGGACGCGGGCGTGATGGTGCCGAGTCCCGCGACCATGCCGGTCACTACGCCTAACATCGAAGGCTTGCCGTATTTCTTCCATTCCACGGCCATCCACGCCAGCGCGCCGGCGGATGCGCCCATGTGAGTTGTCAGCATGGCCATGCCGGCGGAGCCGTTCGCGGCGAGCGCGCTGCCGGCATTGAAACCGAACCAGCCCACCCAGAGCATGCCGGCGCCCGCGACCGTGAGCGGCAGGCTGTGCGGCGTCATGGCGGTATGCGGAAAGCCGCGACGGCGGCCCAAAACCAGCGCGCATACCAGGGCCGCCATGCCGGCGCTGACGTGCACCACGATGCCGCCGGCGAAGTCCATGACGCCGAGCTTGGCCAGCCAACCGCCGCCCCACACCCAGTGCGCCAGCGGGACATATACAAAGAGCAACCACAGCACGGTGAATCCCAGCACGGCAGAAAACCGCATGCGCTCGGCGAAACCGCCGATGACCAGTGCCGGCGTGATGATCGCGAACGTCATCTGGAACATGAAGAACAGCGATTCGGGAATCGTGCCGCTCAGCGAATCACGAGTGACACCGATGAGAAACGACTTGCCGAGTCCGCCGATGAAACCCTGTGCTGCTCCGCCGTCGGAAAACGCCAGCGAATAGCCGACGGCCAGCCATGACAGTGAGACGACACAGGTGATGGCGAAGCACTGGATGAGAATGGAGAGCACGTTCTTGGCGCGCACCAGGCCCGCGTAGAACAACGCGAGACCCGGCAGCGTCATGAACAGGACCAGCGCCGTGGCGGCGATGATCCAGGCGGTGTCGCCGGTGTCGGCGACAGGCGCGGCCTCCGCTCCCTGCGCCAGTGAAAATAACGGACACAGCAGCAAGCCGAGCGCCGCCGGCACCCGGATAGATAGACCACGCATTTTTTTCTACCCCTCGTCGAGCGGTGGGAAGGCACCGCGAAATCAATTCATGTACGAGCGTCCGCTGCTGTCAGGCAGGGGAGCCGTAGCCTTCTCAATTCATGAACAAGCGCCCGTCACAGGAGTGCCCGGGCGCTCGTTAAAAGTGGCCGTTGGCCTTACAAGGCTGAGTTGTCGGTTTCGCCCGTACGGATACGGATGACGCGATCGATATCGGTGATGAAGATCTTGCCGTCGCCGACTTTGCCGGTCTTGGCGGCCTTGAGGATCGCCTCCACCACCTGGTCGGTGAGATCGCTGCGCACGGCAACTTCGATTTTGGTTTTCGGGACGAAGTCCACGACGTACTCAGCGCCGCGATAGAGCTCAGTGTGGCCGCGCTGGCGACCAAAGCCCTTCACCTCCGTCACCGTCATGCCGGAAACGCCTATCTCCGACAGCGCCGCACGCACGTCGTCGAGTTTGAAAGGCTTGATGATGGCGGTGACCAATTTCATTTCTTTATCTCCCAATTCTTTTAGTGAATCTGGACGCCGACATCGGCGAGCCTTAATCGTTGTGCACCTTCCGTGCCAGTATCCCGAAAGCGCACAAACGCGGCAATTTCGCTATTGGCCATCCGGGCTGCGTTTTCTATAGCACTAATTTAGCGCGCCTGAACTTGGTCCGCCCAACAATGGTGCGGGAAGATCGGCGCCGGCCTCTCTCTTATCTATATGGTGTGGACGGGATGAGTGAAGACTTCGCAAAACGCATCGTCATAGTCGGCGCGGGACAGGCCGCAGCGCAAGCGGTCGAGACCTTGCGTAAGCGTGGGCACACCGGACCGATCACGTTGGTAGGCGATGAGTCGATGTTGCCCTATCAGCGTCCGCCCCTCTCGAAGAAATTCCTGGCCGGCACCTTCGAACGCGACCGACTGCCGTTCCGTCACGCGGCGCATTACCTCGAGCACGCGATCGACGTGCGTCTCGGCTTCCCGGCCGTCAGCGTCGACCGTGCGCGGCAACGCGTCGAGATTGCCGACGGCTCGGCGGTGGAATACGACCGGCTGCTGCTGGCGACGGGTTGCCACCCGCGCTTGCTCGAACTGCCCGGAGCGGAACTGGCCGGGGTCCACTACCTGCGAACCTTCGCGGACGTCGACCGGTTGCGTGCCGAACTCGCGCCCGGGCGGCGCGCGGTCATCATCGGTGGCGGGTATATCGGGCTCGAAGTCGCGGCCACGTGTCGCGAAGCCGGGCTGGAAGTGACCGTCGTCGAAGCCGCGGACCGCGTGATGGGCCGAGTGGTATCGCCGGTGGTTTCGGCGTTCTACGAGGCCGAGCACGCGCGGCATGGCGTGAAGATTCACTGCAACGCGCGGGTGCATTCGCTGGTGGGGGCGGACGCGGAACCCGGTTCGGCTGGCGAGCACGCGGCAGCCGTTGGTAAGCAGCGAGTCGCCGCGGTTCGCCTCTCCGACGGCCGCGACCTCCCAGCCGACTTCGTGCTCGTGGCCATCGGCATCGTGGCGACCGACGCGCTGGCTCGCGATGCCGGGCTCGAGTGCGACCAAGGCATCCTGGTCGATGAATTCTGCCGGACGTCGGACGGCCACATCTGGGCGGCGGGCGACTGCGCCCGATATCCCAGCCTTCACTTTGGGTTGCGTGTGCGGCTCGAGTCCGTGGACAACGCGTTCGAACAGGGCACGAGCGCGGCGCTGAACATGCTGGGCATCGTCACCGCGCACGACAAGGTGCCGTGGTTCTGGTCGGATCAGTTCGATCTCAAGATGGTCATCGTCGGGCTATCGGCCGGCCACGATGAAACGATCGTGCGCGGCGATCCTTCGAGCCGCGGGTTCACCGTGTGCTATCTCAAGAATGGTGAGTTGATCGCGGCGGAAACCATCAATCACACCAAGGATCAGATGGCGGCGCGCAAGATGATTCCGGCACGCGCACGGCCGGACCGTCATCGCCTCGCCGATGCTTCGGTCGCAATGAAGGATGCGGTCTGACTACTCGGGCCTTGGCTCGTCGCTGGTGCGCCAGCGCGCGAACAGCGCCTCGAAGCCGCCGTGGGCATCGTCACCGATGATGCCGCCCATGAGCTGACGGCCCAGCTCGCGATAGCTGTCGAACTGCAGCTCACCGTAAAACTGGTCGGAGGTCGGCTGGTTGGGAAACTCCGGGTTCGTGCGCCAGTAGCCATAGATGTCCGCGCTCAGATTCGCGCGCAACAATGCCTTGAGATAGAGAATCTCGCCGCGCGTGCCGTCGGCGTAGGTGACCTCGCCAATCAGGTGCGCTTGTGTACGCATCTCCGCGCCGTCCACCTGCAGCAGCGGATCGCCGCAGATTTCGACTTCCGCACCGAGGTCGGCGCGCGCGCGTTGCACTGCCTGGCCCAGATCCGCGAGCGTGCATACCGGGTCGGCGCCTGCATCGCTCACGATGATGTAACGGCAGCGCCGACGCAGCAGCTCGTAGAGCCCCAGGTTCTCGAAGTGACCGCCATCGGCGAGATGAATGCGTGTGTCTTTTTCGTCGAGCCCGATGCCTAGCATCTCGCGCATCATGAGCAGGTACCAGGCCGGCCATCGCAGGCGTCGCGGCTCGTGGCGCGGATTGAGCACCCAGATGCCGAGGCGGATGTTCAACAGCGTCATGAGAAAGCTGACGGCGCGCGATTTCGTTGCGTAGGTATCCGGGTCAACGGCGGCACCCGAGACGGAAAATGCGGTCGACAGCGTGAGCTCGCCGCGAAGGTAGGTAGCCGTGAGACGATACCCGGTGGCGCTCGACCCGCAATACAGCGGCGTGAGGATCATGTTCTCGCCGTTGCGCGCGCGCATTTTCGCGTCGGTGGAGCTGGTGGTGTTCAGCGTCGTGTTGATGATGTGGAACGGGCCGCCGGCCGCGGCCTTCACATCCATGAGGCGAAACTGCAGCGGATGCCCGGCCGCGTCGTCGTGCTCCGGTCCGACCTCCGGAAGAAACGCCTCCGCCAGGCGGCTGCGGTAATAGCTGTGCATGGAGACGGCGTTGATGTCGCAGATGAACGCGAACAATACCGACAGCGCCAGCCAGATCACGAACGCGCCGCTGCTCAGCAGCGTGGTGTGGTGCGCGAGATGGTAAAGGGCGGTGAACAGGCCGCACAACACCAGCGCCAGTCCGGCGACCGCGAACGTGTCGGCGTGCGCGCCCCGCTTGTTGGCCTGGCGCACGGAGAATATGCCGGTGACCAGCGGCACGATCCAGGTGGCATGGCGCGTGAACTTCTGTGCGAAATCGATGCGCACAAAGGCGGCCGCTGTCTCCTCGATGCCCGCGAGCACCGGAAGCATCCCGATGCCGATGCAGATGACGCCGCCGGCCAGCAATTGTCCCAGGCGCTGCCGCAGATACTGCCCGGCGCTGAGCTGGCGCAGCGGCGGCAACACCGTGCTGAGCGCGAAGACCAGTGTCGCCAGTAGATAGAGCGCCAGCATGGCGAGGCCGCCGATCGCGATGAGCATGAAGCCATCGTGCGCGGGGACCTGCCCCGCTCCAGGCATCTTCAACTCCGGCGGCCAGCTGAATTCGAACCAGTCGCCGGACGCGAGGCCGATCAGCAACAGGATCACCGGCAGCAGCACGAACAAATTCAGCAGGGTGCCGGACAGGATGCTGGCGCCGAGCGTCCAGCCGGACAAGCCCTGGCCGGTGATGAGATAGCGGCCATGGGCGCGGAGCCAATCGAGAACCGTGCCGGGCCCTTTCGTCAGCGGCACCTCGCCCAGGTGCTGCGCGGAGCTCGCGGGAATGTGCGCGCGCAGCCACGTGAGGCAGGAGGCGATATATCCGCCGCCGGACACCGACGATAGATAGTCGATGCGCCCCAGCAAACCACCGTGTGCCAGCGACTGCAGCACTCCCATGCTGAACGCGGCCGAGCGAATCCCGCCGCCCGACAAAGCCAGGCCGACCAGCGGCGCATCAGGCTGGATCGCGCCCACCGCGCGCCGGCGCTCGCGAATCCAGTTGAGCTCGGCACCTTCCACGTCGGCAAATGCGGCGGTGTAGTCGGGGGATTCAGCGGCCATCAGAAAGCCTCCCCGTGCAGCCGGCATTGCGGAGGTTGATAGTCCTCCGGCGTCGCCGGCAAATCCCGATGGGTCTTGAGGTATTCGATGATGGCGAATCGCTCGTCGTCGCTGAACTCCGGGCCGATCACTCCGCTCGGCAGAGGATTCGTCGCCGGGTTCTGCAGATGTTTCGCCCAGGTCGCCGCATCGGCGGCGAAGGCGTGTCCGGTGTTGTGATTACCGGAAATCGATGTGTCCAGCCAGAAACCATCGGCGTCACCGTCGGCATCGGGTGCCGTGACGAAGCCCACGTGCCTGGGATCGAACTCGCGGCGGCCGACGAAGAACTTCTTGTCACGCTGAGCCGGTGGCAAAAGCATCTGATACAGCGTCGGTACCGAGCCGTTGTGCAGAAATGGCGGCGTCGCCCACACGCCCTCGAGCGGCCGCGGCTTGTAGCCGAGAATTTCCTGCGGCAGGTCGAGCGCCGCGAATCCTTCGAGGCATTGCTGCGTGTCCCAGTCGATGCCGTTATCCGCGTAGTAGCGGTTCTTGATCATGATGCCCACGAGGTTGAGCGCGAGTCCCTCGCTCACTTTGGTGACGTCTAGTTTGGCGAGCGTGCCGTCGATCGCCGCGCTCCCATGCCGGAGATCCCAGAACAGGTTGGCCACGTGACAGTCGAGGTCGCAATCGAGCGGATCTTCCGGACGCGCGTCGGTCACGGCGGGTTCGCCCACCAGCGCTGTCAGCGCGGTGTCGATCGGCCGCAGCTCCAGCTCCGTGAACACCAGCGCTGGCCCGGCATCGGGATTCGGAGCGCCGGCAAGCGCGGCCGGCAGATCACCGAGCGGCGCTTTCGCCTCGGTGCGCAGCCGAATGACCTCGCGCGCGCGGAATTTGATGTCGCGCAACCAGGCGCGAGTAGACAGCGGACCGAGCGCCGCCCGCAGATCCGCGTTGGTGAGGCCCGAGGAGGACAGATCGTAGCGGCGCTCCATGAAGCCGCGTGCCGCCGTCGGATCGGTGCCGATGTGCTCGAGCGGAATGACCTCGATGCGCCACTCGAGTTCGTGCGACGGTTTGAGCGGAGCGCTCGCCTGCTGACGCGCCGCTTCCGCGACGTGCGGCCCGTGGCACCCCTGGCAGCGCTGCTTGAACAGCGCTTCGCCACGCGCGGCCTTGTCATGATCAATGGCACCCAGGATTTCTTCCGGCCAGCGCGGCGGGCGCAGCAGTTGCAGCGCATGCTCGATGCGCTGCAGGCCGGGGATGTCGACGGTGCTGCGGAAGCGCTGGTTGGCCGGCAGCGGCTCGCGCATGTCGGAGAGCAACGGCGCGATCGCGCCGACGCCCAGTGCCTCGCCGACGTTGCGCGCCAATGGCTGCGACACGGAGCCGTTGTACTGCACCCAATCGAATTTCCAGATGTTCCAGAGGTAGGGATAACTGACCGGCGCATCGCCGGACTGATAGTTCGCGGCGTTGAGGTGATCGCCAAAGGCGGTGTTACCGATCCTGCCGAGCGCGTCGGTGCGGCCGAAGCCTTCGTGCACCGGGTACAGCTTGCGCAGCGGATTGTTCTGCCCGCTGTGGAGCATGGCCGCAATCGTGGCGCGCAGCGCCGATTTGAGCGCAGGCTTGGCGCGCGGATAGCCGCCGCCTAGCACCTTCTTCGCGAAGCGGTCGAACTTCCACGGGCTCGCAACGGTATCGATGAGTGCGGCCATCAGTTCCGGCGCGAAGCTGCCGCGCGACATGTCGGTGAAGGCGTGCATGGCGGGACCGCCATCGATGCGAATGGCCTGCGTCTTGCCGTTGCGCGTGAATTGAATTTCGCCGGTGTGGCAGGCGGCGCAAGTGATGTCCAGCACGTCCTCGCCGATATGCGCATCGAAGTGGCGCGTGAATCCGATCGGCAGCTGATTCGGATTCGCCTCGCTCGGCGCCGGATCCACCAGGAAGCGATACCGGCGCATGTGATCGGGCGCCGCGAATCGCTCGGTCGACAGCGGCAGCTCGAGATTCACGAACCAGTCGTAGCGTATCGCGCCGTCCGAGGCGCCCTGCGGAACCGATGTTCCCTGCGGCGTGTAGTAGTAGCGCTGTCGCAGCGCAGCGTTCTGTCCGGCGCCCCATCCCTGATCGAGCCAGACGTATTCATCGACCGGCTCCAGCGCCGGCACCGTGTGCACCGGCCACATGACGAACCAGGCGAACAGCGCGGTCGCCGCCACGACCGCGAGCGCCGCCAGGCCGCCTATCCACTTGAGCAGTCGTCGCATCGCGTTACTCCCTTGACGATCTGACGCATACTACAAACAAACAACCCTGACGCAGGAAGCGATTGTGAACCGGCCCGAAAGTGTTTCAAGCAGCAGCGCCGCGTGGCTGTGCCTTCTGTTAGTTAGTTGCCTGCCATTCCCGGTTCTCGGGGATTCACCGAGGGTCATCACGGTCGACCCGGGGGCGCCGGTTCACATCGAGAAGATGAGCGGCTCGATCGAACTTCTCGAGGACCGCGGCGGCAAGCTCGGTATCGCCGACGTCAGCAGCGCGCCGGCCGACGCAGGATTCGTCGCCGCCACCCTCGCCGCCGCCAACGTCGGCTTCTCGTCCTCGGCATGGTGGGCGCGCGTCACCTTGCGCAATCCCGCGGACGCGAGCCGCCTGGTCTACCTGCGCCAGGACTATCCGCTCATCGACTTCCTCGATCTGTACGAACCCGCCGCCGACGGCAGCTGGCGCGTTCATGCCACCGGCGACCGCACGCCGTTCAACACGCGTGACGTGGTACACCGTGACTTCCTGTTCCCACTGACGTTGCCGCCGGCCGGTGATTTCACGTTCTATCTGCGCTTCAGCTCGCAGGGACCGGTCGACATCAATCTCTCGTTGCTCGACCCGAACGAGCTCACCGCCGATCTGACCCGCGAGCAGCTCGCCTACGGCGTCTATTTCGGCTGCGTGATCATGCTGCTGGTGTGGAGCGGCCTGGTGTTCATCGCGGTTCGCGATGGCGCGTTTCTCGCGTACTTCGCCTACGTCGCGACGTTTGGCCTGTACATGCTGGTCAACACCGGCTTCGCGTTCCAGTATTTCTGGCCTGACAGTCCCCGCTGGGCCAACACCGTCCTCATCGTCCTGCTGAATCTGGCCTTGATCACGGCGCTGCAATTTTCGCTGACCATCCTGCGCGCGCGGGATTACACGCCGCGACTCTTCCGCGTGGCGCGAGTGCTGCAGATCCTGGCGCTCATCGCCATCGCAATGATTCCGATGCTCGCCTACGCGGTGCTGGTCAAGCCCGTCACGCTGCTGATCTTCGTCTCGGTGATCTTCATGATCGCGCTGGGCATTGTCAGCCTGTTGTCAGGCTCGCGGCCGGCGCGCTTCTATGTCGTTGCCTGGGGCGCCTTCCTCGCCGGGTCGTTCGTGTTCCTGCTCAAGAACTTTGGAGTGGTACCGCACACCTTCATGACCCAGCACAGCTGGCAGGTTGGCGCGCTGCTCGAAATGATCCTGCTGTCGATGACGCTCTCCAGCCGCATGAACGAGCTCAAGCACCAGAGCCGCACCGACTCGCTGACGCTGCTCGGCAATCGGCGCCTGTTCGACGACAAATTCCCGGCGGCGTTCGCGCAGGCGCAGCAGTTAGGCCGCCCGCTGTCGCTGCTCATGCTCGACATCGACGAGTTCAAGGCCTACAACGACCGCCACGGTCATGCGCAGGGCGACGAAGCGCTCAAGCTCATCGGCAGCGCGTTGCGCCGCTACGCGCGCAAGCCGTTTTTCGCCTGCCGCTACGGTGGCGAAGAGTTCTGCGTGATCCTGCCGGATACGGTCTCGCAAGCCGCATCGGTGGTGGCCGAGCGGCTGCGCGCGTCCGTGCAGGGCGCCCTGGCGGGCGAGCGCGGCATCACGGTCAGCGTGGGTCTCGCGTGCCTGGCAGCCGGCGAGTTCGCGACGCCGGAAAAGCTCTTCGAAGCCGCCGACGCGGCGCTGTATGGCGCCAAGGCCGCGGGCCGCAATCGGGTCGAAGAATTCCACGGCCGCCGCCACGGCGACCCGCCAGCCAGCGTATCGACCAACGCTCGCGCCTGATTGCCTCAGGGCCGCAGTTGCCTCTTGATATTACTACTACACTTGTACTAGTCTTGACCGCACTTGTAGTTCTGGAGGCCTTGTGACCGAACCGAAATTGAGCGCGCTCGAGCTGCGCATCATGGGCGAGTTGTGGAGCCGGGGCTCCCTGTCCATCCGCGAGATCCACGAGGCGGTGGTCAAGCGCGACAAGCCGGCATACACCACCGTGCAGACGATGGTGTATCGGCTCGAAGTCAAAGGCGCGGTGCGCCGCACCCGGAAGATAGGCAACGCCCACGTCTTCGAAGCCACCACGTCGCGCGCGTCGGTACAGACGCGATTGCTCAAGGAGCTGCTGGGCCTGTTCGGCGGCAGCGCGCGGCCGGTCATGGCGCACCTGGTGGAGATGGGAAAAGTCTCGAGCGAAGACATCGAAGAAGCGCAGAAGCTGCTGCGCGCTCACTCGGCGAAAGACAAGAGCAAATGATCGCCGCGCTGATCAACCACCTCTGGCAGTCGACGCTGTTCTGCGGCGGCGCCTGGTTGATCACGCTCATGTTGCGTGCCAACAGCGCGGCGCTGCGCCACTCGATCTGGCTGATCGCATCGCTGAAGTTCCTGGTGCCCTTCTCGCTGCTGTTCGTCATCGGCTCCTGGACCGGACTGCCCGCAGTGCGCGATTCCGGCCAGCCACCACTGTTCGGAGACGCTCTGCAAAGTGTCTCCGTACTGGTGGCACCGGGCGCACTGCGGGCGACCGGACCCGCCACGAATTCCGTCGCTCTCTTCACGCTCCTCACGATCTGGCTGGCCGGCGCGCTGTTCCTCAGCCTGCGCTGGCTCGTGAGGTGGCGGGCAGCGGATTCGATCGCCAGGGCGGCGCGGCCGGCGCCGGGCGCATTGCCGGATACACGCGTCACTGAGGCCGACATCGAGCCGGCCGTGGCGCGCGTTTTTCATCCGGTGGTGTTGCTGCCGGCCGCGCTGCTCGGGAGATTGTCCGCTGCGCAGATGAGCGCCGTGCTCGCGCACGAGCACGAACACATCGCGCGGCGTGACAACCTCAAGGCCAACGTACATCGGCTGGTCGAAACAGTGTTCTGGTTTCATCCCGCGGTGTGGTGGATGGGCCGGCAGATGCTCGAGGAGCGCGAGCGTGCCTGTGACGAAGCGGTGCTCGAGAGCGGGCACGACGGCGCCGACTACGCGGGGGGCATCCTCGAGGTTTGCCGTCATTGCCGCGGGCGCGCTCCGGTGTTCGCATCCGCCGCGTCGGGCGATCTGACCCGGCGCGTGCGCTACATCCTCGGCGACGGCCGACCCGCATCGGTCGGTGCGATGAAAATCTTCGCTCTGTCAGTGGCCTTCGTAATCGTGGCGACGGCACCTCTGTTCGCCGGCGCCGCGTATGGCGCCGCGCACCGATTCGAGCTGCTCACAATCAACTCACGCACGCTCGGCAATGCCGACATCTACATGGGCCCCGCAGCGACCCGCCGGGGAGTGCGGCCGGAAATCGTCGCCACGCCGAATGGAATCACCATTCGCAACAGCTCGCTGCGCGACCTCGTGGCATTCGTCTACCGGGTGAGGACCTCGCAGGTCAGCGGCGGCCCCTGGCTGGACGATCTGCGCTACGACATCCGCGTGGTGGCGCGCGACCCGCTCGCCGAGCCCGACGAGCTCGATCCATATGCCCTGCGCGAGCTGACCAACAAACTACTGGCCTCGCAATTCGATTTCGAGATCTACCTGAACCAGCGCTGCCAGCTTCCCTGCGGACGCTACGCGCGGACCGCGGCAATTCCCACACGCTGACGGCGATGCTCGCCTGGCTCTTCGATCACCTGTGGCAATCCACCTGGGTCTGCGGCTGCGTCGCGGCACTGGCACTCATCGCGCGCAATTGCTTCGCGCCATTGCGCCTGTGGTTGTGGCGCATCGCGGCTCTCAAATTCGCGATTCCGTTCGCATTGCTGTTCGCAATCGGGCAGGCCGTGGGATATCCGGTCGGGCACACGTCGATTCCGCCGCCCGCCTGGCTCGCTGAGATTGCCGCCGTCCTCACGCGGTTCACATCCCCGGCGCGCGCGCACCGATGGACCGGGCTGGTGCTCGCATTCGCACTCCTGCTCGCGCTGGCCTGCGCGGGCGCTTGCGCCCGGCACGTGAAGCGCCGCCTCGAGATCGAGCGTCAACTCGTCGCCGAAGAAGCGGCGCGCCGCGAAGTCGACGTCAATGCCATCGCCCCGCGCCCCGGATTCTTCAGATCCGCACTGCTCACGATATGCGCCTTGGTTACCTTCTGGGTGCCGGTGTTCGGCGGGGCGGTCGACGATCGCCAGCGCCACGTCGCGCGGCTGGCGGCGAATTCGCTGGCCCTGCGGCACGCGAGTTTGAAGCTCTCGGAGGCTCCACCGAGGATGGGATGGACGTATCGCGTCGACGCCGACGCTCACGGCGTCACCATCCGCAACGTGAACATCCGGAATCTCGTGGCGCTTGCCTACGGAATCAGCTACTTCGCGGTGTACAGCGATCAGATGAACTCGGAACACGATCCCGAAGCCAACTCCTGGCTTCTCGCCCCGCTCTACGACCTGCGCGTGACCGCGACGATTCCCGAACCGGAAAATTTCGATCCGTACGCCCTGCGTCAGGCCGTGACCAGTTTGCTCGCCGAACGCTTCGGGCTGCAGCTCGAGATGAACGGCAGGTGCCAGCCGCCTTGCGGCATCTACGGCATGCCGCTGGCCGACGCCCCGCCGTGAGACCTCCGTGGCGCGGCCTCGCGCTAACTACACCGCTCTAACTGCCCTTAGGCATTCTCCTGCCGAAGGCGGCGACGCGAACCGTAAGTGCGGTAGCGCACGGAGCGCCCGCGGCTCCGCTGGTTGAATATCCGGCAGGCGACATGGCCGCTGAGCAGGATTTTCATGCCTAACTATCGAAGCATTCTGCTGATCCAGGAAGATTCAGCGGATGCTGCGGCGATCAGCACCGCCCTCTCGAAAACCACCGATGCCTGGACGCAGGTCATCTGGGCGAAGACCCTCGAATCCGCCCTGCGGCACCTGGCCGATGCGGACTCGGCCAACGGCATTGTCGCGGTGCTGCTCGATCTGTTTCTGCCCGACAGCCGCGGAATCGACACCTTCGATCGCATCTTTGCGCGGACGCCGGAGACACCGGTCCTGGTCCTCTGCGTCCCGGAAGACGAGCATCTCGCCAGGCAGGCGGTGCAGAAAGGCGCGCACGACTATCTACTCAAAGCAAGGCTCGACGACTACCTGCTGCCCAAGGCCCTCGCCAACATCATCGATCGCGCCGCCAACGCCGAAGCCCTGTTCACCGAGAAAGAGCGCGCGGAGGTCATGCTCAATTCCATCGGCGATGCGGTGATGTGCTGCGACGTGGCTGGCCGCGTCACGTATCTCAACCTCGTCGCCGAGAAGCTCACCGGCTGGACACGCGCCGACGCCGCCGGTCTGCCGGTCGAGGAGGTCTTTCGCATCGTCGATGGCACCACCCGTGAAGTGGCCAGCAATCCGATGGCGGCGGCCATCCGCGGCAACAAGACGGTCCTGCTCGAGCCGAACAGCATTCTGAGCCGGCGCGATGGCGTCGAGGCCGCCATCGAGGATTCGGCGGCTCCGATTCACGACCGCCGCGGTCATGTGACCGGCGCCGTGATGGTCTTTCACGACGTGAGCTCGACCCGGGCCTTGTCCTTGAAGATATCGCACCAGGCCCAGCACGACAGCCTCACCGACCTGCCCAACCGGATATTGCTGCATGACCGCCTCACGCAGGGCATGGCGCTGGCGCATCGCCATTCGCAGAAGCTGGCGGTGATGTTTCTCGACGTGGATCGCTTCAAGAACGTCAATGACTCGTTAGGCCACGATATCGGTGATCGGTTGTTGATCCTGATGGCACAACGACTGCTGAGCTGCGTGCGCACGACGGACACCGTGAGCCGGCAGGGCGGCGACGAGTTCGTGATCTTGCTGCCCGAATTGTCGCGGGGGCAGGACGCGGCGATCCGCGCCGAGCGGATCCTGGCGGCGCTGAGCGCGCCTTACGACATCGACTCGCACACTGTGCACTTCACCGCGAGCATCGGGATCGTGATTTTCCCCGATGACGGCAGGGATCCGGGAACGCTGCTGAAAAATGCCGACTTCGCGATGTACCACGCCAAGGAATGCGGCCGCAGCAACTACCAGTTCTTCCGCGAGGACATGAATGTTCGGGCACTCGAGCGCCAGGCAATCGAAGAAGGGCTGCGACGCGCCGTGGAATTCAATGAATTGGTACTGCACTACCAGCCGATCCTGGACCTGTGGAGTGGCGCACCCACCGGAATCGAAGCATTGCTCCGGTGGCGGCATCCGACGCGTGGACTGCTGCTCCCCGGCCAGTTCATTACGATTGCCGAGGAATCCGGCCTCATCGTGCCGATCGGCCGCTGGGTCCTGGGTGAAGCCTGTCGCCAGATCAGGATATGGGAAGCGTTCGAAATGCCGCCGATGCGCATCGCCATCAATGTCTCGGCGGCGGAATTGCGCGACAGGGATTTCGTGGCGCAGGTGCGGCGCACCCTCGCGGAAAACCAGGTTGCACCGAATAAGCTGGAGTTCGAGCTGACCGAGACTTTTCTGATGCAGGACTCCTCGTCCACCGCCATGGTCTTGCGCGAGTTGAAGAAACTCGGCGTTCGCCTAGCACTCGACGATTTCGGCACGGGTTATTCGAGCTTGAGCCACCTGAAAGGCTTCCCGATCGACACCCTGAAGATCGACCGCGCGTTCGTGAACGAGATCACCACCAATGCCGGCGATGCGAGCATCGTCCGAGCCGTGATCGCGCTGGGCAACAGCCTGCAGATTCGCGTGGTCGCGGAAGGTGTGGAATCCGCCGGGCAACTCGCCAAACTGCAAGACTTTCGATGTCCCGAAGGCCAGGGGCACTACTTCAGCCGGGCCGTGCCGGGTGACGAGGTCAGGCAACTGCTGCGCAAGCTGGTCACGGATATGCGCGCCTTTGCCGAGGGCGCCACCGGGGAAATTCCCGATCTGCAACTGGCGGCAAAGCGAATGAAAAAGTCGCTCAAGACTTCGTCGCGACGCAATATCCGCAACTGATGTCCGCGGACTCCGGCAGCTCAGACCTCGCCTAGCAACTCCAGCTGGTCGCGCCGCGCACTGCGCCGATCGAACAACCCCCACGCGCCCTCGTCGCCATGCCAGGCGCCACCGGTGGCGGCTTTGGCGTACTCGGTGGCCCGCGTCTCGAAGAAGTTCGCATGCTCGACGCCATTCAGCATGGCCGTGAGCCAGGGCAGCGGGTGTTCCTTGACGCCGTAGACCTGCGGCAGGCCTAACTGCTTCAGCCGCCAGTCGGCGATGTAGCGGATGTATGCCTTGATCTCGGCGGCGGACAACCCTTCGATGGGACCCATCTCGAACGCGAGATCGACGAAGCGGTCCTCGAGCTTCACGACCGTGCGCGCGCAATCGACTATGTCGTCTTTCACGCCTTGGGTGAGTGCGCCGGTCTCCTGCGCAAAGGTGTGGAACAGCCGGATGATGCCTTCGCAGTGCAGGGTCTCGTCGCGCACGCTCCACGAGACCACCTGTCCCATGCCGCGCATTTTGTTGTGGCGCGGGAAATTGAGCAGGATGGCGAAGCTCGCGAACAGCTGCAGTCCTTCGGTGAAGCCGCCGAACACCGCCAGCGTGCGCAGCGTTTCGGCGTCGGTCGAGACGCCGAAGCCCTGTAGATAGTCGTGTTTGTCGCGCATGGCGGCGTAATCCATGAAGGCCGTGAACTCGCTGTCGGGCATGCCGAGTGTCTCGAGCAGCAGCGCGTAGGCGGCGATGTGCACGGTCTCCATGTTGGCGAACGCCGCCAGCATCATCTTGATCTCGGTGGGCCGGAACACGCGCGCGTAGCGCTCCATGTAATTGTCCTGCACCTCGACGTCGGCCTGCGTGAAGAAGCGAAATACCTGTGTCAGAAGATTGCGCTCCGCATCGGTGATGCGGTTGTTCCAGTCCTTGCAGTCTTCACCGAGCGGAATCTCCTCCGGCATCCAGTGGATCTGCTGCTGGCGGCGCCAGTATTCGATGGCCCACGGATAGCGGAACGGTTTGTAGCTGCGCGACGGCGTGAGCAGGCCGGGTCGGGTGATGAGCTCGATCTGCTGGGCGCTGGCGATTACTGACATGACAGGCACTCGTCGTATTTGCTTTCGTCGGTATCGGACGCGAGGGCCTTGGTCGGCCACGCGCGGGTATTGTCGGCTTCCACGCCGGCGAAGCCCGCGCGCTGAACACTCTTGCTACGGCAGTAGTACAGCGACTTCACGCCGCGCTCCCAGGCCATCCAGTGCAGCATCAGCAGGTCCCACTTGTGGATGTCGCTGCGCAGGTAGAGGTTCAGGGACTGTCCCTGGCAGATGAGCGGCGCGCGATCGGCGGCGAGCTCGACGACCCAGCGCTGGTCGATCTCGAAGGCCGTGCGGAACACGGTCTTCTCGTCTTCGCTCAAGCCGTCGAGATGCTGCACCGAGCCTTCGTGCGCAAGGATGGAATGCCAGGTCTCTTCGGTGTTGAGCCCCTTCTCGCCCAACACCTTCTGCAGCGCAGGATTACGCACGCTGAACGAACCCGACAACGTCTTGTGCGTGTAGATGTTCGCGGGAATCGGTTCGATGCAGGCACTGGTGCCACCGCAGATCACCGAGATGCTGGCGGTTGGCGCGATGGCGAGCTTGTGCGAGAAGCGTTCCATGACGCCCCTTTCCGCGGCGTCGGGGCATGCGCCGCGTTCGTCCGCCAGCACCCGTGAGGCCGAATCGGCCTCGCGGCGCAGATGCTTGAACATGCGCAGGTTGGCGGCACGCGCCAGCGCGCTTTCGAACGGGATGCCGTTGTTCTGCAGCCAGGAGTGAAAGCCCATGGCGCCGAGTCCCACGGAACGCTCGCGCATGGCCGAGTATTTCGCGGTGTCCATCGACGATGGCGCGTGGTCGATGAATTCCTGCAGCACATTGTCGAGCATGCGCAGCACGTCTTCGATGAATCGCGGCTCGTGACTCCACTGCTCCCAGGTTTCGAAATTCACCGACGACAGGCAGCACACCGCCGTGCGTGCCTTGCCGAGATGATCGCGGCCGGTGGGCAGGAGGATTTCGCTGCACAGGTTCGACTGACGCACCTTGAGCCCGAGCTCGCGCTGATGTGCCGCAAGCTGGTTGTTGGCCGTATCGCTGAACAGCAGGTACGGCTCACCGGTCTGCAGGCGCGTCTCGAGAATCCTCTGCCACAGGTGGCGCGCCGAGAGCGTCCGCAACTCTGCGCCGTCCTTCGGGCTGCGCAGCGCGAACGGCAGATCGTCGCGTACGGCACGCATGAATTCGTCAGAGATACAGATGCCGTGATGCAGGTTGAGGCTCTTGCGATTGAAGTCGCCCGAAGGCTTGCGGATCTCGATGAACTCCTCGATCTCCGGGTGATGCACGTCGAGATACACCGCGGCCGAACCCCGGCGCAGCGAGCCCTGCGAGATCGCGAGCGTGAGCGAATCCATGACGCGCACGAACGGAATGATTCCCGAGGTCTGTCCGCAGCCCTTCACGGTTTCGCCGATGGAGCGCACACCGCCCCAGTACGTGCCGATGCCACCGCCGTTCGACGCCAGCCACACGTTTTCAGTCCAGGTGCCGACGATGCCGTCGAGGTTGTCTTCGACGGAATTGAGGAAACACGAGATCGGCAAGCCGCGCGCGGTGCCGCCATTGCTGAGGATGGGCGTCGCCGGCAGAAACCACAGCTTGGACATGTAGTCGTAGAGGCGCTGTGCGTGCGCGCCATCGTCGGCATATGCCCGCGCGACCCGTGCGAACAGGTCCTGCGTGGTTTCACCCGCCAGTAGGTAGCGATCCTGCAGCGTGGCGCGACCGAAATTGGTCAGCAGCGCGTCGCGGCCCGCGTCGATCCGCACTTCGATGGCCGCGCGTGCGGCTTTGGCGAAATCCGCGCCGGGCGTGATCGCCGTGGTGCCGGTAATCTTCTGGGAATTCGTGCGGGCCGTGTGCGCAAGCTTGGTACGCGCCGCCGAGACTGTTTGACTTGCCATCCGCCGTTCTCCATGTGCTGGGGAAGCGGAAGCGGCGCGAGAATCTGCACGCGGCAGAAAGCATCGTCGCTGCTGCCGGCACACCCCGTCCGATCAGAAACTCCAAAGTGTGCCCGGCAGGTCTCCTGGCTCACCGCTCGATCGCGTTCTGGCTGGCCTTCCCAGGAGCGTGAGCTCCCAGTGACCTAACAACCTTCCCTTTGGAAGATCGCGACAGTACGCTTGCGGCCTACAGTTGCGGGGGCAGCTTCGGATTCGTGGAACTTCTCTCGCGAGAAACACCTCTGACCGAATTCCCTTTTCATCTCGCTCGCGCGAGAACCGATGCACGACTAGATGTTGTGTTTTGTGACAGGGAAATGTCAACAGCTTGTGTCCGGGAGAATCATGAAAAAAGTTTTGAAGTGGCTGGGATTCGTCGTGGCGAGCGTCGCCGTGCTCGCGGTAGTCGCAATCATCTACGTGCAATTTGCATCCGAGCGCGCGTTCGCAAAGGTGTACACCGTCGCCGGGATCCTGAGCGCTCCCTTGCCGACCGACGCGGCGGAAATCGAGGAAGGCCATCGGCTGGCGCAGCTCACCGGATGCACGCATTGCCACGGCGACAATCTCGCGGGCGGTGCGCCTATCGACATCCCGCAGATCGCGCGCTTCGTTCCGCCCAACATCTCGTCGATTCTTCCGGCGATGAGCGATGCGCAGCTCGTGGGCCTGCTTCGCCGCGGCGTGAAGCGCGACGGCACGGGCATATGGCTCATGCCCTCGGAAATGTACAGCCATCTGCACGACCAGGATCTCGCGCGCATCATCGCCTGGGTGCGCACGGTGCCGGCGAGTGGAGGCACTACCGAAAAAACGGAAGTCCGCCTGTTGGGCCGCGCCCTCGTGGTGGCCGGTAAATTCAAATCGGGCGCGCAGCAGGTCGAGGAAGCCGCGGGAGCTCCGGCGATTCCGGCGGGACGCGGCGCGTATCTCGCCATGAATCTCTGCAGCGAATGCCACGGTCAGGATCTGAACGGACGGCCTGAGGTGCCGGCG
>DASYKM010000126.1:0-35459 GCA_035995425.1 Steroidobacteraceae bacterium
ACTGCCCTCGGGCGCCATGAGCACGATCTTCTGCCCCACCTTCACGCCGAGCTCGGTGGCGAGAGCGCCGCCGAGTATCACGCGATATTTGCCCGGCTCGAGAGTCGAGAGACTGCCCTCGCGCATGCGGCTGTCGAGTCCTACCGCCTTCACTTCCTCTTCGGGAAGCACACCGCGCACCATGGCGCCGGCCACGCGTTCGCCGTTGGCTAACAAGCCGCGGGACTCAATGAACGGCACCGCGGCAATCACCTGTGGTTCGCGCGCGGCGTCGGCCTGGGCCTGGCGCCAGTTGGCGATTTCACCGTCGAGGCCGGTGATGGTGGCGTGCGAAGTCACGGTGAGCATGCGGCTGCGCAGCTCGGTCTCGAAGCCGTTCAGCACCGACAACACCACGATCAGGACCGCAACGCCCAGCGCGAGGCCGGTGACCGACATCGTCGCCACGAACGACACCAGCCCGCTGCGATGCGCGGAGCGCAGGTAGCGGGTGCCGATCAACCATTCATACGGCAGGTTCATGCGCGCTACTCGTACCGCAGCGCATCGGCGGGCGGCACCCGCGAGGCGCGGAACGCCGGGTAGATAGTGGCCATGAGCGTGATCAGCATGGCGATGCCGGCGATCCAGGCAATCTGCTCGAAACGCAGCTCGGAAGGAATGCGCGTGAGGATGTAGACGTCGGAATCGAAGAATTCGAAGCGGAACAGCCGTTCGAGAAACGCGGCGACGGCTCCGGCGTAGTAGCCCAGCCAGCACCCGAGCACTACGCCGAGCGCCACGCCGAACCAGGCGATGACGCCGCCCTGGATGAGGAATATCGCCATGACGCGCAACGGCGAGGTGCCGAGCGTGCGCAATATCGCGATGTCGGTGCGCTTGTCGGTGACCACCATGGCGAGCATGGCCACCAGGTAGAACGCCGCCACCGCCACGATCAGCATGAGGATCACCGCCACCATGGTTTTCTCGATACGGATGGCGCGAAAGTAACTGGCGTGATCGACGGTCCAGTCGCGGATCTCGACTCCCGGAGGCAGCCTTTTGGCCAGCGCCGCCGAATAGTCGCCCGCCTTGAGCGCATCGTTGAAGTTCACGTGCAGCGACATGCGCGCCTCCGGATTCGGCAGCAGCGCGCGCACGTCATCGAGCGCGGCAATCAACAGCTGCGCGTCGAAGTCCTGCACGGCGGTATCGAATATTCCGGCGACCACGAACTCGCGCAGCTTCGGTTCCGGGGCGCCGTTCACGTCGGTGGTGGGCACCAGCACGGTCAGCGAATCACCGAGCCCGAGACTCAGCATTTGCGCGATGCCGCGACCGAGGATGACGCGATCGGAACCCGCCGTGAGGTCGGCGAGTTTTCCCTCGACGATGGACTTGGCCACCTGCGCAATTTCGGCTTCGTGGCCGGGATCGATGCCGCGCAGGCGCACCGGCAACATGTCCGGCTTGCGCACGGCCAGCGCTTCGATCTCGATGAAGGGCGCTGCGGCGGTGACGTTTGGAGCCTGGCGCACACTGGCTGCCAGCGCGTTCCAGTCGGGGTTGCCGCTCGCCTGCGGCGGGACGAAGATCCGCGCGTGTGCCGACAGCGACAAGAGCCGGTCGCGCAATTCTCCCTCGAGGCCGTTCATCACCGACAGGATGACGATCAGAGCGGTCACCCCGAGACACACGCACAGCAGCGAGATCCACGTGATGAACGAGACGAAGAACTTGTGGGATCGGGCCCGCACGTAGCGCAGGCCGACGAACAGGGGCAGGGAATTCAGCATCGCGGCGGATTGTGGGCGAAAAACCTGACGGGCATCACAAAAGCACTGTTAGTTTGAGTCGGCACATGGCGACAGCGGCTGACTTTGCCACAGCGGGGCGTATATTGCCGCCACGGTCAAGTCGCTGGCCGCAGGAGAAAGCCATGCTTGCTCGCACGATGAAGATGACGGTGATCGCGCTCGCCCTGGGCGTCGCGGTGCCCACATTCGCGGAGACTCTGGCCATCGACGGCCAGGTCGCCATCAAGCCCTCGGGCGTCGAAACCCCGCAGCGCGGCTCGACCATGACCGCCGTGGAGCAGAAATTCGGCGCACCGGCCAACAAGAGCAGTCCGGTCGGCAACCCGCCCATCACCAAATGGTTCTACCCGAACTTCGTGGTGGTGTTCGAGAACGACAAGGTGCTGCACGCGGTGGTCATACAAGGTTGAGATCAAGTCGCGCCGCAATGCGCGACTTCGAACCAGCCGATCCCCAGCGCTCCGCCGTGCTGCCGGATACAGACGGCATCGCCCACGGCAACCTGCTCGTAGAACGAACGCTCGACATTGACTTCGTCGGGCTCACTACTCCGCCCCCACGGCGACACCAGCAGCCGATAGTTCGTGCTTCGCGACCCCCGGTTGACATGGGCGCCCAGCACTTTCACCCGACTGACCGTTGCGGGACCTGAATCCCAGTGCTGATCGACGATGGCGGCGGCACCGTACACATAGCTCGTCATGACGAGCACGGCATATATGCCGCTCAAGCGAATACGGTTCGACGCGGGCGCGAACCAGAGGATCAGCAAACCGAGCGCGAGCCCACCCACCGCGGCGATGACCAGTGCTTTTGGCCAGTCGACCAGGTGCACGAACTTCACGGCGTAAATCACCAGCGCGAACGGCGGCAGCACGAACGCCATCGCCAGGTTTCCGCCGATATCACCGCGCCGCAGGCCAAGGCTGAAAGTGCGATCACCGCTCACGAACAGGACTACCGCCACACAGGGAATGATCAGCGCGGCGGAAAACGCCAGAGCGAGTGGCTGCGGGTAAATCACCAGCCAAGCCAACGACGCGATGGCGGCGCCATTCACACACTTCGCCGCCAGTTTGGCGGTGGTCAGTCGTGCGATTTTTTCGTCCCTCGAACCCGGGAGCGACGAATCCCCCACGAATGAATCGATGTCAGCTTTCAGCTCCGCCGCGTTGAGATCGGCCAGGCTCGAAATCCACTGGTCGAAGACGGCGTCGGTCTCGAGGTTTCTCGGCAGGTCGAGCGGTTTTTCACCGGGAGTTCGTGAAATCAACGTCACCAATGGGCCTCGGGGCTTCTCACCCAGGCGGACGCCGGCGATGTCGCTTCGGGAAATGCGTCTCGTGCGGAACAAACCACGGACTTCAATGCGATCCTGATCGCAATAGACACCGACTTTGATGGCCTCCGCCGCCAGATAGATTCCCGCCAGAAAAAGGATCACTGCCCCGATCCGTAGCGGGATGGCATCGGATTCCCGGGAAAAAATGTCGAACACGAGCGAGAACAGGCCCAGGGCGCCCATCAGGGTACTGACCACGATGGTCGCGATGCGATCGCGCCGCTTCAGCCGGTACAGCCTTGGCATCTCAATCCGCAAGACGCTCGCTCTCCAATTTGCAGTCGCCGCCGCGAAGGGTAAGCTGCCGCGCCTTCGCAATGCCAACCCTGCTTCATCCTCCAGTACCCGCCTCCGGTGCGCGCCAGCGCTGGCACCAGCTCTATGGTTCCGCGCGCAGCCTCGCGCTCGCCGAGGCCGTGGAAACGGACACGCGGCCGTACCTCGTGATCGCCCGCGATGCGCGCGAGCTCGATCAGCTGCGTTCGGAGCTGGCATTCTTTCTCGGCGGCAGCCGCGCAATCCACGTGTTGCCGGACTGGGAAGTCCTGCCCTACGACCTGTTCTCACCGCACCCGGACATCATCTCCGAACGACTGGCCGCGCTCGCCGAGATGCCGAACCTCAAATCCTCGGTGTTGCTGGCCGCAGCCGACACGCTCGGACAGAAAATCGCCCCGCGGGGCTATGTCGACGGCCGAACGTTCAATCTGACCGTCGGCGACAAACTGCCGATCGAACCGCTGCGGGCGCGGCTGGTGGAATCCGGTTATGCCGCCGTTTCGCAGGTCAGCGCACCGGGCGAATTCGCGCTGCGCGGCTCGTTGTTCGACGTGTTTCCCATGGGCGCGGAGACCCCGCTGCGCGTCGACCTGTTCGACCAAGAAATCGAGGCGATCCGTGAGTTCGATCCCGACACGCAGCGCTCGGGCAAGTCGCTCAAACAAGTGCGGCTGCTGCCGGGCCGCGAATTGCCGCTGGATGCCGATTCGGTCAAGGCATTCCGGCTGCGCTACCGCAAGCGCTTCGAGGGCGACCCGACCCGCAGTGTGATCTATCGCAGCGTCAGCGATGGCCTGGCGCCGCCCGGCATCGAGTTCTACCTGCCGCTGTTCTTCGACGCCACCGACACGCTGCTCGACTATCTACCGAAGGACACCGTGGTGTGCGCGGGCGCCGACCTGCCCGCCGCCGTGGAGCGTGCGGCGACCAGCATTGCCGACCGCTACGAGGAACGACGGCACGACGTGGAACGGCCGGTGCTGGCGCCCGACGAGCTGTATCTGCCGCCGGACGAGCTGCAGGCGCGCCTCGATACGTTCACGCGCATCGACTTCGACTCCTTCAAGATCGAAAACGCATGGGTCTCCGATGGACTGGTCGGGCACAACTTCGCGACCGCCGCGCCGCAGGAATGGCGCGTCGACCTGCGCGCGGAACGGCCGCTGGCGCCGCTCGAGACTTTTCTCGACACGTTTCCCGGGCGCGTATTGCTGGCCGCCGACTCGGCCGGCCGGCGCGAAGTGTTGCTGGAAATGCTTCGCGCCCACGGGCTCAAGCCTGAAGGCCTGGCCGGCTGGCACGACTTCGTCGGCAGCAACGCGCCATTCGCCTTGTGCGTGGCGCCCGAGATGGCCGGGCTCAACATCGTCACGCCGCCCATCGCCGTACTCGGCGAAGCGCAGCTTTTCGGTCAGCGCGCGCGGCAGGAGCGCCGCCGCCGTCGCGCGCAATCCGATCCGCAGGCGATTCTGCGCGACCTCACCGCGCTCGGGCCCGGCTCGCCGGTGGTGCACGAAGAATATGGAGTGGGCCGCTACATCGGGCTGCAGGTGATGCAGGTCGCGGGGCAGGACGGCGAGTTCGTGGTGCTCGAATACGCCGGCGGCGACAAGCTGTATGTGCCCGTGCAGCAGCTGCACCTGGTATCGCGCTATTCCGGTGCCGCCCCCGAGAGCGCGCCGTTGCACAAGCTCGGCACCGACCAGTGGGCCAAGGCGCGCAAACGTGCCGCCGATAAGATTCGCGACGTCGCGGCGGAGTTGTTAGACCTGTACGCGCAACGCCAGGCGAAGCGCGGGCCGGCGCTGCCGCAGCGCGAAGTGGAATACCAGGCGTTCGCCAGCAGCTTCCCTTTCGAAGAGACCGCCGACCAGGCCGAAGCCATTCGCCAGGTGCTGCAGGACCTGGCGAGCGAGAAGCCGATGGATCGCGTGGTCTGCGGCGACGTGGGCTTCGGCAAGACGGAAGTCGCGATGCGCGCGGCGTTCGTCGCCGCCCAGGCCGGCAAGCAGGTGGCGGTGCTGGTACCCACGACGCTGCTCGCCGAACAGCACACCAACAACTTCCGCGATCGCTTCGCCGATTGGCCGATCCGCATCGAATCGCTGTCGCGTTTCCGCACCGGCAAGGAGTCGAACGCGGTGCTCGAGGGCATCGAACGCGGCACCGTGGACATCGTGATCGCCACGCATCGGCTGCTGCATGCCAACGTGCGCTTCAAGGATCTTGGGCTGGTCATCGTCGACGAGGAACATCGCTTCGGCGTGCGCGACAAGGAGAAGCTGAAGACGCTGCGCGCCGAGGTGCACGTGCTCACGCTCACCGCCACGCCGATTCCACGGACGCTGAACATGGCGCTGGGCGGCTTGCGCGACCTGTCGCTGATCACGACTCCGCCGGCCGAGCGGCTCGCCATCAAGACTTTCGTGACCGAGTGGCACGCGCCGACCTTGCGTGAAGCCGCGCTGCGCGAATTCCGTCGCGGCGGCCAGGTGTACTTCGTGCACAACGTGGTCGAGAGCATCGAGAAAACCGCGCAGGAACTCGCCAAGCTGATTCCCGAAGCCGAGGTACGTGTCGGCCACGGCCAGATGCGCGAGCGCGACCTCGAGCAGCTCATGGTCGATTTCTATCACCGGCGCTTCAACATGCTGGTGTGCACGACCATCATCGAAAGCGGCATCGACGTGCCGACCGCGAACACCATCATGATCGACCGGGCCGACAAGCTCGGCCTTGCGCAGCTGCACCAGCTGCGCGGCCGCGTCGGCCGTTCGCATCACCGCGCCTACGCCTACCTGCTGACACCGCCACGCAAGGCGCTGTCGCTCGATGCGGTGAAGCGCCTCGAGGCGATCGAATCGCTCGAGGAGCTGGGCGCCGGCTTCGTGCTCGCCACGCACGACCTGGAGATCCGCGGTGCCGGCGAGTTGTTAGGCGAGTCGCAGAGCGGCGAGCTCACCGAGATCGGCCTCACTCTGTACCTCGACCTGCTCGAGCAGGCCGTCAAGGCCATGAAGGAAGGCCGTGAGCCCAACCTCGATCGGCCGTTGGCCGCCACCGCCGAGGTGGAGCTGCGCCTGCCCGCGCTGCTGCCCGAGAGCTATGTCGCGGACGTGCCGGTGCGCCTGGGCGTGTACAAGCGCCTGGCCGCCGCGCCCGACAATCCGGCGATCGACCTGCTCACCGAGGAAATCGTCGACCGGTTCGGACCGTTGCCGCCGCCCGCCATGAATCTGCTGCGCGTGGCAAGACTCAAACTCGCCGCGCGTGCCATCGGAATCCGCCGACTCGATCTTGGACCCCAGGGCGGCTATGCCCTGTTCGAGGAACAGAACCAGGTCGATCCTCGCGCGGTCATACGGCTGGTGCAGCACCCCGACCGCGACTACCGGCTGGAGGGCGCCCTCAAGCTCCGCATATCGGTTGAGACCGACGAAGCAGAGCGCTTCGAGTTCGCGGAAGTGTTCCTGAACCAGCTCAAGGGCACACCGGTGGTATCAAAGGACGCGGCTCGGAAACAACCCGATCCGAAACGGCCAAACCATTAGCCGGCAGGCGACCCGATATACTTCATGCCCATGACGAACCACGGCCGCTCACGACTGCGTTCCCTGGCTGCCGCCCTGCTGCTCGCGCTGGCGGCTGTCGGTGCCGCGCCGCCATCCGCCGAGGCGCAGACCGCACCCAGTCAGCGCGTCTACAACATCGAAGTCATCGTGTTCCGCAACATGAGCGGCCTGGGCGGGCCCGAGGACTGGAGCGTGAAACCGGTGGCGCGCGGCCCCGAGAAACCCGACGCACCGGTGATCGGCAAGTTCGTGCAGTCGATCGCCGCGCCGCAGTTCCAGCTCAACGACGTCGCCCAGAAGCTGCAGAACACGTCTAACTATCAGCCCATCGCGCATTTCGCCTGGCAGCAGACCGCGAGCTCCTGGGGTTCGCGCGCCGGCTTCACGGTGGCGAAGCTGGCGGGCGCCGTGCCGGGCCTGAGCGGCAGCATCTATCTCGAGAGCGGCGACCTCCTGCATCTCGGCATGGCGCTCAACTACCAGACCTCGAATCCTCCCGACGGCCTCGCCGCCGCGCCGGGCACCGTGTTCAATATGATCGAGTCGCAACGCGTCAAAGTCGACAAGCTGAGCTACTTCGATCATCCGGCGTTCGGGGTCATAGCGCTGGTGACACCGGCGAATCGGGCCACGGGCGGGAGATAAGAAGAAGAGAAAAAGGGGACATTCCTATTTTTCTTCCAAGGCGCGCATGACATTGCCGCGCCGGCTGGAAAAATAGGAATGTCCCCTTTTTCTCTTCCTCTTACCTGAAGTCCGCTTCTTCCGCGACGATGATGCGATTGCGCCCCTGCTCCTTCGCCCGCGCCACCGCCATCTCGGCCGCCTTGAGGAATCTTTCGGCGGAGTCTTCGGGCCGCACGGTATGGATGGCGACGCCGCCACTCACGGTCACATATTTCTGCGTCGAACGCGGATGATGAATCTGCTGTTCGCGCACGCGATGCGCGACGGTGGTGGCGTGCTGGATCACGTGGTCGGCGGTGGTTCCGTGCATCAGGACGATGACGCTGGCGCCTTCCCAGCGGCCGACGATGTCGGTGCCGCGGCGGAACGAACCGGCGATGGCGCGCGCCACGCGCTTGACCACGGCATCGCCGCCGGCGCGCTCGAAGACCTCGTTGTACGGGCCTAACTGGTCGATGTCGAACAGCAGCAGTGCGATGTCGGTCTTGTCGCGCTGCGCCAGCAGGAAGTCGCGCTTGAGCACGTCTTCGAAGTAATAACGCGACGCGAGGCCGGTGAGCCGGTCTTCGCGCACCCAGTTGGGCAGGCCGCGGATGCCGGTGTCGCCGGTGCGCACGCGCGTGCCGCCTTCCCGGTGAAACCCGATGAGATGCGTGGCCTTGCCCTCGCCGTTGCGCAGCGGATAGATCTGCATGTCGTTGACGAACACCGTGCCGTCCTTGCGCAGGTTGCGCACCAGCACGCGTACCGGTTCGTTGTGGCGCAACGCTTCGCGCAGCGAATCGAGCTCCTGCTGGTCGCGATCCTCGCCCTGCAACAGGCGCAGGTTCTTGCCCAACAGGTCCGCGGTGTCATAGCCGGTGAGCCGGCAGAACGCGGTGTTGGCGTACACCACCAGCCGATCGCCCGTGGCCTCGCAGATGACCACGCCGTCGGGCGACACATCGAGCGCGCCACGCAGGAATTCCCCCTGGAAGCCGTTCATGCGTTGCCCGCCGTCAATTTGAGCTTCGGCGCCGCCGTCGAGCGGGCCAGCAGGTCCTGGCTCGCGCGCCACGCATCGCCGGCGAACAACGCGTCCCGCTCGGGCGCCGCGCGACCGCGCATGCGTACCAGGCGAAGGTGCGCCGTCGGTTCGACTTCGAACTCCAATTCGTCGAGCAGTTTGGCGACGCTCGCGCGGTTGTTGCACACCGGCAGCACGTCGCAGCCGGCGTCGAGCGCGGCGGTTGCACGCGCGACGATGTCGCCGAATTCAGCGGCGCCGCCCATGGACAGGTCATCGGTGAACACCGCGCCTTCGAATCGCAGCTCTTCACGCAGCGCATTCTGTATCCACCGGCGCGACAGGCTCGCGGGCGCGGGATCGACCGCGGGAAACAGCACGTGCGCGACCATGACGCCCGGCAGGCCGTTGGCGATCAGGCGCCGATATGGCTGCACGTCGTTGCCCAGCTCGCCCCACGGGCGTCTATCTACCGGCAGCGACTGGTGCGAGTCGGCGACCACGGCGCCGTGACCGGGAAAATGTTTGGCGGTGGCGGCCATGCCGGCATCCTTCATGCCGGACATGTACGCAAGCGCGAGCTGCGCCACGACCTCGGGCCTGGCGTGAAACGCGCGATCGCCGATGACCTCGCTCACGCCATAGTCGAGATCCACGCACGGCGCGAACGACAGGTCGACGCCGTGGGCGCGCAGCTCGGCGGCCATGAGCCAACCCATGGAACGGGCGAGCGTGAGTCCGTGTTTGGCATCGAGATCGAATTCGTGACCGATACGCCGCGGCGGCGGCAGCGCCGAGAAGCCGGGACGGAAACGCTGCACGCGCCCGCCCTCCTGGTCGACGGCGACGATGAGCGCGGGCTGGCGCACCGCGTGAATGTCCGCGACGAGGCGGCTCAACTGTTCCGCACTTTCGTAGTTGCGCGTGAAGAGGATCACGCTGCCCACGAGCGGATGGCGCAGGACCTCGCGATCCTCGGGCGTCAGCTCGAGACCGGCCACGTCGACCATCAGTGGGCCCAGCGTCACAACTTCAGTTCCTGTCCAGTACTGCTATCGATTCCACGTGCGTGGTGTGCGGGAACATATCAAGTACCCCGGCCGCGCGTAAGCGGAAGCCCAGCTCGTGGGTCAGGACGCCCAGGTCGCGCGCCAGGGATCCTGTATGGCATGAGATATACACCACCCTGCGCGGGGCGAGATGTGCCACGGCACTCAAAACCTCGCGCGCCCCGACGCGCGGCGGGTCTAACAGCACCTGGTCGAACCCCCCGCGCATCCACGGGATGGTGATGTCGGGCGCGACCGACAGGTTCGCGACGACGAATTCGGCGTTGGCAATGCCATTGAGCTGCGCATTGGCGCGTGCCCGGGTAATGAGACCTGCCTCTCCTTCCACGCCAACTACCGCGCGGGCGCGCCGGGCAAGGGGCAAGGTGAAATTGCCGAGGCCGCAGTACAGGTCGAGCACCCGGTCGGCGGGGCCCACCTCCAGTAGTTCGATGGCCCGGGCGACCATGCCGGCGTTGATGGCGGCGTTGACCTGCACGAAGTCGCTGGGACCGAAGTCGAGCTTCACGTCGAACTCCTCCAGCCGGTAGTGAAGATCGATCGGACCGGGCGTCAGCGGCGCGATGGTGTGGAGACCGCCCGGCTGCAGCAGGATGCGGAGGCCGTGCGCCTTCTCGAACGCGCGCAGCGCTTCGAGGTCAGCTTCAGGCAGCGGATCGAGCACGCGGAAGACCAGCACGCGCTCACCATCGGACAAGGCGACTTCGATCTGCGGAATGCTGGCGCGGCGCGCCATGCCGGTCAGGAGGTCGGCGAGCGCGCCGACCAGCGAGGCCACGGGCTCTCCCAGCACCTCGCAACGCTGCACGTCCGCGACGTACTTGCCCTGCTTCTCGCGGAACCCGACCAGGCTCCTGCCTTTCTTGTCGACGTAGCGCGAGGACAACCGCGCGCGCCGCCGATAGTTCCAGTGCGGGCCTAACAAGGGTGGCAGCCATTCGGCGGGCTGAACATTGCCGATGCGCTCCAGGTTGTCCGCGAGTTCCTTCTGCTTGGCCTCGATCTGCGCCGCCGGGTCGAGGTGCTGCAGCGCGCAGCCGCCGCACACGCCGAAGTGCGCGCACTTGGGCGTGACGCGCGCCGGCGAAACCTCGTGCACTTCGAGGAGCTCGGCTTCGTCGTGGCTCTTGTGGAAACTGCGACGCCGGAAACTGACCCGCTCGCCAGGCAGCGCGCCGGCGATGAATACCGTTTTTCCGCCGCGCACCACGCCTTCGCCTTCATGCGTGAGATCGACGACCACGCCGGTCTCGACGGCGGCCTGCGCCGCGCGCGCGGGCTTGCTCACGTCTCGGGGTTCCAGGCCGCCAGGAACTCGTCGAAGTGCGGTTGTTTGGCCTCGGTGAGCCACGCGCGCGTGCGCGTGAGCTCTTCGGTGAGCCCGGCGTCGGTCAGCCGTCCGCGCATGTGCTGGAAGCGCAGGAATATGAGCCAGGTGTTGATGACGTCGGTTTCGCAGTAGTGGCGAATGCGCGGCAGCTCGCCTGCACGATACGCATCCCACACCTGGGAACCGTCAAACCCGAGCTTGCCTGGAAAGCCTAACAACACCGCGGTGTCCGACAGCGAGGCGCGGGCACGGGCCTGGTAGCCCGAGAGCACGTCCATGACGTCGATGTGACGCCAGTGGAATCGCCCGAGATAGTTGTTGTAGCGAAACACGTTGTCTTCGTCACCGGTTTCCCAGTAACGCGGCGCCTGCACCTTGAATCGCAGCGCCCGATAGTGCAGCACCGGCAGATCGAATCCGCCGCCGTTCCAGCTCACCAGCTCCGGCGTGAATTTGTCGATGCCGTCGAAGAAGCGCTCCACCAGCTCGCGTTCGGATGCGCTCTCGTCCCCCAGGCTCCAGACCCGAAAACCCTCGCGCGAACGAAAGGCGCAGGAGATGGCCACGATGCGGTGTTGTTCATGCGGCAGGAAATCACTGCCCGATTCCTGGCGGGCGCGCGCCTGCATGGCCTTGCCGACTTCGTCGTCGGAGAGTCCCTCGATGCCGAAAAGCCTGCGGCCGAACTCCACGTCCGGCACGGTCTCGATGTCGAACACCAGGGTATTCATCGCCTGCGGGCCTTTGTCAGGCGTTTCGCCTTTCGTTTTCTTTTTGGCGCGGTTTCGAGCACCGCCACGGCGACGATGAGGCCTGCTTCGTCGGTGAGCGTCACGTGCCCGCCACCGATGCCGAGCTTTCGGCGCACTTTCTCGCCGCGCGGCGAATAGGCGACTTCGGGCTTGCCCCAGGCGTTCTGCACGATGCCCACATCGCGAATCCAGATTCCATGCGCGAATCCCGTGCCCATGGCCTTGACGATGGCCTCCTTGGCCGCGAAACGCATGGCGAGAAAACGCTCGGTTCGCTTCGTTTTGCCGAGCTGGGCGCGCTCGGCTGGCATGAGCAACCGGTCGATGAAGTGATCGCCGAATCTCGCCAGCACTTTCGTGATGCGCGCCGCTTCGAGGACGTCGACGCCGATGCCGAAGATCATCGGCGCGCCGCCTGCATCAAGGTCTTCATCTCGCGCACCGCGGCCTCCAGGCCGCTGAAGATGGCGCGCGCGATGATGCAATGGCCGATGTTGAGCTCGACGATTTCGGCGATCGCCGCCACCGGGGCCACATTGTTGTAGGTGAGGCCATGGCCGGCGTGTACTTCGAGGCCGAGATTGGCGGCGCGCTTGGCCGCGGTGGCCAGCCGTTCGAGCTCGCGCGCCTGGGCGGATCCGGTGTGCTCGGCATACGTGCCGGTATGCAGCTCGACCACCTGGGCCCCCGAGCGTTTGGCGGCTTCGATCTGCGCGATATCCGGCGCGATGAACAGCGCGACACGGATGCCGGCCGCCGCAAGTCTGCGCACGCCGGCGGCCACGCGTTCGACGTCGGCGGCGACGTCGAGTCCGCCTTCGGTGGTGATCTCGGCGCGATTCTCGGGCACCAGGCAGCAATCGTGCGGACGCACGCCGAGCGCGATCCCCACCATCTCGTCGGTGAGCCCCATCTCCAGATTCATGCGCGTCTGCAACAGCGGCCGCAGCGCATGCACGTCGCGATCCTGGATGTGGCGGCGATCCTCGCGCAGATGCAGCGTGATGTTGTCAGCGCCCGCCTGTTCGGCGAGCAATGCGGCATGAACCGGATCCGGGTACGACACGTGGCGCGCCTGGCGCACGGTGGCGACGTGATCGATGTTGATGCCGAGCTCAATGGAAAGAGTCATGCATTACCTCTGCGCTGCATCGACCGCGCCACGGTGCGGGTTCGAAGCTCGCGGCCATCCAGGCAATGGTCCAGCGCCTGGCGCAGGACGCGCCGCGCCACGTCGAGCGTCTCGCGGTCGACCAGCTGCTCCTGCTGCAACGCCAGCAGGCAGCGGCCCGAGTACGAGTCCGACGCGCTCTCACGCACTTCGGACAGGCCTTCCGCGGGGCGGAATTGATAGAAGCCCTGTGCGTCGACCTCGAACTCGAGGCCGTAACCGAGCGAGGTCAGCAACCGCTTCTCGAATACGCGCAAGGCGGGCTCGGGCGCGGCGTCGACACACAGTCGGCGCAGGGTTTGCGCGTAGTCGTCGAACAGTCCGGGTTGCGGATCGTGGCGCGTGGTGAGGTTGATGATCAGCTCATTGAGATAGAAGCCGGAGAGCACCTGGCGCGGCGGCAGCGGCAGCGCTTCGCCATGGGCTTCCGCCGCCGACAATTGCGCGGCATCGCCGCGCCCGGACCAGGACACCAGCAGCGCGCGGAACGGCATCAGCAGCGAGGCATACCTGGATTTCGGCCCGCGCGCGCCGCGCGCAAACAAAGTCAGCCGGCCGTGGCGCGCGGTGAACACATCGAGAATGCGGCTGGTATCGCGATACTCGCGATGATGCAACACGAAGGCCGGTTCGAGAGCGATGCGTTCGCGCGGTTGCATCGGCGATCCCTACTCCATGCCGAGCTGCGCCAGTGCCCGCGCATCGTCGGCCCAATCCTCGCGCACCTTGACCCATAGATTGAGGTGCAGTCGTTTGCCGAGCCGCGCGTTGAGCTCTTCGCGCGCCTTCTGGCCAATGCGCTTGAGCCGCGAACCCTTGGCGCCGATGACGATGGGCTTCTGGCCGGCGCGATCCACCCAGATCACGGCGTCGATGACCAGCTGTCCGTCTTCTTCGCTTTTCTTTTCGATCTCGACCGCGATGCCGTAAGGCAACTCTTCCACGAGCTCCATGGTGAGCTTCTCGCGGATGGTCTCGGAAATCTGGAAGTCGATGCCGCGGTCGGTGCGCTGGTCGGGCGGAAACAACTCGGCCGACAGCGGCAGCCGCGCCGCGATCACGTCGATGAGGCGATCGAGATTGACGCCCTTCTCCGCCGACACGGGCACCACGTCGAGGAATCCATGCATGCCGGCAAGCTTCGCCACGAAAGGCAGAAGCTGATCCTTCGGGTACACATTGTCGACCTTGTTGATCACCGCGATCGACTCACGACCCGAGTCGCGGATTCGTTGCAGCACGGCCTCGTCTTCGTCGTAGAAGCGCAGCGCCTCGACCACGAACACGACCAGGTTCGCGTCGGCGAGAGCGGCGGCCGCGGTGCGGTTCATGGCGCGATTGAGCGCGCGTTTCTCGCCAAGGTGCAGCCCTGGCGTATCCACGAAAGCGAGCTGCACACCCGGCCGATTGAGCACTCCGAGCACGCGGTGACGCGTGGTCTGCGGGCGTGAAGTGACGATGGAAAGCTTTTCGCCCATGAGCGCGTTGAGCAGCGTCGATTTGCCGACGTTCGGACGACCGACGAGCGCGGCGAAACCCGCGCGGAATGTAGCCGCTCCAGATGTATCCGGTTCAGACATGCAACCCCAGCGCCGCCAGCGCGGCCTGGGCGGCGACCTGCTCGGCGCGGCGGCGGCTCGGGCCTTCGCCCTCGGTCTCGATCGACGCGGACAGCACCGAACAGGAAACCAGGAAGGTCTGCGCGTGCGGCTCACCGCTGGTGTGCTTCACGGTATACAGCGGCAGCGCCCGGCCGTTGGCCTGCAGATGTTCCTGCAAGCGGGTCTTCGCGTCCTTGAGCGTGGATGGCTCCGGCAGAGCCGCGATGCGCGCTTCGAACATCGGACCGATCGTCGCGCGCACGGCCTCCAGGCCGCCATCCAGATACAACGCGCCGCACAGCGCCTCGAAGGCGTCGGCAAGTATGGAATGCCGGCGGAATCCGCCCGTCTTGAGCTCGCCCGAACCGAGCGACAACATTTCACCGAGCCGCATGGATTGCGCAATTTCGGCCAACGGCTCTTCGCTCACCAGTCGCGCGCGCAGGCGCGACAGGTCACCCTCGGAAGCGGTGGGAAATTCGCGGTACAGCCTCTCGGAGAGCAGTAGGTTGAGCACCGAATCTCCGAGGAACTCGAGCCGTTCGTTGTTAGGGCCTTCCGCGCTTCGATGCGTGAGCGCGACGACTAACAAATCGCGGTCACGCGGCGAGTATCCCAGCCGCGTGGCGAGGGTATCCGCCTGACTGGACGGGGTCACCATGAGCGCATCCGCATTCAGTGGATGGGCACCGTCGTCTTGAAGACCATGAGCAGGTGCAGGTTGCCGAACATCGGCACCGCCTTTTCATAGTCGGCTGTGACCGTCCAGCCGCCCGATTCATCCTTCCCGATGATCAGATCGTTGGCGTTCGGCTCGTCGACGTAACCGGTGTCGAAACGGCGCTCGACCGCGGTACGAATGGTCGCCTGGGTCAGGGCCTCATCGCTCTTGAGCTGTGTCGCCGTTTCTTTCAGAGCGGTGACGACTTTGTAGTAGTTCAGGTATTCAGGACCGACGCGTATGCCTGCGTACAGCACCAGGGCTACCGGAACCAGCAGGAAAACCCAGCCGATCATCGTCACACCACGTTGTTTACGCATATGTCCTCCCGAACGACGTTCATTGAATGCCATTGCCGATACGACTCCAGTTGACCACGCTTCCACGCTGCAGGTCGAAATTGAACCAGATTCGCGTCGCTTTGCCGACCACATTCGCGTCCGGCACCAAGCCCCAGGCGCGGCTGTCGCCGCTGTTGTCGCGGTTGTCGCCGATCATGACGTAGTGGCCGGCGGGCACGACGCCCTGGAAGACGTAGTCGTTCGAATCACGCAGGCCGTTGGCCGCGGATTCCTCGCACAGCATCCCCCTCGCCGAAGACTCGCGGATCTTCTTGCGATCGCAGGCGGGAAAGGTGTGCGGCGGACTTGCGGCGAGCAATTCGCCCGCGGCGACCCACCCGGTTGGCGACTGGCACGACAGCACCTGGTGGGTATGTTCGCCCAGGGTTTCCGTTTGCAGCTTGAAGTTCAGGTAACAACCATCGGTGTAGTTGCCCTTCTCTTCCAGCGCGATGGTCTGGCCGTTCACCACCAGGTGGTCGTTGTGAACTTCGATGCGATCGCCCGGCAATCCCACGAGCCGCTTGATGTAGTTGATGCTCGGCGTCGGCGGATAGCGGAACACCACCACGTCGCCGCGTTGCGGGGTGCCGGTGTCCAGGAACTTCTCGTTGATAACCGGCCAGCGCAAACCGTAGGCGAACTTGTTGACGACGATGAAATCGCCGTCGAGCAGCGTGGGCATCATCGAATCGGACGGGATACGGAATGGCTCGAAAATGAACGCACGCACGATGAGCACGATGAACGCCACCGGAAAGAAACTGCGCGCATAGTCGACGGTACCGGGCTCCGGCAGCACCAGCGGGACCGGCTTCGCGTTGGCCGCCGCCTGCTCGCGCCGCTTGCGGAACACCAAATGATCGACCAGCCAGACCAGGCCGGTGACCACCGACAACAACAGCAGCACCAGGCTGAAATCGAGCGTCTCCGCGCTGATCATGCGCACGATCGGCGCCAGCACGAACACCGGCAGCACTGTGTACATTGCGCGCAACAGCGGCGGGTCGGGGGCATCGAGCGAGCCGGCGGCGATCTTGCGCCGGGGCGCTAACAACCAGCTGTCGATCGCGCACCAGATGGCAATCGGCGCGGCGAACAGGCTGAGCGGTACGGCGAGGTCCTTGACCCAGCCGAACACGAGCGCGACACCGACCTTCGCCACCACCGCGAGGAGGGCGAACGGCAACAGGAAATTCGCGACGCGCGTGTAGCCAGGGCCGGGCGCGACCTCGCCTTCAGGCGAACGCGGACGTTTCGGCGCGAGCACCCACTTGTCGTAAGCGGCGACCAGCACGACCGGCAGGGCAAGAAACGCCAGCAGGGTAATCAAGGGTTGCACGGAGTCCAGTTTCATGGCGGCTACTTCTTTCCGACCTTGAGCACGGCGAGAAACGCCTCTTGCGGGATCTCCACCTGGCCGATGTTCTTCATGCGCTTCTTGCCCTCTTTCTGCTTCTCGAGCAGCTTTTTCTTGCGCGAGATGTCGCCACCGTAACATTTCGCCAGCACGTTCTTGCGCAGCGCCTTCACCGTGGCACGCGCGATGATATGGCTGCCGATGGCGGCCTGCACGGCGACCTCGAACATCTGCCGCGGAATGAGCTCCTGCATCTTGTCCACGAGCTGCCGGCCGCGCTCGTAGGCGCTGTCCTTGTGGACGATGAGCGCCAGCGCATCGATCTTGTCGTCATTGATGAGGATGTCGAGTTTGACCAGCGGCGCTTCTTCGAAATGGCTGAAATCGTAGTCGAACGAAGCGTAGCCGCGGCTGGTCGACTTGAGGCGGTCGAAGAAGTCGAGCACCACCTCGGCGAGCGGCATTTCGTATTGCAACGAGACCTGGTTGCCGAGGTACAGCATCTTCTTCTGCCGGCCGCGTTTCTCGTTGCAGAGCTTGAGCACGCCGCCGACGTGATCGGGCGGCACGAGGATGTTGGCGATGATGATGGGTTCGCGCAGCTCGTCGATGCGGTCGGCGGGCGGTAGTTTGGTCGGGTTGTCGACGAACCGGACTTCGCCGTCGGTGGTCTTCACTTCGTAGATGACGGTCGGCGCCGACGTTATCAACTCGATCTGATATTCGCGTTCGAGCCGTTCCTGGACGATGTCCATGTGCAGCAGCCCGAGGAATCCGACGCGGAAACCGAAGCCGAGCGCGCCCGACACTTCCGGCTCGTAGTGCAGCGCGGAATCATTGAGCCGCAGCTTCGACAGTGCGTCGCGAAACTTGTCGTAGTCGTCCGAGACGATCGGGAACATGCCGGCGAACACGCGCGGCTGGACCTGCTTGAAGCCCGGCAGCGGCTCGGTGGCCTGCTTGTACTCGAGCGTGATGGTGTCGCCCACCGGCGCACCATCGATTTCCTTGATGCCGGCGATGACGAAGCCCACGTCGCCGGGCCCGAGCTCGTTGGCCGGGACCGACTTCGGCGTGAAGCGGCCGAGCTTGTCGACCTGGTGCGCGCGGCCCGTGGACATCACGCGGATTTTTTCGCCGACCTTCAAGGTACCGTTGAAGATGCGCACCAGCGTGACCACGCCGACGTAGTTGTCGAACCACGAGTCGACGATCAACGCCTGCAGCGGCGCCGCCGGATCGCCCTTCGGTTGCGGGATGCGTTCAATGAGTCTTTCGAGCAGCTCTTCGACGCCCTCGCCGGTCTTCGCCGACACTTTCAAGGCGTCGGCGGCCGGGATGCCGATGATCTCTTCGATTTCCTTGATGACGCGGATCGGGTCGGCCGAAGGCAGATCGATCTTGTTGATGACCGGCACCACTTCGAGCCCGAGCTCGGTGGCGGTGTAGCAGTTGGCGACGCTCTGCGCTTCCACGCCCTGGGACGCGTCGACCACCAGCAGCGCGCCGTCGCAGGCGGCAAGCGAACGCGAAACCTCATAAGAAAAATCCACGTGGCCCGGCGTGTCGATGAGATTGAGCTGGTAGCGCTCGCCGTCCTTTTTGGACGTGTAATAAAGAGTGACCGCCTGGGCCTTGATGGTGATGCCGCGTTCGCGTTCGAGCTCGAGCGAATCGAGCACCTGGTCCTGCATTTCGCGGGCTTCGAGCCCGCCGCAGATCTGGATGAAGCGGTCGGCGAGCGTGGATTTACCGTGATCGACGTGCGCGATGATCGAAAAATTGCGTATGCGTTCCATCAGGAGAGGTCGGCCTGCCGCCGTGAGGGATAAGCGGAATGCTCAATCCCTGGCGCCGGCAAAAATCAGCGCGGGATTATAGCCTCAGGCCGCCCGACGAGCCGTAAAAGTTCTTTGGAATTCAGCGTGTAATGGCAAATAACGCTGCCATCGAGCAGCAAGACCGGGACCTTGAGCCCGAACTGCCGCGCGAGCTCGGCGTGGGAGTCGACATCGATCACCGCGACCGGAGGTAGGGATTGTTCGCGTTCGAGCTCAGCGAGCGCGTGCAGCATCTCCTCGCAGAGCCCGCAGCCCTCGCGGCTCAGGACCACGAGACCTTTGCTTATCACTGCGGGATCATTTGCGCTGTGGCGCCAGCCCTAGTCCTTGGGAGACGGGTCCTTGAGAGACCGGCCCTTCACTGGCTGCTCCGGCCTTGGATGCCTTCACCTGCTTGGCGATGAGCTCCACGGTTGTCGGCGGTACTTCGCCGACCGCGGTTACCTGATGGCCATCGACCACGGTCGAAAACGCCGACGAAGAACCCACGCGCGCCGGGCCTTCCGCCGGTTTGCTGTCGGGCTTGCGCGGCTCGACGAACACCGATACCGAGGCAATTCCGTCGGTGAACACCAGGTGCGCGACCGGTCCGCTCGAGCCCGGCATGGCCTGCGCTGACTGAGTGGCCATGCGGAAACCCGGCGGCAATCGCATGGCTTCCCACAACGCCGGAGCCGTGTTGCTGGCGACCTCGCGCTCGGCGCGGAACCAGCGGTAGTTGGAAGCATCGATCTGCGGCTTGAACATGGAGTCGGGAATTCGCTCGGGCAGGTCGATGTTGGAGAACACGATCTGTTCGATGACTTCGCCGGACTGATCGCAAAGCTGCGTCTTGAGCGGCATGGACGTCTCTTCGTCGATCCACAGGCGGTAGCCGTAGCGATATTCGTCGCGCGGATGCAGCGCGACTACGCGCGTCGTGCGCCCGAGCAGCCGCTGGCGTTCGCCGCCGCGGATTTCGTAAACCAGCGAATCACCATTGTCTATGGACGGCAACGCCCCAAGCAGCGGGCCGTCGGGAGCGCGACGCTCAACCAGCACCGTGCGCTTGTCGGGGAAATAGCAGGTGAGCTCGCTGCCTTCGCGAATGAACTCACGGCCGGAACCGTCGAGCGACAGCAGGCGCTCGGAGACATCGCGGCCACGAACGCGGTGAATGATGCGCAAGGTCTCGACGCGTCCGCCGTGCACGTGCGTGAACACGCCCACGTAGTTTCGGGTGGTGAGCGCGTGATTCATGCGCTCCAGCCATTCCTTGGGCTCGGCGCCGAACGCGACGCCCGCGCCTAACAACAGCGTGAATGCCGCGACGCGCGCCCCTTGAGACGAGAGCTTGTGGGCCGGGCGGCCCTGCTCACGGCGCATCGGGGGCTCCTGCGGCGGCAGCCTGTTCGGCCGACTGATCGGCCGCTGTCGCCAGATCGGAAGGATCGGTGGCCACCAGCCCGAGCAACGCCATGCGGCGCGACAGGGGGCCGGAGTATTCGCTGTGCGCGACCACGTAATTCGCGAGCCGCGCCGGGGGCACGATGCTGGACGACGAGGTCGGCGCGGGCGTGACATAGCGATCGGGTTCGCCGTTGGATACACGACGCTCGGCGGCCGGGGCGGTGTTCAACGCCAAGGTGGTACCGGTGGTGTCCGGCTCGAGCACGATGGACGCAGGTACGGGATTGGTGGCCTGCAGCTGCTGCGGGTCATCCTGGGTACGCAGCCAGAAAATGGACAAGGCAGCGACACCAGCGGCGATGCTGGCTCCGGCAACCGGGCGGGCGAAACGCAGCCAGCGCGAACCGGCGGAAACACTTGCTGAACCCGCGGGAACGAGCGCCGCAGTGCGCGTTGCCGTGACAGCCGAATCGCCCGAGCCATCTCCGTAAGACAATTCCTGGGCAACCAGCGACTGCACGCGCCAGGCGACACGATCATGCAGGGCGACGCCCCGCTCGCCGCGCAGTGCGGCACCGATCATGGAAAAACGTGACCACTGGGCGCGCAATACTTCGTCGCGAGTGAGTCGGCGTGCGAGCAACTCGCATTCGACTCCCGGTAGCTCGCCATCGAACATCGCCGACAGCTGGCTGTCGCGTTCCTCGTTCATACCATTTCCTCGGTGCGGCCCAGGCCGCCTTCAAAAACTTCACGCAGGCGCTTATCAATGGCCTCGCGTGCTCGAAAAATTCGTGAACGAACCGTGCCGACGGGGCATTCCATGGCTGCCGCGATTTCCTCGTAGCTCAACCCGTCGAGCTCGCGCAGCACGATGGCCGTCTTGAGTTCTTCAGGCAATGCTTCGATCGCAGAGTTCACGATGAGGCGAATTTCTTCAGTGAGGGCCATGCCTTCTGGCGTGTCGGGGTCCTGAAGCTTGGTTTGCACGCTGTGCGATTCCTCAGGGTCGGTCAGGTCGAGGTCGTACGCGATCGGACTGCGATCACGCGACGCGAGACTGTTCTTGGCGGTGTTGATAGCGATGCGGTACATCCACGTATAAAAGGCGCTGTCGCCACGAAACTGCGGGAGTGCCCGATAAGCTTTGATGAAGGCTTCCTGTGCAATGTCTTCCGCTTCCGCCGGGTTGCGCACATACCGCAATACCAGCTTCACCACTTTGTGCTGGTACTTGCGCACCAGCAGATCGAACGCCGTCTTGTCACCGCGCTGAACGCGCTTGACGAGAACCAGGTCACTCTCTTCAACCGTCACAGGAGCACCCCGGCTCCTCGTGAGCTGAATAGACCCTGAACGCCTCCGAAAGTTTCCTTTTGGGACGTGTCTAATCGAATGATTTTTAATGGCGCGTGACGCACTTCAAACCTTGGGCGGGATGTTAACAGTGGGGGGCGACCCGCGTCCGGAAGCCCGCCGCAGACGCGCCTCGAGGCACCGGGACAGGCGCCTGAAGGCCCGGGCGTCCTGAACGCCGCCCGCTATCAACACCGGACGAGTCCCGCGTGAGGTCTCAAACCGCAAAACCCACAGCTGCAACCCGAACCGGAACGATCCCGTCCCGAGGTCTGCCGCCTGCGGCGTGCTTTCGTGGCCGAGCCAGATCACGAACTCGCCCTCGGGCGACCACGCAATGGACCGCACCGGGTTCCGCCCCTCGAGCAGTACGAACGACCTGACGCTGCGGATTCCTGGAGTGGCCACCGCGACACAAATCGCCAGGCGCACCGGCCATGGCAACGCAACGGCGAACAGCGTCACCCCACAGACGAGCGTCAGCCATGCCAACCACAACGCGGCGGCGAAGCGTGATGGGCGAAGATCAATTCGAGAGCAATACGCGGCACAGGGCCGCGTGGCGGGGATCGGTGGGGACATCGCCCGCCAGCAGATAGCCTGCGATGTCCGGATCGGGCAATTCGAGAAACTCGACGAAGGCCGCGCGTTCGTCGCTTGAAGCAAGGGCATGCCGATCGCGCAAATACCGCAGCAGAAGGAGATCGAGCTCTTTCATGCCGCGCCGGCAGCGCCACGTGAGGCGACGGAGTTCGGCCTCGGGCATCACTTATTAATGCTGTCGCTCGATCATCATCTTCTTGATCTCGGCGATGGCCTTCGCCGGATTGAGATCCTTCGGGCAGGCCTCGGTGCAATTCATGATGGTGTGGCAGCGATAGAGCCGGAACGGATCCTCGAGCTCGTCGAGCCGCTCGCCGGTTGCCTCGTCGCGCGAATCGATGATCCACCGGTAAGCGGCGAGCAGCGCCGCGGGCCCCAGGAATCGATCGCTGTTCCACCAGTAGCTCGGGCAGGCAGTCGAACAGCAGGCACAGAGAATGCAGGCCGACGGGCGGTCGATCTTCTCCTGGTCTTCGCGCGACTGCGGCCGTTCGCGATCGGGCGGCGCCGGCGTGCGTGCCTGCAACCAGGGTTTCACCGCGGCGTATTGCGCGTAAAAGTTGGTGAGGTCGGGCACGAGATCCTTGACCACCGGCATGTGCGGCAGCGGATAGATCTTCACGTCGCCTTTCACCTCATCGCAGGCCTTGGTGCAGGCCAGCGTGTTGGTGCCGCCGATGTTCATGGCGCAACTGCCGCAGATTCCTTCGCGGCAGGAACGGCGAAAGGTGAGCGTTGCGTCGACTTCGTTCTTGATCTTGAGCAGCGCGTCGAGAACCATCGGTCCGCAGGCGTCCATGTCCACTTCATAGGTGTCCATGCGCGGGTTCTTGCCCGAGTCCGGATCGAAGCGGTAGATGACGAACTTGCGGACATTTTTCGCACCGGCCGGCGCCGGGTATTTCTTGCCCGCCGATTTGTCGATCTTCGAGTTCATGGGGAGTGTGAATTCGGCCATCCGAAAAATCCTTTAGTACGTCCGCGCCTTGGGCGGAATCGGCTCGACATCTTTCGTGAGCGTGTTCATGTGCACCGGCCGGTATTCGATGCGCGTCCTGCCGGCATCGTCTACCCAGCACAGCGTGTGCTTCTGCCAGTTCACGTCGTCACGATCCTTGAAGTCTTCACGCGCGTGCGCGCCGCGGCTTTCCTTGCGGTTCTCGGCGGAGACAATCGTGGCGGTCGCCTGCCCCAGCAGATTGTCCAACTCGATGGTCTCGACGAGATCGGTGTTCCAGATGAGGCCGCGGTCAGCGAGTTTCACTGCGGCGAATGACGCATGCGTCTTTGCAAGTGCGGCGACACCTTCTTTCAATGTATCGCCGGTGCGGAATACCGCGGCATCGCGCTGCATGGTCTTCTGCATCTCGAGACGGATCTCGGCGGTGCCGCGCGAACCCTTCGCGTTGCGGAACCTGTCGAGGCGCGAGACGGCGAAGTCACCGGCGTCTTTCGCGAGCGGCGCGTGCGACTGGCCGGGCTTGATGACCGTGGCCGCGTGTCGTCCGGCCTCGCGTCCGAACACCACGAGATCGAGCAGTGAGTTGGAACCCAGGCGATTCGCGCCATGAACCGACACGCACGCCGCCTCACCCACCGCCATGAGCCCGGGTACCACTGTGTCGGGATTGCCGTTCTTGAACGTGACCACTTCGCCGTGCACGTTGCAGGGGATTCCACCCATGTTGTAGTGCACCGTCGGCAGCACCGGAATCGGATCCTTGTTCACGTCCACGCCCGCGAAAATGCGCGCCGTCTCGGCAATGCCGGGGAGGCGCGCGTGGATCACTTCGGGGCCGAGATGCTCGAGGTGCAGATGGATGTGATCCTTGTCCTTGCCGACGCCACGGCCTTCGCGGATCTCAATGGTCATCGAGCGCGAGACCACGTCGCGCGAGGCCAGGTCCTTGGCGTTCGGCGCATAGCGCTCCATGAAGCGCTCGCCGTCGGAATTGGTGAGATAACCGCCCTCGCCGCGCGAGCCTTCGGTGATGAGACAACCCGAGCCGTAGATGCCGGTGGGATGGAATTGCACGAACTCCATGTCCTGCATCGGCAATCCCGCGCGCAATGCCATGCCGCCGCCGTCACCGGTGCAGGTATGAGCCGAAGTGCAGGAGAAATAGGCGCGGCCGTAGCCGCCGGTGGCGAGGATCACGGTGTGCGCGCGATAGCGATGCAGCTTGCCGGTGGCCAGATCGAGCGCCACCACGCCACGGCATGTGCCGTCCTGCATGATGAGATCGAGCGCGAAGTACTCGATGAAGAATTCCGCGTTGTGCTTGATCGACTGCTGGTACAGCGTGTGCAGCATGGCGTGGCCGGTGCGGTCCGCCGCCGCGCAGGTCCGATGCGCCGTGCCCTCGCCATAGTGGGTGGTCATGCCGCCGAACGGGCGCTGATAGATGCGGCCATCGGCGGTCCGCGAGAACGGCACACCGTAATGTTCGAGCTCGATGACCGCGGCCGGCGCCTCCTTGCACATGAACTCGATGGCGTCCTGGTCGCCGAGCCAGTCCGAACCCTTGATGGTGTCGTAGAAGTGGAAGCGCCAGTCGTCCTCACCCATGTTGCCGAGCGCGGCGGAAATACCGCCCTGCGCCGCCACCGTGTGGCTGCGCGTCGGGAACACCTTGGTGATGCACGCGGTAGATAGCCCGGCTTCGGCGAGCCCCAGCGTGGCGCGCAGGCCCGCGCCGCCGGCGCCGACCACGACGACGTCGTAGCTGTGGTCGATGAATTCGTAGTCTTTGTCGTTCATGTACGGCCGATCAGCTCAGGAAAGCGCCATGCGCAGGATCGCAAAGACGGCCGTGACCGCGGCAGCCACGTGGATGAACACCGACAACAGCAACAGCACTGTCTTCGCACCCTTGCCGTGCACGTAGTCTTCGATGACCACCTGTACACCGAGCTTCGCATGCCACGCGAGCGTGACCACCAGGAGAATGGTCAACACCGCCACCCAGGGCTGGCCGAACCAGCCGCGCATCGCGTCGTAGGATTGCAATGACTGGCCGAGCAGCGAGATCACGAACCAGATCGTGAGCGGCAACAACGCCACCGCGGTGACTCGTTGCACCCACCAGTGACCCACACCCTCGCCCGCGGACCCGCGCCCCAGCACCTTGGACAAAGGAGAGCGCAGGCTCATGGCGCCAATCCGAAGGCACGGCATCCAAGCCAGACCGTCACCGCGGTCAGCGCCAGCGACGCAACCACGACCAGCGCGCCGCTGCGTCGCGCGTGAACACGCTCGAGACCACGGCCGGTATCCCACACCAGGTGCCGGATGCCATTGCAGAAGTGATAGACGAAGGAAAACGTGAAACCCACCAGCAGTAGTTTGGCGACCGGCGAGCTCAGGGCGTGCATGGCGGCGGCATACGCTGCTGGACCCGAGGCCAGCGCCATCAGCCACCACACGAACAGCAGGAAACCGGCCGCAGCGGCGCATCCGGTCACGCGATGCAGGATCGACAGCGACATCGTGTACATGAACTTGTACACGCCGAGGTGGGGTGAAAGCGGGCGCTGGTTCATCGCGGGCGGCTAAAAATCCACGCAGCGGCCGTTCTTTTCCCAATCGCCAAAGCGGGTGGGCTCGGGTCCCTGCGGGCCGCCGATTTCAGCGGGCGCGGCAGGCCTGGCGGCCGGCAAGGCCTCCGCGGGCGAATCGGCCGCAACGACGGCGAAAGCGCTTGGGGAATCTACGTCGGAAGGGACATTCGGCACGGGCGCGAATTCTGCCAGAATCGGCCGCTGCCGACCATATGAAACCCCTGCAAAAACAAAGATGAGCGAACTCGCCGCCGTTGATCTCTCGAGCCCGCCGGACGGATTGGGCGTGCTCGCGTTTCGCGGCGCGGATGCCGCGCGCTTTCTTCAGGGGCAACTCTCGGCGGACGTGGAGAAACTCGGCGTGGGTGCCTCGACGCTCGCCGGCCTCCACAATCCGCAGGGACGCGTCATCGCGATTCTCGCGTTGTTGCGAACGGCGCCGGACGAAGTGCTGGCGGTGCTGCCACGGCAGCTCTGCGCCGCAGTTGAACAACGTCTGCGCAAGTACATCCTGCGGGCGAAGGTTGCGATCGAAGACCTGAATCATTCGGTGACGGTCGTCGGATCTTCGGCAGGCGCATCGGCCACCGACATCCCGAGCCTTCCGTGGAGCGACCGCTGGCTGCTGCTGGTGCCGGCCGACCGGAGCGCCGAGTTCGCCGACAAGCTTGTGTCGGCGGACGACTGGAAACGCGCCGACATCGCCGCCGGCGTACCCCAGGTGTACTCCGCCACCAGCGAGGCATTCGTGGCGCAGATGCTCAACCTCGACTTGCTAGGCGCCATCGCCTTCGACAAAGGCTGTTACACCGGCCAGGAAGTCATCGCGCGCGCACACTACCGTGGTCGCGTGAAGAGGCGCCTGCAACGCTGGCACGGCACTGGAAACAATCTGCCGAGCGCGGGTGACGCCGTGCGCAGCAGCGACGGCCGCGCCCTGACGGTCATACGCGCTGCGGCACCCGTTGCGGGTAGATGGGAGATCCTGGCGGTCGGGCCATTCGCGGCGAACGGCGCGGGCGAAGGATCCGCCAGCGCCTCACCGGCGAGCGACGCGACGGTGATCCAGGTGGAAGGACCGCTGGCGTTGCCCTACTCGCTGCCGGAATGAAGCTGCTTGCCGGCGCAACTAGCGTCGGGCGAACGAAATGACGACCTGCGCGTATTCGGCGGCACGCGCCGGAGTGAGCACCGGGTGGTTGCCGGCGAATTTGTGGCCACGCGAGTTGCGCGCGCGCTCGAGCGCGCGGTTGTACGCCGGCGCCAGGCTGTCCGCCTCCGAAGTCATCACCAGCACTCGCTGCGAGACCTCGCCGAGGCGCGCCAGCACGTCGTGCGAGTTCTTGCCACCCCTGGCATCGGCCTCGACTCCGGCCGCGATGGCCTCGTAGCCGAGATCGAGATAGTCGCGCATGAATTCGTAAACCTGTGGCAGCGTGTCCGGCGTCAGCTCGAAGGACGGATCCCAGTCCTTGAGCGTGCGCAGGCTGACGTCGAAGGCGAAACTGCGATGCGCACCGTCCTCGCTGATATTGGGCGAGAGCCCGGTGGTCGGCCCATTCATCCTGCGCAATTCCTCGGGTGCCAGGCCTGGTACTCCATCGAGCACCGCACCGGTGACCTGGGTGGGCGAGGCTAACAACATCTCCACCGCCACAGCCGCGGAGAAGCGTCCGCCAACCACCGTATACGGCACGGTGTGCAGCGAACCGCAGGCCTCGAGCACGTCGGCCGCGTACTGCTGAACGGTCCAGTTGCGGCAATTCTTGTGCGAACGGCCGGAACCTGCGACGTCGAAGGCGATGGCGCGAAAGCCGGCGCGAGCCAGGTGCGGCATCACGTGCTCGTACATGCGGCCACTGACCGGCAGCCACGGCAGCAACACGATGTCGGGTCCGGCGCCGCAGGCACGGAAGTGCAACTGGCCGGAGAGCGTATCCGCAAAACCGAAACGCATCGGTGTGACGGTGCGGTCCTGGGCAACTCCTGATCTTTCTCTCATGGCGACAAGTGTAACCGTGTTATGCAAAGTTGCTAAAGGTCGATTGCCTCGACGGACTTCTCGGCGATCGAGGAGCCCAGGAATCGTGCACCGACGCGCGCGAATCTTTCCGGGCTGTCGGTCGCCATGAGGCGCACATTGCCGGCACGCGTGCCGCCCGAGCCAAGACTTCGCGCCGCCAGTGCGGCGAGCGTGGCGCGCGCGGTCGTCGCCGCGGAATCCACCACGCGGCGCGCTGGCCCGAGCTGCTTTGCGATCGCACCGAAGAGCAGCGGGAAGTGGGTGCAGCCGAGGACGACGGTGTCGACCCGGGCGTCGAGATGCGCGAGATAACGCTCGGCCACCGCGTTCACCGCTTCACCTTCGCTCCATCCCTCTTCGGCGAGCGCGACGAAGACCTGGGCCGCCACCTGTGTCACGTGCGCGCCGGGACGTAACGCCAGAATGGCACGTTGATACGCGCCGCCTTTCACCGTGCCTTCGGTGGCCAATACTGCAATACGCCCGCTGGCGGAAGCTTCGCAAGCTGCCTGGGCGCCAGGCTCGATGACTCCGATGACCGGCAGCGCGGGAAACCGCTCGCGCAGTGCCGGCAACGCGGTGGCCGATGCGGTGTTGCAGGCGACCACGAGCGCCTTGATGCCACGGCTGACCAGCGCTTCCGCGGCGCGTACCGAATAACGCGCCACTGTCTCGGCGCTCTTGGTTCCATAGGGCAACCGCGCGGTGTCCCCGAGATACAAGAAGTCTTCCGCGGGCAGCGTCGCGATCAGCGCGCGCAGCACCGTCAGTCCACCGACGCCGGAATCGAAGACGCCGATTGGCGCATTCATTACTTGGCTATTCCGACTCTGGGCGCATGTGCGGGAACAACAGCACGTCGCGAATCGAGGGAGCGTCGGTGAAAAACATGACCAGCCGATCGATGCCGACGCCCAGGCCGGCGGTCGGCGGCATACCGTACTCGAGCGCCCGGATGTAGTCGGCGTCGTAGTACATGGCCTCGTCGTCGCCGGCGTCCTTGCGATCCACCTGCGCGCGGAATCGCGCCGCCTGGTCTTCGGCATCGTTGAGCTCGGAGAAACCATTGGCGATCTCGCGCCCCGCGACGAAGAACTCGAAGCGATCGGTGAGGAACGGGTCCGCGTCATTGGCACGCGACAGCGGGCTGACCTCGGTGGGATAGGCGTGCACGAAAGTCGGATCGAGGAAAGTGTCCTCGGCGAACTTCTCGAACAACTCGATCTGCAGCTTGCCCGCGCCGTCGTGCGGCTTGAATTTGATGCCGTGGCTAGTGCAGGCGCCGCGTAGATAGTCCAGGTCGCGCGCGCGATTCACATCGAACCCCGGTGCATGCGCCGCCACGGCCTCGAGCACCGTCATGCGCGCGAACGGCTTGCCGAGATCGTAGGGCCTGCCCTGGTATTCGAACTGCCGCTTGCCGAACACCACGTCGGCGATGCCCTGCATGGCGCGCTCCACCATGGCCATGAGGTCGTTGTAGTCGGCGTAAGCGACGTACAGCTCGAGCATGGTGAACTCGGGGTTGTGGCGGGTCGACACGCCCTCGTTGCGAAAATTGCGGTTGATTTCGTACACGCGCTCGAAGCCGCCCACCGTCAGGCGCTTGAGATACAGCTCCGGCGCGATGCGCAGGAACATGTCCATGTCGAGCGCGTTGTGATGCGTCTTGAAGGGCCGCGCCGCCGCGCCGCCGGGAATCGCCTGCAACATCGGCGTCTCGACTTCGAGGAAGTCCATGGAATCGAGGAAGTCGCGCAGATAGCGAAGGATGCGATTGCGCACCACGAAGGTATTGCGCGCCTGCTCGTTGACGATGAGATCGACATAGCGCTGGCGGTAACGCAGGTCGACGTCGGCCATGCCGTGCCACTTGTCGGGCAGCGGTCGCAGGCTCTTGGTGAGCATGCGCAACTCCTCGACGCGCACCGACAGCTCACCGGTCTTCGTCTTGAACAAGGTGCCCGTGGCCGCGAGGATGTCGCCGACGTCGTACTTCTTGAAGGCTTCGTAGGTTTCGCCGAGCACATCGCGCTGCAGGAAGATCTGGATCTGCCCGGTACGATCCTGCAGCTTCGCGAAGCTGGCCTTGCCCATGATGCGCTGGAACATCATGCGGCCCGCCACGTGCAGGCGCACCGGATTCGCGTCGAACCACTCCGGCGGCTTGTCACCGTACTCCGCGACCAACAACGACGCGAGCACGTCGCGGCGGTAGTCGTTCGGGAACGCGGGCACGCCTTTCGCTTTCGCCTGCTCGCGCAACGCCGCGAGCTTGGCCCGCCGTTCGGCGATCAACTGGTTCTCGTCTGACTCGCTCACAGTCCCGCCTTCAACGATGCTTCCATGAATGGATCGAGATGACCGTCGAGCACCTTGTTGGTGTCGCCGATCTCGACGTCGGTGCGCAGATCCTTGATGCGCGACTGGTCGAGCACATAGGAGCGGATCTGGTTGCCCCAGCTCACGTCGGACTTCGAGTCTTCCAGAACTTTTGCCGCGGCGTTGCGTTTGTTGAATTCCAGCTCGTAGAGCTTGGCCTTCAGCATCTTCATCGCGGTCGCACGGTTCTTGTGCTGGCTGCGCTCGTTCTGGCACGCCACGACCAGGCCGGTGGGGACATGGGTGAGTCGCACCGCCGACTCGGTCTTGTTCACGTGCTGACCGCCCGCACCGCTCGATCGGTACACATCCATCTTGATGTCGGCCGGATTGAGGTCAACCTTGATGTCGTCATCGACTTCGGGGGACACGAACACCGATGCGAACGAGGTGTGGCGCCGATTGCCGGAATCGAACGGCGACTTGCGCACCAGGCGATGCACGCCGGTCTCGGTGCGCAGCCAGCCATAGGCATATTCGCCTTTGATCTCGATCGTCGCGCTCTTCATGCCGGCGACTTCGCCGGGCTGGGAGTCGATGACTTCGGCCTCGAAGCCGCGCGCCGCCGCCCATTTCAGGTACATGCGCAACAACATCTGCGCCCAGTCCTGCGCCTCGGTGCCGCCCGCGCCTGCCTGGATGTCGAGGAAAGCGTTATGCGAATCCATTTCGCCACGGAACATTCGCTTGAACTCGAGCTTGCGTACGTCGGTTTCGAGCTTGCCGGCGTCGCGCTCTATCTCGGCCGCCATTCCCTCGTCGTTCTCGCTCTCGGCGAGCTCGAGCAGCTCGCTCGCGCTGGTGACAGCGCCCGTGGCCTTGTCCATGTCGGCAAGATCAGTCGTGAGGCGCGCGCGTTCCTTGCCCAGTTCCTGGGCGCGTTCCGGCTTGTTCCAGATTGCGGGGTCTTCGAGCTCGCGGCTTACTTCTTCGAGCCGCTCTTTCTTTTCGTCGTACTCAAAGAAACCCCCTCAAGGAAGACATACGTTCCTCGAGTTCGATGAGTTTTCGCTTCAGCATGTTGATTTCCATACGGCGCGAACTATACCTGAGCGGTGCTCTATCTGAGGGCGCGCTCCATGAATATCGACAAAGGATCGGCCTTGTAAGGTGGGAACGCCGGAATTTCCTTGAAACCCGCGCGCCGATACAGCTTGAGCGCGCCCACGCTCACATTGCCGGTCTCGAGCCGCGCCAGCGGCAACTTCTCCGCGCGCGCCCAATCGAGCAGTTTGACCAGCATGGCCAGCGCGATACCGCCCCCGCGCGCCTTGGGTTTGAGGTACATGCGCTTGAGCTCAGCCCAGCCACCGCAGTTTTTCGCCGCGCCGCAACCGACCAGCTCGCCTTCCTGTTCGACCACCAGGAAAATGCCGCGCGCGCCCGCCAGGGTCTCCGGCGCGTCGAAATGATTGCTTTCCGCCGGATACAGCGCGGAGTTGAAGGCATCGAGCTCGGCGATGAGCGCACGCACCCTGGCGTCCAGAGGATCGCCTTCGCGAAGAATGTAGCTAGGGAAGCTCACGGCAGCACGTGATCGACCAGCAGCTGCAGCCGGCGCTCGCCCTTGTACTCGTTGATGTCGAGCCGGTAGACCAGGCGCACGTCGCCTTCCGGCAGCCTCGCGCTTTCGTCGCTGCCCTTGAAGTTGAATGCGATGGCGTCGAAGCTGCGCGCCTGGTCGCCGGTGGTCACCCAGAGCTTGAGATGTTTGTCGCCGACCACGCGCGCGTTCTTCACCGCGAACACGCCGTCGAAGCACGGCTCCGGAAACGCCTGGCCCCAGGGTCCCCCGTCGCGCAACGCCTGCGCGGTGTCGAGCGCGATTTCATCGCTCGCCAGCTCGCCATCGGTTTCCACGCGATTCGCGGGAATCGACGGATCGCGCCAGCGAGTCACCTCTTCGTCGAACGCGCGCGCGAACGCATCGAGGTGCCCTTCCTCGATGGTCAGGCCGGCGGCCATTGCGTGTCCGCCAAAGCGGGTGATCAGCTCGGGATGCCGGGTGGCAATGCCGTCCAGCACATCGCGAATGTGAATTCCCTGCACCGAACGCGCCGAGCCTCTCAAACTACCGTCCGCGTTGCGTGCGAAGGCGATGACCGGACGGCGGATGCGGTCCTTGATGCGACTGGCCACCAGTCCCACGACGCCCTGGTGCCAGTCGGCATCGAACAGGCACACGCCGTGGCGCGTCGGCCCGTCATTCAACGGCGCACGCAGGCTCGCCACCGCGGCGAGCGCCACGCCCTGCATGCGCGCTTCGATTTCGCGGCGCTCGATATTGAGCTCATCGAGACGCGTGGCGAGAGCCAGCGCTTCGGAATCCGTTTCCGCGAGCAGGCAGCGAATGCCGATCGACATGTCATCGAGCCGGCCGGCGGCATTCAGGCGCGGGCCGATGGTGAACCCGAGATCGGCAGCGGTGAGCGAGGACAGCGAACGATTGCCGATCGCCAGCAGCGCGCGGATGCCCGGCACCGCGCGCCCGGCGCGGATGCGACGAATGCCCTGCGCGACCAGTACGCGATTGTTCACATCGAGCGGCACCAGGTCGGCCACGGTTCCGAGCGCCACGAGATCGAGGAAGTCGGTGACCGGCGGCGTCGTCACCATGCCGCGTGCATCGGTCTCACGGCGCAGGGCTGCCATCACGTAGAACGCGACGCCGACACCGGCCAGAGCGCGCGAGCCGAACGTGCTGCCAGGCACATTCGGATTGACGATCACATCCGCGGCCGGCAGCTCGGACCCCGGGAGATGATGGTCCGTCACCAGCACCTGAATGCCGCGTGCGCGTGCCGCGGCGACACCCGCATGGCTGGAGATGCCGTTGTCGACGGTGATGATGAGCGAGGGATTGCGCTCCGCGGCGATGGCCACGATCTCCGGCGTGAGCCCGTAGCCGAACTCGAAACGATTCGGCACCAGGAAATCGACGGCGCTGAAACCCCAGGCGCGCAAGGCTCGCACGATCAACGCCGTGCTGGTGGCGCCGTCGGCATCGAAGTCTCCGATCACCAGGATGCGCCGTTCGCGGTGCTCGAGAATCAGCGCGACCGCGGCTTCAACACTGTCGAGCGTGCCCACTGGCATGAGCTGGTCGAGCGTGAGCGCGAGCTGCTGGCTGTCCAGCACACCGCGCGCGGCGTAAGCGCGGCGCAATACCGGATGCAGGGCGAGATCGGTGATTTCGATTCCTCGCGTACGCCTTTCGATGATCAGTTCCATGTCGGCCGATTCTATAGGGCAATCAGGCCTTCGCCGCGTCCGCAAGAGAGCCGAGGCGCGTGAGCCAGGGATGGCGACGGCGCCAGATCCGCCAGTCGGGACGCGCGCCGGTGCTGAAGCGACGGTCGTTCGCCAGCAGATCGAATTCCCGAAGCTGTCCGGATTTCAGCGCCGCCTTCGCGGGCGCAAACCAGTTTGCATCGAGCGCCTCCAGGGATTCGTGCGGCCCGCCCGTCAGCGCGGCGAATTCCATCACGACGTGCGGTGCGCTCCTATCGAGCTGCGTCCACTGTTTGGGAACACCGCGCGCGCCGCCACCCGCAATGCGCCTGAGCTCGGCAATCATCGGATCGCCACCGTAGTACGAGACATCGGCCTGCCCCGGCTCGACCTGCCCTCGCGCGGCTGGCGCCGACGCCGCGCCCCACAGCCACAACGCGGACACACGTCGCTTCCCCGCGCGCTCCCGCGTCGTGTTGAACGCGGCACCGTGCAGCCACATCTCGATCTCCGCCCAGAGACGACGCAATTCGTCGGCCTCGCGCCCGGGCAGCGCCGGACCGATTTCAGATCCGAGCAAACGCGCCGGATCCGCCATCTGCACACCGGCCGGAGACAAGCCACTCAGGAAGTACGCACGTTCGCCGCCGTCGTGAAGCAAATACTGCGGGCCGAAGACGCGCGCAAATTCTTCGCAACAAATCGCACGCTCCATTTCGTCGACTCGCAACAGTCCCCGATCGAGGAGCCGCACGTGATCGAGCCGCGCCTCGAGCGCCACCGGCGTCGCGAGCCAGGTCGATTCCAGGTTCCGGCCATCGACGCGCTCGTACGCGCTGATCGAGGCGACGGGGAGATCCTCGAGAGCCGGATTCGTTTGCGCGAGCAGCCAGCGGCGCCAGTCACCGATCTGTCGTGGAGGATCGGAGAAACGCAGCAGCCAATCGAGATTGGGCAGATCGCGCGTCGTTGGAATGGCGGAGCCACGTCCGGCCTCTTCCGGAAGGAACAGGTCCGAGAGGATCAGCGTGAGACGGCGCATGGCGGTATCGTATCGGACCCATGAAATTGACTCAGCACGGCCAGGAAGGCATCAACCTCATCCGCCGCTACGGCGCGGATTTCATTGCCATCGGCGAGCAGGAGATCCGCGCGAGCTGCATCGTCAGCGCGAGCACGCTCAATGCTTGGCCGCCGCGGTCCGTTGAGGAGCTTGGCGTAGAACATCTCGCGCCGCTGTTCGCGCTCGAGCCCGAAGTGGTGGTGTTGTCGACCGGCGCCCGGCAGTCGTTTCCGCGCGCGGCGCTGCGGGCGGAATTCGCCACGCGAAAAATCGGGCTCGAGGTGATGGAGATCGGCGCCGCGTGCCGCACCTACAACGTGCTGGTCGGAGAGGATCGGCGTGTGCTGGCGGCGATCATGCTGCCGGGTCCCGCGAAGGGACCCGAGTGAAGACACAGGGGGAGAAAGTTGTTTAGCGAGGCCAATGGTTCGAAGCTGACAGACTCGAATTACTGGCGAATTTTTTCTTCTTCTATTCGGCTTGTTCTACTTTTTGCCGCGACTTCCCCGTTCTCCCCTGTGCCTTCACCCGGGACTCCTCGCAAACTCTTACAAGGCTCTCTGTCGACAGACGGCGACATGAAAACATGTTAAATCCTGACTGACAAGCTTTGGGTTTTATGAGCTTACAAAACGCCCTAAATCGAGGCTACGAGTTTTTAGCTAAAACAAAGAGTTACGGCGCGAACCACATCCGAGAATTTACTCGAATACTGTGGCGCAGCGTTGATCAGGCGGTTCCACCGAGCATCGGTACGAAGGCCACGGGGCCTAACACCTCGCGTTCCAGATGTTCGTCGCGCCGGGTGAAGCGGATCAGCTGCTGCGCGCCTTCTGGCCCGACCGGAACGATCAGCCGGCCCTTGTTGGCGAGCTGAGCAAACAGCGCCTCCGGAACCGCAAGGGGTGCGGCCGCAACCAGGATTCCGTCGAATGGCTTTTGCGACCTCCAGCCGGTGGTGCCGTCGCCATGCTTGAGC
>DASYKM010000127.1:0-5127 GCA_035995425.1 Steroidobacteraceae bacterium
AGGGCAACCGCGATTAGGCGGCTAGTGCGTAGTTGTCGTCGTTGGCAACTATGAAGTGCACAGTGTTTAACGAGGGCCATGCGCCTCGGTACGCCTCTTACGGTTCACTACCCACGTCGAAACCGGTCGCCCCCGTAAAGGAGAAGCCAGCATACATGCGGGTGCCCTGCGCGTCTGCAAGAGTTTGGCTCAGCGGCCCCGCATCACACGCGCCTTGTCGCGTTGCCAGTCGCGATCCTTCTCGGTGGCGCGCTTGTCGTGCTGCTTCTTGCCCTTGGCAAGGCCGATTTCCAGCTTTGCACGGCCGTCCTTCCAGTGAAGGTCGAGCGGCACGAGGGTGTAGCCCTTGCGTTCGACGCTGCCAACGAGGCGCGACAGCTCGGACTTGTTGAGCAATAGTTTGCGCGTCCGCATCGGCTCGGGCACGAGGTGCGTGGAGGCGGTCTTGAGCGGCGTGATGTTCGCGCCGAACAGGAAGGCCTCACCTTCCTTGAGATACACGTACGCCTCGGCCACCTGCGCCTTGCCGGCACGCATGGATTTGACTTCCCAACCCTGCAGAACGAGCCCGGCCTCGAGCCGCTCTTCGATGAAGTAGTCGTAGCGCGCCCGGCGGTTCTCGGCGATGACTCGCGCGGGCTCCTTCCGGTCGGCCTTGCTCTTGCCTGGCTTGTTGTCTGTCTTGGTCATGGGCGCAACTGCTGGCGGGCATTGTACCCGTGCGACCCTCGTTTAATTTAAATTGGCGCCATGCGTGAAGTGAAACGTTCCGCGTTGATCGCGGAGTCGCCGGCGCGGATGTACGCGCTTATCAACGACATCGAACGATATCCGGAATTCGTACCCTGGTGCGTGGCCGCGCGCGTCGATTCGCGCAAGGAATCCGAAGTGGTGGCGACGCTCAATATCAAGCGCGGGCCGCTGCGCGCCGAGTTCACCACGCGAAACGTGCTCGAGCCAGGCAAGCGTGTGTTGATGCAGTTTGTCAGCGGGCCATTCCGGGTGCTCGAGGGGCTGTGGACATTGACGCCCCTCGGCGAGGTCGGCTGCCGCGTTGAGCTCGAGATGCGATTCGAGTTCGCCAATCGGCTTGCCGGAACCTTGTTCGAGTCGCTGTTCGAGGACACCGCGGCCTCGCTGGTCGACGCATTCGTCAAGCGCGCCCGCGACACGAAGACTAGCTAGGCCTTGCGGCAGTGAAGCATTGCACCGTTGTGTTTGCTACGCCGGAGCGGCAGTGGTTGTGGCAGGTATTGATGCCCGATGGCGCCACGGTGGCCGAGGTGCTTGCCCAGGTGCGCGATCAGGCGAGCCTGCAGGTGCCGGGAATCGAAATTCCGTGGGACGCCGCGGTGGGAATTTTCGGTGAGCTGTGCGACGCGTCGGCGGTGCCGCGCGATGGCGACCGGATCGAGCTCTACCGGCCGCTCAAGTCGGACCCGAAGGAGTCCCGGCGGGCGCGGGAACGGGCTCGGAAGGCGGCACAGGATCGGGCTTCGGATCGGAAGCGGTAGGCGCCGGTTCGCTCGCAGGTTTGTCGCGAGAGAAGTGGCGCTTCCAGAAGCCTTGTTTGCGATTGTTCTTGGTATCGGCCATCGCCTTGCGAAGGTCACGCTCGAGCTGCTCGAGATCTGCTTGCGTAGGAACACCCAGGTTTTCGAAACGCTGCACTTTTTCGTCCGCGAAGTAGACAGTCAGCCGGCGCTTGAGCGGTTCCTTGAACTTCTGCGAACTGAAGAAGTAGTAATAGTCCCACCGGTCTTCATTGAAAGCATCGGGCACCATCGGGCTGCCGAGCAGGAAGCGCACCTGGCTGCGCGTCATCCCTTCCTTGAGTTGCGAGACCGACTCGGGGACGAGGTAGTTGCCCTGCTGAATGTTCATCTTGTAAACACAGCCGGAAGCGAGGAGCGCGCCAACGGCGAGCAAAATTGTGGGTAGTGCAAGGCGTTTCATGGTGGCGCATCATACCGCATCATTTTCTGGAGACTTGACGCTTGGAAAGCAAAGACCTTCGCAAGGCCGGACTCAAGGTCACGGGACCCAGGCTGAAGATCCTCGAGATTCTCGAGGGCAGCCCGACCCGTCATATGTCGGCCGAGGGCATCTACAAGCGGTTGATCGAATCGAACGAGGACATCGGCCTCGCGACGGTGTATCGCGTGCTCACGCAGTTCCAGGCCGCGGGGCTTGTGTCGCGGCATCATTTTGAAGACGGCATGGCCGTGTTCGAGCTCAACCAGGGGACGCATCACGACCATATCGTGTGTCTGGACTGCGGCCGCGTGGAAGAGTTCATCGACGAGTCGATCGAAGAGCGCCAGGAAGAGATCGCCACCCGCCTGGGCTATGAGCTGCGCGATCACGCCATGACGCTTTATGGTCACTGCCGCAAGCCGGGTTGCCCGTCCGCGAAAGTCGCGACCAAGCCCCACAAGATCAGCTGAGAACAGCCCTGCGGCTCAGGCCTTGCGCTTGCCGCCACGCGCCTTCTGGGGCGCTCCACCAGCCATCTGCAACATCTCGCGCGCGTGCTCACGCGCTTTGCCGGTCACTTCCATGCCACCTAACATGCGCGCCAGTTCCTCGGCGCGTTCATCCATGGTGAGCTCGGAAATGGTGGTGCGCGTGGTCTTGCCGTCGGTGAGCTTGGCGACGCGCAGATGATGATGGCCCTGGCTCGCTACCTGCGGCAGGTGAGTGACGCACAGCGCCTGTCCTGAGAATCCCAGTGCCTTGAGCTCGCGGCCGACGATCTCGGCGACGGCACCGCCCACTCCCGAATCCACTTCGTCGAACACCATGCAACGTGCGTCCTGCGCGGCGCAGGCGACTTGCACCGCCAGCGACAGACGCGCCAGCTCACCGCCCGACGCCACCTTGGCCAAAGGGCGCAATGGCTGTCCCGGGTTGGCAGTGACACGGAATTCCACGGCGTCGAAACCATGAGCGGCGGGTTCGCCGTTGGGCTGGTTGATGTCGATGAGGAAACGGCCGCCGGCCATGCCGAGCGTCTGCATGCGGGCGGTGATGTCTTTCGAGAGCGCGCGGGCTGAGGTTTGACGCCCGGCCGAAAGTTGCGTAGCCAGCTTGCGATAGGCCTCGAGCGCCTCTGCCTGGGCCTTCTTGATCGCGGTCAGATTGTTGTCGGCGGTGTCGAGCTCGGCCAGCTCCTGCTCGAGTACGGTGGCGCGACCGGCGAGTTCCGAGGTTTGCACGCGATGCTTGCGGCTCAGTTCCTCGACCGCGGCAAGCCGGCGTTCCACTTCTTCCTGGCGCGCCGGATCGATGTCGAGCGTTTCGAGATAGCGTGACAATTCCCGTGCCGCTTCGCGAATCTGGATAGTGGCTTCGTCCACCATCGGGATGACCTTGGCGAGCCGTTGATCGACACCCGACAGCGTCTTGATGCCCGCCAGTGCGCGCGACGCCGTGGCGTGCGCATTGCCTTCATCGGAGTCGTACAGCAGCCCGACCGCGGCCTGGGCGGCTTCGGCGAGGCGGCCCCGATTCGAATGGCGGGTGCGCTCTTCGGTCAGGTGCGCCACTTCGCCTTCCTTGAGATCGAGGGCCTTGAGCTCGCTCACCTGGAACCTGAGCAATTCGAGGCGTGAATCGCGGTTCTGCGCTTTGCCTTCCAGCTCGGCGGTTCGATTGAGGAGTGCGATCCAGACTTTGTGTGCTTCGCGCACCGAACCCGCGAGCTCGAGGTTTTCGCCGAAGTCGTCGAGAAGTTCGCGCTGGGCGTTGGCGCGCGTCAGTGACTGAAATTCGTGTTGGCCATGAATGTCGACGATCAACGTGCCCACGTCGCGCAACAGCTGCAGCGGCACCGAGACGCCGTTCAGATAGCCGCGCGAGCGGCCGTCGCTGGCGATGACCCGCCGGACCGTGAGCTCGTCTTCTGCTTCCACGGACTGCTCGGCGAGCATCTCGCGCAGACCCGCCGGGCTTGCGCTGATGTCGAAGGTGGCGGAGAGCTCGGCGCGTTCGGTACCCGCGCGCACCACCTCGGCTCCGCCCTTGCCGCCGGCCAGCAGCGCCAGTGCGTCGACCACGATTGATTTGCCGGCGCCGGTTTCTCCGGTGAGCACCGTCAGGCCGGCGCGCACCTCGAGATCGATGAGATCGATGATGGCGAAATCACGAATCTGCAGATGGGTAAGCATGGCTCACTCTGATTTATTGAAGCCGCCGCGTCCCCAATGAAGCTTGGAGCGCAGCAGGCGGTAGTACTCGAACTTGTTCGGATGCAAAAGCGTGATCTTTTGCGCCGTGGGATGCACCTCGAGCTGATCGCCGGGCGTCAACTCGCCCAGCGAAACCCCGTCGCAGGTGACCTGCGCGCGGGTATCGGGGCGATCGATGAGTTTGACGACGATCACCGAGCGACCGGCAACGACGATGGGACGATCAGACAGGGTGTGCGGGCAGATTGGGGCGACCACCAGCACGTCGAGGTGGGGCGCAATGATGGGTCCGCCGCACGAAAGGGCGTAGGCGGTGGAACCGGTGGAGCTCGCGACCACGAGGCCGTCACCACCGTGGGTATTCACGTAAGCGCCGTCGATCCAGGTTTCGAAATCGAGCATGCGCCCGGTTTCCCATTTCTGCAGCACGACGTCATTGAGCGCGAGCGCCGAGGTGGTCACGCCACTGGCGCCAACGATGCGTGCTTCGAGCATGGCGCGTTCGTCGCGTTCACACCGGCCCTCGAGCGCGGCGTCCACGGACATGATCATGTCTTGCGGCAGCACGTCGGTGAGAAAGCCCAGCCGGCCGCGATTGATGCCTATCAGCGGCACCCCGCGATGCGCGACCAGTCGCGCCGCATAAAGAAGAGTGCCGTCGCCACCGATGGCGATGACCAGGTCGGCCTGGTTGGCAATTTCCTTTTCGGGAATTCGTTCCGCGAGCTCAGGCGAGCACGCGAGCGGGTCGGTGTCCGGCAAAAGGGCGCGGACTCCGCGATTCTTCAAATGCGGAAGGAGAGTCAACGCGGACTCGGCAACGCGCGCGTCGCTGAATCGGCCTATTAGCGCGCAAGCTTGCGCCGGTAGAGCCATATTGCTTTGTAGCATGGGTCACACAGGCGGCCAATGCACTGAATCACATCGAAAACTGACG
>DASYKM010000128.1:0-2936 GCA_035995425.1 Steroidobacteraceae bacterium
CACCTCACCTGGGCGCTGATGTTCACCGGCTTCCTGGTGGGCATCCCGCTGTTCTACAACGTGGGCTTCGTGCTGCTGGTGCCGCTGGTGTTCTCGGTGGTGCAGCAGACCAAGCTGCCGCCCATCTACCTCGGCATTCCGCTGTTCGCGTCGCTGTCGGTGACGCACGGCTATCTTCCGCCGCATCCCGCACCCACGGCCATGCTGCCGCTGTTCGGCGCGGACATCGCCAAGACCCTGTTCTACGGAATCATCGTCGGGCTTCCGGCCATGATCTGCGCCGGGCCGCTGTACGCGCGGCTGTTCCGCAACGTGAAATCGAAGCCCATCACCTTGTTCGTGGCGCCGCTGCGCGATGAAAAGGAACTGCCGAGCGCGTTCAACTGCTTCGCGAGCGCGCTGCTGCCCGTGGTGCTCATCGCCTGCTCGATGGCCGTGCCGCTGGCTTCGGCCGACCTGCAGCCCATGCTCAAGTTCTGGACCAACCCGCTCATCGTCATGCTGGTGGCGCTCGGCGTGGCGACCTACACGCTGGGCGTGTCGCGCGGCATGAAGCTGCAGCAGCTCATGGACGACTACGGCAATTCCGTGAAGGACATCGCCGTGATCCTGCTGATCATCGCCGGCGCCGGCACGTTGAAAGAGGTGTTCGTCGCGACCGGTGTCGACCAGAACATCTCCGCCGCGCTCACGGGAATCTCGATCGATCCGCTGATTCTCGGCTGGCTGATTGCCGGCGTGATCCGCGTGTCACTCGGCTCGGCGACCGTCGCCGGCATGACGGCCGCGGGCCTCATGGCGCCCGTGGTCGCAAACAACCCGCACGTCGATCCGAACCTCATGGTGCTCGCGGTCGGTGCCGGTAGTTTGATGTTCTCGCACGTCAACGACTCGGGATTCTGGATGGCCAAGGAATACTTCAACCTGTCGTTGAAGGAAACCATCATGAGCTGGACGCTCATGGAAGGCATCGTCGGCGTCGTCGGCATCATCGGCGTGTTGATACTGGAAGCGGTCATCACCTAGCCGGCAGCCGGCACGCAAGGGTTCCGACGATATGTTCAGTGGCTGGCCCGGCCGGCTATCCGCTGGGCTACAGTCGCTTCCGGTTCAATAACAAGAAAAAGAGAACCTCATGAAACGGATCTTCGCGGGCGCTTCGTGCGCCATCGTGCTGGCGGCTTTGAGCGGTGTCGCGAACGCAGCCCCTATCTACTTCGATTTCAGCGGCACGGTGACCGAGGTCAGCGGCACGTTCGCGCAGAGCGGTCTCGTGGGCACGACGATCTCCGGCGGCTACACGCTCGAGACCGACAACCTGACGTCTTCCGCCGCCCCGGATCTGGCCAACGTCCAGTTCTTCCAGGAGAACCCCGCCGGCTCGTACGCGTTCCTGAACTACGGCGGAAGCAGCGTGTCGTTTCCGATGTACCCGAAGTTCAACATCGTGGACCTCCTCTATCGTGACACCGCCTGCTACACGTTCCCTTGCACTCCGTCGGACTCCGAGGGCTTCGACTTCGCCGCAAGCTCGGCGGAACGCGATATCGCCGATACGACGTCCCCGGATTTCACCGGCACGTTTCGCGGCTCGTGGCTGTATGCCAGCGGATATTCCTTCGAAGAGCTCATCGACGTGACGACCATCGGACCGCAGGCGATCGTCACGTTGCCGCTGCCATCGCTCATGAGCGGCTCATACAACGAGATTCTCTTCACATGCGTCGCCGGCGACCCGTGGTGCACCCAGGACTACAGCTCGATCGTCTTCAGCATCGACTCCGTAGCCCGTGGAGTGGGCGTTCGCACCGTTCCCGAACCGGGAACGCTGTACTTGCTGGCGGTTGCGTTGCTCGGGGTGGCTATTTCAAAGCGGTTTCGATCGACGCCAGCTCGCCCGCCGAGAACTCGAGGTTGTTGAGCGCGCCCACCGCCTCTTCCACGTGCGCCACCTTGCTGGCGCCGATCAGCGATGACGTCACCTGCTTGTGCCGCAGCGTCCATGCAACGGCCATCTGCGCCAGCGACTGACGTCGGGCCTTGGCGATCTCATTGAGCTTCTTCACCTTCTCGACCTTGGCGGGCGTGATCGCCTCGGGATCGAGCGAGGTGTGCTTCGCCGCGCGTGAGTCTTCGGGAATGCCGTTGAGGTACTTGTTGGTCAGCAGGCCCTGCGCCAGCGGCGAGAACACGATGCAGCCCATCTGCTGCTTGTCGAGCTCGGCGATGAGGCCATCCTCGATCCAGCGGTTGAACATGCTGTAGCTGGGCTGGTGGATCAGGCACGGCGTGCCCAACTCTTTGAGGATTTTCGCCGCCTTCGCGGTCTGCTCGGGGTTGTAGCTCGAGATGCCGGCATACAGAGCGCGGCCGGACCGCACGATGTAGTCGAGCGCGCCCATGGTCTCTTCGAGCGGCGTCTCCGGATCGAAGCGGTGGCTGTAGAAGATGTCGACGTACTTGAGACCCATGCGGGCGAGCGACTGATCGCAGCTCGCCACCAGGTATTTGCGCGAGCCCCACTCGCCATACGGCCCCGGCCACATGAGATAGCCGGCCTTCGAGGAGATGATCATCTCGTCACGGTACGGATGGAAATCCTTGCGCATGAGCGCGCCGAAAGTCTCCTCCGCGGAACCCGGCGACGGACCGTAGTTGTTAGCCAGGTCGAAATGCGTGATGCCGAGGTCGAACGCGCGGCGCGCGATGGTGCGCCCGTTCTGGAAGACGTCGACGTCGCCGAAGTTGTGCCACAGGCCGAGCGAGATCGCGGGAATCCTGAGACCACTCGCGCCCACGCGGTTGTAGCGCATCGATTTGTATCGCGATTCGGCGGGCAGGTAATCCATGGCAGACCCTATTAAAAGTGCGGACGTCGGGGGCGCGTAACATCGCGAACCCCGCCAACAAAATCAAGACCGAGCCGTCGAGAGCAC
>DASYKM010000129.1:0-4385 GCA_035995425.1 Steroidobacteraceae bacterium
CAGATCAAACTGCGTAACATCATTCGCTTCCTGACCGAGGGTGATAAGGCCAAGGTAACTCTACGTTTCCGCGGCCGTGAGATGGCGCATACGGAATTGGGCCGGAAGCTGCTGGACAGGCTGGTGTCCGATCTTCGCGAACACGCGGCGATCGAACAGAACCCGCTGATGGAAGGCAGGCAGATGGTGATGATGTTTGCGCAGAAGAAGAAGTAACCCGCAGCCGACTTCTCCAACGAGAAAGAAGTTGTGGATTCGCCCGTAGCGATCGGCACGCAAGTGCCGGTTTGTGACCGGAAGCTAAAATCAGGAGTTGATGTTCATGCCCAAGTTAAAAACTAACCGGGCAGCGGCCAAGCGTTTTCGCAAGACGGCGAAGGGATGGAAATCCTATTCGGCAGGCCGCCGCCACAATCTCGGTCACAAGACTCGCAAAACCAAGCGGAAGCTCCGTTCTGGTGGTTCCTCGCTCGTGCACAAGAGCGACATGGGCCGCATAGATCAGCTGATGCCGAACACGAAATAAGCGAGGACTAACACATGGCACGAGTTAAACGCGGCGTCACTGCAAGTGCGCGCCACAAGAAGGTTCTGAAGAAGGCGAAGGGTTACTACAACGCCCGTCGCAAGACTTACCGCACCGCCAAGCAGGCCGTCATCAAGGCCGGCCAGTATGCGTATCGCGATCGCCGCGCCAAGAAGCGCGACTTCCGTGCGCTCTGGATCACCCGCATCAACGCCGCCGCGCGTGAGTTCGGGCTGAGCTACAGCAAGATCATCAATGGCCTGAAGAAGGCCGAGATCGAAATCGATCGCAAGATGCTTGCCGATCTCGCCGTGAATCAGCCGGAAGCGTTTGCGAGCATCGCGAAGCAGGCAAAGGCCGCGCTAGACAAAGCCGCCTGATCGAGGCGGCCATGGCCGAGGCTCCGAAGGATCTCGACGCGCTGCGGGCGGACACGCTCGGCGCCATCTCTTCGAGCGCGGATGTTCCCGCGCTGGAAGAGGTGCGCGTGCGCACGCTCGGCAAGAGCGGCTGGCTCACCGGCAAGCTCAAGGATCTTGGCAAGCTCGGTGCCGATCAGCGCAAGGAAGCGGGCGCGCTCATCAATCGTCTCAAGGATGAATTCCTCGCGGCGATCGAGTCGAAGCGCGCGCAGATCGAACAGGCGGTCGTCTCCGCGCGGCTGACGCGCGAGCGCGTCGACGTCACGCTGCCGGGGCGCGGTGAAGCGCGTGGCGGGTTGCATCCCGTGACGAAGGTTCGCCTGCGCATAGAGCAGTTGTTCCGCCAGGCGGGTTTCATGGTGGAGACCGGCCCCGAGATCGAAGACGATTTCCACAACTTCGCAGCGCTCAACATCCCCGCCGACCATCCGGCGCGCGCGATGCATGACACCTTCTATTTTCCCGACGGCAAGCTGCTGCGCACGCACACCTCGCCGGTGCAGATCCGCGCCATGCTTTCCGGCAAACCGCCGTTCGCGCTGATCGCACCGGGTCGTGTGTATCGCAACGATCACGACGTCACGCACTCGCCTATGTTCCACCAAGTTGAAGGCCTGGTGGTCGACGAGGGCGTTACGTTCGCGAACATGAAGGCCATGCTGCACGGGTTCCTCGAAGCCTTCTTCGAGCGCGATCTGCAGATGCGATTGCGCCCGTCCTACTTTCCATTCACCGAGCCGTCCGCGGAAGTGGACATGAGCTGCGTGCTATGCGGCGGCGCGGGTTGCCGCGTGTGCAAGCACACCGGCTGGCTCGAGATTTCCGGCTGCGGGATGGTGCATCCCAAGGTGCTCGAGGCCGGCGGCATCGATCCCGAGAAATACACCGGCTATGCGTTCGGCATGGGTATCGACCGCCTCGCCATGCTCCGGTACGGCGTCAACGACCTTCGCCTGTTCTTCGAGAATGACCTGCGCTTCCTCGCGCAGTTCAGGGCGGGTTGATGCGCGTTCCCCTGTCATGGCTGCGCGATTTCGTCGCCGTCTCCTGGCCGGCCAAGGAGCTCGGCTCACGCCTGACGATGGCGGGTTTCGAGCTCGAGGCGCTGGAAACCGCCGCGCCCGCATTCACTGGAGTCCTGGTCGCGGAGATCGTCGAGGCGGTCAAACATCCGCAGGCCGAGAAGCTGCAGGTATGCACAGTACGTGCGGGCGCTGGCCAGGGAAATGGCGACTTGTTGCAAATCGTCTGCGGCGCGGCCAATGCGCGCGCCGGCCTCAAGACCGCGCTGGCCACCGTGGGTGCCAAACTACCCGGCGACAAGGCCATCACCGCCGCCAAGCTGCGCGGGGTCGATTCCGCCGGCATGTTGTGTTCCGCGAAGGAGCTGGGTCTGGCGGACACGTCCGAAGGGATCGTCGAACTCCCCGCAGCCGCACCCGTCGGCCAGGATCTGCGCGAGTACATGCAGCTCGACGATGAGATTCTCGAGCTCAACGTCACGCCGAATCGCGGCGATGCCATGTCGGTGCTCGGCATAGCGCGTGAAGTCGCTGCGCTGACGCGCACACAGGTGGTACCGGGTTGGGATTCTCGTGATGAACCCCAACCCGGTACCGCCACATTCCCGGTCACGCTCAGCGCGCCGGCCGCCTGCCCGAAGCTCGTCAGCCGCGTGGTCCGGGGCATCAACAACCGGGGCGCATCGCCGCAGTGGCTGCGCGAGCGCCTGCGCCGCGCGGGCCTGCGTGCCATCAGTCCGGTGGTGGACGTCACTAACTACGTGCTGCTCGAGCTCGGCCAGCCCATGCACGCTTATGACCTCGCCAAGCTCAAAGGCGGACTGGATGCGCGCCTCGCGAAAGCCGGCGAGCCAATCACGCTCCTCGATGGCAAGGAAATCAAACTCACGCCCGATGTGCTGGTCATCGCCGACGCCGAAGGCCCGGTGGGTATGGCGGGGGTCATGGGCGGAGCGCGCTCTTCATGCACCGCAGCGACGGTCGACGTGCTGTTCGAGGCGGCATTCTTCACGCCGTCCGCCATCGCCGGGCGTGGACGGCGCTATGGACTGGTGACCGATGCCGGCCAGCGCTTCGAGCGCGGCGTGGATCCCGCCAACCAGGAGCGCGCGACGCAGCGCGCCACCCAACTTCTCATCGAAATCGCCGGTGGCCATGCGGGTCCCGTCAGCGTCACGCAGGTCGAGGACCTGTTGCCGCGTCGTGCCGAAGTACAGCTGCGCCGCACGCGAATTTTGCGATTGTTGGGCACGGTGATCGCCGACAACGACGTGAAAACCACGCTCGAATCGCTGGGTATGCGCGTCAAGGCGGATGCCGCGGGCTGGCTGGTGACACCGCCTTCGCATCGCTTCGACATTTCGATCGAGGCCGATCTCATCGAAGAGCTGGCGCGCATCGTGGGGTTCGAATCCATCGCCGAGGTGGATGCAATCGTGCGCCAGAAGGTCCGCGCGCTGGCGGAGCAGGCACCCGTCGAACTGCAGGCGCTCGAGATCCTCGCCGCGCGCGGCTACCAGGAGGCCATCACCTATGCGTTCGTCGATCCCGCGCTGCAGAACAAACTATTCCCGACTGCCGCGACACCCGCACTGAGCAATCCCATCGCCAGCGACATGGCTGTCATGCGCGCGTCGCTGTGGCCGGGACTCATCAAGGCGGCGCTCGAGAACCAGCGCCGCCAGCAGGATCGCATTCGCCTCTTCGAACACGGCGCGCGTTTCGATGCGGGCAACGAGACCGACCTCATCGCCGGCATCGCGACCGGCTCGCGGCGTCCGGAACAATGGGGCGCCAAGGCCACCCCGGTCGACTTCTTCGACGTGAAGCAGGATCTGGAGGCGCTCTTTGCGCGCACCGGCGCCCTGGACGAGTTCGGCTACATCGCCGATGCGCTGCCGTGCCTGCACCCGGGTCGCAGTGCGCGCATCACGCGGGGCGGCAAGTCCATCGGCTGGCTCGGCGAGTTGCACCCCCAATTGGTGCAGGAGCTCGATTTCACATATGCGCCAATGTTGTTCGAAGTCGAATACCTTCCGGCTCTGGCGGCAAAAATGCCCCGTTTTGAAGAGATCTCCCGCTTCCCTCGCGTACGGCGCGATCTCGCGGTCGTAGTCGACGAGAAAGTTTCTTTAAGACAGCTACATGAACGTGTAACCTTCGCCGCTTCGAGCTTGTTACGCGACATCCGGGTGTTTGACGTGTTTCGGGGCCCCGGCATAGAAACGGGTAGAAAAAGCGTCGCTTTAGGCTTGATATTTCAGGACAATTCTCGCACCCTCGCGGACGAGGACGCGGACCGTTTGTTAGCCGCGATTCGTGCCGATCTGAGTGCAACGTTGGGCGCAGGATTTCGAGAATAAAAGCATGGCTCTGACGAAAGCGGAGATGGCTGAGGCGCTGTTCAATCAGCTG
>DASYKM010000130.1:0-21106 GCA_035995425.1 Steroidobacteraceae bacterium
CATGCTCGCACTTCGACGGACTTTGGTCACCGCCTTGATCGCGGTGACTGCAAGTGTATGCGCACAGACTCCCGCAGCGTCACCTGCCGAAGGCACGGTCGCGCCGCCCCTCAAACTACAGGACCAGGCCGGCAAGTGGCATACGCTGGATCAGTACAAGGGCAAGTGGGTGGTTTTGTATTTCTACCCGAAGGATTTCACCGGCGGCTGCACGACGCAGGCTTGCTCACTGCGCGACAACATTTTTGCGTTTCGCAAGGCTGACGCGGTCATCCTGGGCGTGAGCGTCGACGACGTCACCTCGCACGAGAAATTCGCCAAGGAGAACAGCCTGCCCTTCGACATCCTCGCGGATCCGACGCGCGAAGTGTCCGGCAGGTACGGCGTGCTGTTCAGCGCCGGCACCTCGCAGCTCGCCAGCCGTCAGACCTTTCTCATCGGGCCCGATGGCAAGATCGTGAAGCACTGGGACAAGGTGGATCCGAAAGGCCACTCGGACATGGTGCTGGCAGAGATCAAGGCCCATTCAGCGGACAAGGCGCCCGCCAAAGCGGGTTGATCTGGGCTGATTGACCAGATCTGATCGACGATAGAACGCCCGGCACGGGTTTCGTGCCGGGCGTTTGTCTTTTCGCGAAGGTCCGCACGTCGTACTTGTGCATGTCGGCCGACGCTTTCCCGTGCAGAAGGCAGTTATTGCCTGACGGTTCCCGCCGGCCGCAACACGAGCCTGTGCGCTGTCGGCCCCGGCAGGAATGGCGTCGGCCTGGCGTTCGCCCAGTCCTCGAATCCGCTGCGATAGAACGGCGACAGCGGATGGCCGGACGGCCCGCCGGGCAATTCCAGGTAACCGTTCGACTCGCGCCCGGGCGAAACCGCGAATCGCTCCGATGCGCCGAAGGCGCCGTCCTGCACGTGCGGCATGTTGTGATCGCCGGCGAGCGGCAATGTCGGCATGTCGAGCAACTTCGACAGCATCGGTATCGCTCGTGACAGCGGATGGCGAAGCGCGACGGGTTTGAGGCGGCCGTATTCACATGAGCCAAGCCTGCCGCAATCCTTCATCAACTGATCGATGGTCGCATCGAGCCGTTGCAGCAGGAAGCCACGCCAGTCGCTCGCGCCCGGCGGCGCAATGGCCGTCGGCCGCTCGTTGACGAGGCGCCAACCGGCAGCCTCGAACCGACCCGGCCTGCGACCCTTGAAGTCCTTGCCTAACAAGCCGGTGCCGAGACTTCGCCACAGCGCGTCCAGTGTATTGAGCCGGTAAGTGCGCACCAGCCGGTAACCCACCGCGTCGGCGTCGGCCCGCAGCGCACCCTGGCTGACCAGCGCGCGAAACTCGCGCCGCCCGGGCGCGTCGCCCATGGCCGTTTCGTCGATGAGCGCCAGCAGCAGGTCGCGCCATCGCGCCACGAAGAGCGCGCGCGAGTCGAGCTGGATCGCCAGCATGTCGGCCTCGGTGGCCGGCGCGGACAGACTCAGCAGGTCGTCGCGGATCTGCCGTGCACGCGCGCCCAGGTCGTAGCCGCCGGCACCAACGTCCACCTCATCATCGCCCAACACCGATTCGAGCGATCCGGCGACGACGCGCTGATTCGCGGTCCACAGGCGCCCGACGGGCGGATCGGCGATGCGCGGGAAGTCGAGCTCGTCGCGATACTCGAGCGTACCGAACAGCCGGTCGGGCCCGGTGCCGCGCGGCACGCGGCCTAACAAAGTCCAGGCGATGCGCCCGCGCGAGTCGCCGATGACCACGTTCTGTTGCGGGATCCCGATGTGCGGGCCGAGCGCCAGCACGTCATCGACACCGCGCGCGGTCTCGAGCCCGAGCAGGCTGAAGTTGGTGGCCTCGGGCCGGGTCGCGAGCCACGCCGCCTGCAGGCACTCGCCGTTCTTCACGTCTTCGGCATATTCCTCGCCGTCGAGCACCACTCCGGCGCCCACGTCGCGGTAGGTGACCTCGACCGCGTCGGCGCCTTTCACGGCGATGTACTCGCGGCGTACGCCGTAGTCGGCGCTGGTGCACTTGCCCCAGCGCGCATCCGAGAAATCGCCGTAGCTGTTGGTGAATCCCCACGCCACCTGGCCGTTCGAGCCCGCGGCGACCGCCGGCGTGCCCGGCAGCGTGACACCGGTGATGTCGATGACCGGATTTCCGGTAACGCGCAATCGCGCCGGATACCACACCGCCGGAACGCCCATGTTGAGGTGCATGTCGTTGGCGATCAGCGCGACGCCAGAGCGGGTGTGTATGCCCGCCACCGCCCAATTGTTGCTGCCGGGCGCGGCCGGCTCCCCGACCCGGCCGTCCACCGCGCCCGCGAAGCGCAGTTGTTCCGGGAACGATTGCGTGAGCACGCGCGCCGAGTCGGTGCACGCGGCCTGCACGCACGGCGCCTCGGACGAATAGTTAGGCGTGTCCCAGTCCGAGTGACCGGCGTAGATGAAGGCGATGAGCTCGTGCGCCGCCGGCGCATCGCTGCGCGCGGCCGCGGCGCGCTCCAGCCGCCGGCGGTCGAGCTCGTCGCGCAGGGCGTCGTATTGCAACTGCCACCACATGGCGTGGACCACCAGCGCGGAGTCTTCCGGCAACCAGGGGCGCGGGCTCGCGCGCAGCAGCAGATATTCCCAGGGACGAGCTGCGAGGCTTGCGAGCCCGGCGTTCACGCCGCGTGCATAGGCTTCGATGACCGACCGCTCCGCGTCCGGCGCCGCTTCGGCGACGCGGCGGGCGACGGCGCGGAAACCGAAGCGTCGCGCGCGCTTGTCCTGTTCGAGGGCGACCGCGCCAAACAGCTCCGACAACTCACCGGCCGCCAGCCGCCGCGACAAATCCATCTGGAAAAAGCGGTCCTGCGCATGCGCGAAGCCCGTGGCATAGGCGAGATCGGCGCGCGTGGTGGCGGTGATCACCGGAATTCCGCGTGCGTCGCGCTCGATGCTGGCTTCGCCGCTCAAAGTCGGCGCGTCGATGTTGCCGTCGAGCTGCGGAAGGCTCTGGCGCATGGCCCGCCAGGCGAACCCGAATGCCAGCGCTGCGCACACCGCGACGACCAGCAAAGTCCATCGCAGCCAGCGCAGCCATCGCATGGGCTGTCAGTCCTGCGGAACGCGCAGAATGGTCAGAGCGTTGGTGCCGCCGGTGATACCGGTGAGCTCGCCCTTGGTGACGATGATGAGCTCGCCTTTTTCCACCAGCTCGAGCTGCAGCATCATGGTGAGGATGGCCTTGAACAGCTCGTTGGTGCGCACCACCGGGATGTCGAACGGAACCGGGAACACGCCGCGATACAGCGTGACCCGGCGGCGCGTCGACTCGTGGCGCGTGAATGCGTAGATAGGGATGTCGGAGCGCGCGCGCGACATCCACAGCGGCGTGGTGCCGGATTCGGTGAGCGCGACGATGGCGCGCACCTTCATGTGATTGGAGGTGTACATCACCGCCATGGCGATGGCTTCTTCGGTGCGATCGACGATGCCTTCGGCGCGATGACGCATGCGATTGTGCGTGATCTCGTATTTTTCAGCGCCGGCGATGACCTCTTCCATTGCCTGGATCGCCTTGACCGGGTGTTTGCCCACTGCGCTCTCGGCCGAGAGCATCACCGCGTCGGTGCCGTCCATCACGGCATTGGCCACGTCCGAGACTTCGGCGCGCGTCGGCACCGGGCTCGTGATCATGGATTCCATCATCTGCGTGGCCGTGATCACGACCTTATTGCGAGTGCGCGATTCGTGGATGATGGTTTTCTGCAGGCCGGTGATCGCCGCGTAGCCCATTTCCACGCCGAGGTCGCCGCGCGCGACCATCACGACATCGGACGCGTCGATGATCTCGGTGAGGTTGTGGATGGCCTCGTGGCGCTCGACCTTCGCGCACAGGTGCGCGTGACCGCCGGCGGCGCGCACCAGATCGCGAGCGAGGTTCATGTCCGCGGCGTCGCGCGGGAAAGAAACGGCGACGTAGTCGACTCCCCGGCTGCACGCGAACTTGATGTCTTCGCGGTCCTTGTCGGTGAGTGCCGGTGCGGAGATGCCGCCGCCCTTGAGATTCACGCCCTTGCGGTTCGACAGTTCGCCGCCCGCGATCACCTTGGTGTCGATGCGCGTGCCTGAAACCTTCGTGACCACGAGCTCGATGAGTCCGTCGTTCAGCAGCAGGATGTTGCCGGCCTTCACGTCCTTCGGCAGATCCTTATATGCGCAGCCAACGACTTCTTCGTTGCCGGCATTGATGTCGTGCGCGGTGTCGAGCGCGAAAGCCTGGCCGTCCTTGAGATCGACTTTCTTGTTGGTGAAGCTCTCGATGCGGATCTTGGGTCCGCCGAGATCGGCGAGGATGCCCACGTAGCGGCCGGCGCGGCGCGCCGCCTCGTGCACGAGGTCGATGCGACGACCGTGCTCTTCGTGCTTTCCGTGTGAGAAGTTGACGCGCGCGACATCCAGGCCGGCGCGGACCATTTCGGTCAGCACTTCGATGGAATCGGTGGAGGGCCCAAGAGTGGCGACAATCTTGGTGCGTGAGTGCATCTGGCGTTCTGGCATGGGCGCGCATTCTGCCATGTGTTTCGGCCACTAGCGCATAATCGAAAGACGTAATTCATTTTCGAAGGGGCGCGTGATGAAGCAGCGAATGTGGGCATTTCTGGCCGTCGGGCTCGTTTTGGGTGCGAGCTTGCAACTGACTCGCGCCGCGGGCGCGGAGACTGCCGGAAAGGTGTTCGAGATCAGGACCTATCACACGTTTCCGGGGCGCCTCGATGCCCTGCACAAACGCTTCCGCGAGCACACCATGAAGATTTTCGAAAAGCACGGCATGACCAATGTCGGGTACTGGGTACCGCAGGACAGTCCGGCCCGGGAAACCACACTTATCTATGTGATCTCGCACGCCAGCCGCGAGGCGGCCAAGGCGAACTGGGATGCCTTCCGCAACGATCCGGAGTGGAAAAAGGTCGCGGCGGACTCGGAAGCTGACGGCAAGATCGTCGAGAAGGTGGAGTCCGTGTTCGTGGACGCGACTGACTACTCGCCGTTGCGCTGAGGGAGAAAGCAGATGGAATCCGCGGTCTGCGCGTAGAGACAGGAATTGGCGCGGCGGCCGTCGCCCGCGAACCACCATTCGCACCGCGCCCGGAATTTGATGGAATCGGCGTCGATCGACAGCGCCGCCAACACTCGCGGATCGACGGCGGCCGCATCCGCGGCATCGCACCGGCTCGCGGTCGCCGACGACGCGACCATGACAGCCAGCAGCGCCATCCCGAATTTGCGCGATGCCCGCAACCTGCGGGACCTATCTACCTTGCGCGCGCGACTCGAGCATCGCCACCGCCGGCAAAGTCTTGCCCTCGACGAACTCGAGGAACGCGCCGCCGCCGGTCGAAATGTACGAGATGCCTTCTTCGACGCCGTACTTCTCGATGGCCGCGAGCGTATCGCCGCCGCCGGCCAGCGAAAACGCCGGGCTCCTGGCGATCGCCTGCGCGATGGTCTTGGTGCCTTCGCCGAACTGATCGAACTCGAACACTCCGACCGGACCGTTCCACACGATCGTGCCCGCCGTCTGCAGAATCTCGCCGAGGCGCTCGGCGGTATCGGGGCCGATGTCGAGAATCAATTCATCCGGGCGCACATCGTGAATGTTGCGTACGTCGGCGTGTGCCGTGGCCGCGAATTCCTTCGCGACCACCACGTCGGTCGGCAGCGGAATCTCGGCGCCGCGCGCGCGCGCCTGATCCAGCAGCTTACGCGCCATGTCGAGCATCTCCGCTTCATGCAGCGACTTGCCCACGTTGATGCCCGTGGCCGCGAGGAACGTGTTGGCGATGCCGCCGCCGACGATCAGCTTGTCCACCTTGCCTAACAACGATTCGAGCACCGTGAGCTTGGTCGATACTTTTGAACCGGCGACGATGGCGACCAGCGGCCGTGCCGGCTTCGCCAGCGCACGCTCGAGTGCCTCGAGCTCGCCGACCAGCAGCGGGCCCGCGCAGGCGATCTTCGCGAACTTGCCCACGCCATGCGTGGAGGCTTCGGCGCGATGCGAGGTGCCGAACGCGTCCATGACATAGACATCGCAAAGCGCGGCCATCTGCTTCGCGAGCTCTTCCTTGTCTTTCTTCTCGCCCTTGTTGAAGCGCACGTTTTCCAGCAGCACCGCGGAACCGGCCGGGCAATCGACGCCCGCGAGCCAGTCCTTCTTGAGCGGCACCTGCTTGCCTAACAAGTCCGAGAGGCGGGCGGCGACCGGCGCCAGCGAAAACTCTTCCGCATACACGCCCTCTTCCGGACGGCCGAGGTGCGAACAGATGAACACCTTCGCGCCTTTCTCGAGCGCCAGCTTGATGGTCGGCAGCGAGGCGCGGATGCGCGCGTCGCTCGTGACCTTGCCGCCTTCGACGGGCACGTTGAGATCTTCGCGAATCAGGACCCGCTTGCCGGCGAGATCCTGATCCGCCATGCGCAATACCTTCACGACGCGCAACTCAGGAGGCTTTCGACCAGGCGATCGTGGTGTCCAGCATGCGATTGGAGAAACCCCACTCGTTGTCGTACCAGGAGCAGACCTTGACCAGCGTTCCCTCGGTGACGCGTGTCAGCGTGGAGTCGTAGGTCGACGAGGCCGGATCGTGGTTGTAGTCGATCGACACGAGCTGCTTGTCGGTGAACGCGAGCACGCCCTTCATGGCGCCGTCCGCGGCTTCCTTCACGACCTTGTTGATCTCTTCCACGGTCGTGGCGCGCTTCGCCACGAAGGTGAGATCGACCAGCGACACGTTGATGGTCGGAATGCGGATCGCGAAGCCATCGAGCTTGCCCTTCAATTCCGGCAGCACGAGGCCCACGGCCGCGGCAGCACCGGTCTTCGCCGGGATCATCGACATCGTGGCCGAACGCGCCCGACGGATGTCCTCGTGGTAGACGTCGGTCAGGCGCTGATCATTCGTATAAGCATGAATGGTCGTCATCAAACCACTGACGATGCCGATCTTGTCGTTGAGCACCTTGGCCAAGGGCGCCAGGCAGTTGGTCGTGCACGAGGCGTTCGAAATGACCGTCATCGCCGACTTCAACACGTTGTGGTTCACGCCATAGACGACCGTCGCGTCCACGTCCTTGCCGCCCGGAGCGGAGATGACCACTTTCTTCGCGCCGCCGGCAAGATGCTTGCCCGCATCCGCCTTGGTCGTGAAGAAGCCGGTGCTCTCGAACACGTACTCGGCGCCGACCGAGGCCCAGTCGATCTTCGACGGATCGCGCTGCGCGAACACCTTGATCTTGTCGCCGTTCACGACGATCGAGTCGCCTTCGACGCTCACCGTGCCAGGAAATTTGCCGTGCGCGGTGTCGTACTGCGTGAGGTGCGCATTGGTCTGCGCGTCGCCGAGGTCATTGACCGCGACGATCTGAATTTCGCCGGTGCGCTTCGCTTCGTAGAGCGCGCGCAGGATGTTGCGGCCGATGCGGCCGTAACCGTTGATACCTACTTTAATGGCCATTGCTGTCCCAAACCTCTTGTAAACAAATCAGGAAAGAATCTGTTCCAACTGCGCCTTGACGTCGGCGGTAGTTAGTCCGAAATGCTTGAACAGCTCCGGGCCCTTGCCGGACGCGCCGAAGGTCTCGATGCCCATCACGCGGCCATGCGAGCCCACGTAGCGCCACCAGGACTGCGTGCAGCCCGCTTCGACTGCGAGGCGGCGCGCGACCGCCGCCGGCAACACGCTTTCGCGATACGGCGCGGGCTGCGCATCGAAGGCCTCACAGCACGGCATGGACACGAGGCGCACGCGGCGGCCGGCGGCCTGCAGCTCCCTGACCGCATCCGCGGCGATACCCACTTCCGAACCCGTGGCGATCACGATGGCTTCCGGCGGACCGTTGCTGTCGATGAGCACGTAGCCGCCCTTGCGCAAGGCGACCAGCTGCTCGGGCGTGCGCGCCTGCTGCGGCAGACCCTGGCGCGTGAAGACCAGCGCCGTGGGACCGTTCTTGCGTTCGAGTGCCGCAACCCATGAAGCGGCGGACTCGACCGCGTCGCACGCACGCCAGACGTGCAGGTTGGGCACGGCGCGCAACGACGCCAGGTGTTCGATGGGCTGATGCGTCGGACCGTCTTCACCGAGACCGATGGAGTCGTGCGTGTACACCAGCGTGGTCGGCGCGTGCATGATCGCCGCGACGCGCACCGCGTTGCGCGCGTAGTCGGAGAACACCAGGAACGTTCCGCCGTACGGCCGATAGCCGCCGTGCACGGTGAGGCCGTTCATGATGGCCGTCATGCCGAATTCGCGCACGCCGTAATAGACGTAGTTGCCGTGGAAATTCTCGGTGGTTAGATCCACCGAATCCTTGCGCTTCGTGTTCACCGAACCGGTGAGGTCAGCCGAGCCGCCCAACATCTCTGGCATCTTCGGGCCGAGCACGTTGAGCACGAGCTGCGACGAGGCACGCGTTGCCTGCGCTCCGGTCACGGCCGCGGCGGCCGACAATGCAGCCTGGGTGATCTCGGCCCAGTCGGCCGGCAGATCGCCCTTCATGCGGCGCTCGAATTCCGCGCCTTCTTTTGGGAATTCGCGCTTGTAGCGGCGCCAGATGCGCAGCCACTTCTTCTCGGCCACCGAGCCCGCCTCGCGATGGTCCCAGGCGGCCTTGATGTCGTCCGGAATCACGAACGGCGGTGAGTCCCAGCCGAGCGTCTGCCGCGCGAGCGCGACTTCATCCGGGCCCAACGCCTCGCCGTGCGCCGACTTGGTCCCCTGCTTGTTAGGCGCGCCCCAGCCGATGATGGTCTTGCAGCAGATGAGCGACGGCTGATCCTTGCGGTTGCGCGCCTTCTTGATGGCGGCGGCGACCGCTTCGCTGTCCTGGCCATCGACGTTTTTCACCACGTGCCAGCCGTAGGCTTCGAAACGCTTTGGCGTGTCGTCGGTGAACCAGCCACCGACCTTGCCGTCGATGCTGATGCCATTGTCGTCGTAGAACACGATGAGCTTGCCGAGCTTGAGGTGGCCGGCAAACGAGGCGGCTTCGTGCGAGATGCCTTCCATGAGGCAGCCGTCGCCGACGAAGCAATAGGTGTGGTGATCGACGATCGCCGCACCATCGCGGTTGTACTGCGTGGCTAACAACTTTTCGGCGAGCGCCATCCCCACGGCGTTGGCGAAGCCCTGGCCGAGGGGACCGGTGGTGGTCTCGATGCCGATGTCGAGGTCGCGTTCCGGATGTCCGGCGGTGCGCGCCCCCAGCTGGCGGAATTTCTTCAACTCATCGATGGCGAGCGGATAGCCGGTGAGATACAGCAGGGAATAAAGCAGCATCGAACCGTGGCCATTCGAAAGCACGAAGCGGTCGCGATTCCACCATTTCGGATTGCCCGGGTTGTACTTGAGCACCTCGCGCCACAGCACTTCGGCAATGTCGGCCAGGCCCATGGGCGCGCCGGGGTGGCCCGAATTCGCGGCCTGAACGGCGTCCATGGAGAGCGCGCGGATGGCGTTGGCCAGGGCGCGGCGGGTGGGGGTCATGGCTGGGGTATCCATAAAGGGCGCGCATTGTCCGACAGGCGGGCTGGCGGGGGCAACCGAAACCGGGAGAAAGATGGTTGCGGGGGCGTGAAATTGCGCCTCGATTGTCCCGCGGGACAATCGAACGCGGCGCGGCACGCGATCAGAGCCCTTCGCGGCAGCATGGCTTCGGGGCCGCTGCCGCGCGACGCACCTCTTCCACCCGCCTGCTCACCGTGTCCGCCAGAGCTCTCTTGGCGGGCGGTACAGCGGGGCCCACGACCACCACGTTGCGACCAGACTCAGGCTCCGACTCCGGCCGCAATAGTCATTTACGCGGCACGCGAGTGTCTACGCCCGCTCCGCGAGGACTATCCACTTGTCCGAGAGCAGCGGCGTCGACACGCGAATCACTTTGCGGATGGCGAACCCGGCATCGGAAAATTCCTTCTCGAGCTCCTTGCGCGACACGCGTGACAGCGGCGTGCGGCCGAGACCGAGCTTGCCGAACGTGTGCGTGAGCACGTAGCGAAATGTGTAGCAGTGGCGGTAATCGACGATCACCCAGCGGCGCGAGACGCGATGGAACTCGCGCAGCATTCGCACGCGCGTCGACGGATCCACGTGCATCATGAAACGGATGGACACCACGCAGTCGAGCGAATCGTTGCGCAGCGGCAGATGCTCGGCGTTGGCTTGCACGTAGCCGCGAATGGCGCCCTGCTGGCCGTCGGCCTTGTCCTGTTTTTCCTGCGAGGCCGCTTTGTGCAGCATCTCGATCGAGATGTCGCTGCCGACGACTTCGAAACCCTCGCGCGCGAGCGCGCCGGTGAACCGGCCGGTGCCGCAGGGCAGATCGAGAATGGTCCGCACGCCGGTGGCATCGCGCAGCGCGCTGCGAATCGCCGCCCATTTACGCGCATTGCGCTTCTGGCGTTCGGGCGAGCTGAAGCGGTGGAAGTCATAGTCTTCGGCAACCGAGGAGCTGCGGTAGAACTCGCGCTTGTAGTCGTAGCCGTCTTCCCGCGGCCGGCTCGGATCTTTCTTGCCGGGTCTTTTCATGTCGGCCGACACTCTAGTGGCTGGGCCCGGACGAGGAAAGCGCGGCATGAAAATGAGGAAAAGGGGACATTCCTATTTTTCGCGCGGCGCGAAAAATAGGAATGTCCCCTTTTCCTCATCCGGAGCTCGCGTCACGCCGGGCAAAGTGTCGAATCCGTTCCGATTTACCATTGTTTTTTGAACTCTCCGCACCTTCGGAAAGTCGCTATATACAGACGCGGATTCACATTTTTCCGCGTGTAGTTTGCGACCTGGTTCACCACGTTACATTGCCATGAACCGGGTCGTGACGCGCATCACCGGCCACTCGGCGCCATGTTTGTAAAGTTCGAATGAATGAGTGCTATTAGAGTCATCCAGTTCACCGATCCCCATCTGTTCGGCGACATCGCGGGCACGCTGCGCGGCGTGAATACCTTCGAGACGCTGGAGCGTACGCTCGCCGATGCGTCGGGCCACATCGCCATGTCCGATGCGATCCTGGTCACCGGCGACCTCGTGCAGGATGACGCCGGCGGTTACGAACATTTCCGTCGCGTCTTTGCCCGCCTCGGCAAACCGGTGCTGTGCGTTCCCGGCAATCACGATTTCGTTCCGCAGATGCGCGAAGCGCTCGCGGGTCGTCCATTCGATCTCGATGGCCCCGCCGACATCGGCGCATGGCGCATCGTGCTGCTCGACAGCGTCGTGGCGGAACAAGCCGGCGGACGCATCTCCGTCGAGATGCTCACCAAGCTCGACGAAGAGCTCGGCCGCGCGCGCCAGCGCCATGCGCTGGTGTGTCTGCATCATCATCCGATCGCCATGCACAGCCGCTGGCTCGACAGCGTTGGCTTGTCCAACGCGGACGAGTTCTGGTCGGTCATCGACAGCCATCCGCAGGTGCGCGCGGTGACCTGGGGTCATGTACACCAGAATTTCGAAGGCGTGCGACGCGGCGTGCGGCTCATCGCGACGCCATCCACCTGCGCGCAGTTCCAGCCGCGCTCGGATCAATTCGTCATCGACAACCAGCCGCCGGCCTATCGATTGCTCACGCTCCACTCCAATGGCGCCATCGACACTGGCGTGCACTTCCTGACTGCCGCACAATCCGTGGCATGATTTTCCCTGAAGCGATGCGCCGCGGCCTCGCCCGCGGCCTCGCGGGCTTGTTGTTGCTCGCGATCGGCGCGCAGTCGCACGCGCGCGGCGAAACGTCGGTCTGGACCATGAAGGGGACGCGCAACACCGTCTATCTCGCCGGCTCCGTGCACGCGCTGCCAAAAGGGCAAGCGGAATTTCCCGAACAGCTCGAACGCGCCTACCAATCGGCCGCCGTCGTCATGCTCGAAGTCGATCTCGAGAACATGAATCCCTTCGATGCGGTGAAGTTCATCACCACGAACGGAACCCTGCCCGCCGATCAGACGTTGAAGGACGTGGTCGGCGCCGACTACTCGCGCGTATCCGCACTGGTCGCCTCACTGCAGATCCCCGAAGTCGTGATTGCCAAGCTCGAGCCGTGGGCCGCGGCGCTGGTGGTCACGCAGTTCGCGCTCACGAAAACCGGCTTCGATCCGGAGCTCGGTATCGACATGCAGGTCACCGCGCGTGCGCGCGCCGACGGCAAACCGGTCGAGGGCCTCGAGACCGTGATCGACCAGTTGAGCGTGTTCGACGCGCGCAGCTTCGAGGAACAGACCCGTTTCCTGCTCGATTCGACCGACGATGCGGCAAGTCTCAGCGAAGACCTGCGGAAGCTCGTCAGCGCGTGGCGTACCGGCAACCTGCGTTCGCTCGAAAAAGAGTTTCTCAAGGAGCGGGCCAAGTCGCCGGCGCTGTACGACGCTTTGTTAGGTGCGCGCAATCGTCAGTGGCTCCCCAAGATCGAGGCGCTGCTCGAGGAAGATCGCGACTACCTGGTGGTGGTCGGAACGCTGCATTTCGTGGGCAAGGACGGCCTGCTCGAACTGCTCAGGAAGGACGGCCACGTGGCCGTCGCAATGCCGCCAGCCGCATCGAAAAAATGACCGCACACTGATGCGCGCTTTCGCGATCTTCATGGGCTTGATTGCCCTTGGGCTCGGGGGAATCGCCTTCCTCGGGTATCCGGCCTGGCTGCTGATCTCGCCGCTGCTGGATCATCCCAAGTTTCACCGTGTCGCCAGCCGTGTCGGCATGCTTCTGCTGGTCGTCGGCTTCGTCGTGGTCGCGAGGAAACTCAAGGTGGCCGACCGGCGCAGCCTCGGTTTCGGATTGCCCGCGCCCAGATTCGTCGCCGAGGTGGGCAAGGCGGTTTTTTTCGGCGCGCTCCTGATGATGCCGGCGCTGATCACCATGATCGCCTTCGACATGCGGCAGCGCGTGGGCGCGCCGCTCGACGTCGAACACTGGGTGCGGCTGGCATTGAGCGGCATCGTCACCGGGCTGACGGTGGCGCTGATCGAAGAGACCTTTCTGCGCGGCGCCATGCAGACCGCGATCACGCGGGAATCCGGCGCGCGCCTCGCGATCCTGCTCACCTCGCTGGTCTACGCGATCACGCATTTCATCGGGCGTTACCGCGTTCCGGCCGCGGACGTGAATGCCGGCAGCGGTTTCGACATGCTCGCGCATGCGCTGGGCGTGTTGGGCCATCCGCTGCACATTCTCGACGCGTTCGTCTGCCTGACGGCAGTAGGCTGCTTGTTAGGATTGGTGCGCGCCCGAACCGGCAACATCGCCGCGTCGATCGGACTGCATGCCGGCTGGGTCGCGATGATCTACGTCGTGCGCGAGACCTCGGAGCGGCGGTCGGGCGCCCCGGGAGCCTGGCTGCTCAGCGAATACGACGGCTTCATCGGCTGGCTGGTGCTGGCGTGGACACTGGCGATCGGCGGCGCGCTCATCTGCTGGTACCGCGACAAGGAAGAAGTGGTGCCGGGTCGGGGTTCTCGGGGTTCGGTACGCGTGTAGCAATCGTGCGGCTCGACGGAGCGAACCCCGAGAACCCCGACCCGGCACCACCCCTACTCCGGCACCACGCGCATCAGCGCATCGAGACGCGCGAGCGGATCGTCGAGCTCCAGCAACGCCTGCTTTTCGGCAAGCTCGATCGGCAGCAGCTCGGCGAGACGCGCGCCGATCCATGCGGCGTCGTCGAATTTCTTCGCCACGTGCTCGTAGTGTTCGGCGAGGTCGGCGAGCGCCCGCCGCACGGTGACGCCGAGACGGGCGTAGTCCGCGGGCAGCGGCAACGCCGGCTCCTCCGGCAACCAGGACACCTCGCCCATGTTGAGACCGTCGGCGGCGCGCCACACGCGTTGCACCCGGAACTTGCGGCCGCCCACGCAGGCGATGCCTAACAATCCGTCGTGCAGGGCATGAAAGTCGGCGATGCGCGCTGCGCACCCGACGGTCGCGGTGGTCGCGACAACGCCGGCCTCGTCACCCTTCTCGATGAGCACCACGCCAAACGGCTGCTGCTCGCGCATGCAGCGCCGCACCATGTCGGTGTAACGGGTTTCGAAGATACGCAGCGGCAGCGGGCCGTCGGGAAAGAGCACGGTATGCAGCGGGAACAACGGGATGACGCTGCTGTCCGTCATGCGCCTGCGGCCCGCGGCTATGGCCGGACGGCCAGTGCCTCGAGTAGTTTGCCGTGCAGCCCGCCGAAGCCGCCGTTGCTCATGATGAGCACCTGATCGCCGGCGCTGGCGCTGCCCGCCAGCCCTTTCACCAGCTCGTCCAGCGATCGCGCGAGATTTCCCTTCGGCCCGAGAGTGGCGACCACCGCGTCCGCGTCCCAGCCGAGATCGGGAGGCGCGAACATCCACACCGAGTCCGCACCGGCCAGCGACGGCGCCAGCGTGTCGCGATGCACGCCCATGCGCATGGTGGCCGAGCGCGGCTCGAGCACCGCGACGATGCGTTTCGATCCAACTTTGCGGCGCAATCCGTCGATGGTGTAGGCAATGGCCGTGGGGTGATGCGCGAAATCGTCGTACACCGCCACGCCGCGCACTTCTCCGCGCAGCTCCATGCGGCGTTTCACGCCGGCGAAGCCGGCCAGCGCGGCGATGGATTGCGACACGGATACTCCGGCGTGCCGCGCCGCGCCGATGGCGGCCAGCGCGTTTTCCGCATTGTGAGCGCCTAACAACGACCACTTGACGGTGCCCGCCGGTTTGCCGCCTTCGAGCACCACGAATTTCGAGTAGTCGCCGCCCTGCTCCACGTCGAGCGACCAGGCGGCATCGCGCCCGGGCGCGCGCGCGAAACCTTCGAGCGGGGTCCACGCGCCCATGGCGAGCGTGGCTTGCAGATTTTCGTCACTGGCGTTCCAGAGAATGCGACCGGATCCGGGAATGGTGCGAACCAGGTGATGAAACTGTTTCCGGATCGCCGCCAGGTTTTCGTAGATGTCGGCGTGATCGAATTCGAGGTTGTTGAGAATCAGCGTGCGCGATCGGTAGTGCACGAACTTGGCGCGCTTGTCGAAGAATGCGGTGTCGTATTCATCGGCCTCGATGACGAAGTACTTCCGCCCGCCGAGCCGCGCGCTGACCGAAAAATTTCCGGGAACGCCACCGATGAGAAACCCGGGGTTGAGCCCCGCGTGCTCGAGGATCCACGCCAGGATGCTGGAGGTGGTCGTCTTGCCATGCGTGCCGGACACGCCGAGCACGTGCACGTCGCGCAATACTTCGCGCGCCAGCCATTCCGGCCCGGAGGTGTAGGGAATATTGCTCTCGAGGAGCGCCTCGATGACCGGCACGCCGCGCGTCATCACGTTGCCGACCACCACCACGTCGGGCCGCGGCGCCAGCTGCGCGGCTTCGAAGCCCGAGGTCAGCTCGATGCCGAGCGCCTCGAGCTGCGTGCTCATGGGTGGATAGACGTTCTTGTCGGATCCGGTGACGCGATGGCCGGCGGCCTTGGCGATGGCGGCGATACCGCCCATGAACGTGCCGCAGATTCCGAGAATGTGAACGTGCATTGCGAAGTTATGCCTCTAGACAGAGCCGGGCGAGGCCCCGAACAGCATCGCATCGACGAACACCGCCGCGATGTTTTGCCCGAAAATGAAAATGATGGCGACGAAATACGGCCATTCGAACGCGGCGCGAACGACGCGTGCCCAGATGATCAGCAGCCACACCGCGACCAGGAAGAAGAGCAGGCTCAGCGCCGCCGGCGGCGTGACGTTCGGGTCCTGCTTTTCGACGTACGGCAGCAGCGTGGCGATCATCGGCGCCAGCAGCGGCTGGAACAGGATGTTCAGCCCGAAAAACGCAATCATGGTCTGCACGAACCGCTCGGCCTTGTTGGCGAGCGCAAACGCCAGCTGATACCAGAGCAGCGGCACGAGCACGCTCACCACCAGCTCGAAAATCGACGTCTCGTGACTCATGGGAATGAGCGCAAGCGTGGTCGCGGTGACCGCCAGGTTCAGCACGACCATGATGACGAGCAGGCTGGGCGAGGCCGGCAGATTCTCGGCCCCCCCGCGCATCAGTACGATGTCGACCAGACGTGCGAGCAATGCGCGGAGATTCACAAGCATAATGCCGGGCCGATTGTACACGTCACCCGGAGAACGGCGCCCTTGATGATAGACACCTCCGATGCACTGGCGGCTTTCGCCGCCAGCGCCGCACGCGCACCGCAGCTCGCTCTCGACACGGAATTCATGCGCGAGAAAACCTATCGCGCGGAATTGTGCCTGCTGCAAATCGCCGACGGCGCCAACGCGGTCTGCATCGATCCGCTGGCGATTTCGGACCTCGGGAGCATAGCGCCGCTGCTGGGTGCCGCCGGCACCGTCAAGATCATGCACGCCGCGCGCCAGGATCTCGAAGTGCTGTTCCCCGCGGTTGGCATGGTGCAACCGGTCTTCGATACGCAGATCGCCGCGGCGCTCGCCGGTCATCCATCGCAGGTCGGTTACGCGGAACTGGTGCGCCGGCTGCTCGGGGTGGAACTGGCGAAGGCGCACACGCGCGCCGACTGGTCGCGCCGACCGCTGTCGGCCGAAGAACAGGAATACGCCCTCGACGACGTGCGCCACCTCGCCGCATTGCGCGCAAGTTTGTTAGACACGCTGACGGCGAAGGGCCGGGTGGCCTGGCTGGATGAAGAGCTGCTGGCGCTCGCCAATCCCGACACTTTGCGCGTCGCACCCGAGGACGCGTGGAAGAAGGTCAAAGGCCTGCCGGCACTCGATCCTGGCCGCCAGCAACTCGTGCAGGCACTGGCTGCCTGGCGCGAACGGCGCGCCGATGAACGCAACCGCCCGCGCGGCTGGATCCTCGACGATCTGAGCCTGCGCGAAATCGCCTTGCGCCTGCCGCGTTCCCCCGAAGCGCTGGCGGCGCTGCCGGAGATGCAGGAATCGGTGGTTCGAAAATGCGGCGAGGAGTTGCTGGCGCTGGTGCGCGATGCCGGCATCGGCGATCAGCCACCGCCGCTGCCGCGCCGCGAGCGTCCCGATCCGGAGCAGCTGGCACTCGTGAAGCGCCTGGCCGAAGTCGCCGCGGAAGTGGCGAAGGGGCTGGAGATCAACTCTGAAGTCCTGGCGACGCGGCGCGAACTCGAGAAGCTTGCGGCCGGAAAGCGCGACGTCAGCCTGCTGCGCGGTTGGCGCGCGAGCGTGGTCGGCGAAAAACTTCTAGCGGCGCTTTGACTTGCGGCGCGCCGGGCGTGCCTGGCGCTTCGCCGTGCGCGCAGCTTTGCGCACCACGGCGCGCTTCTTCGGCGCGGCGCTACGCCTGGCCGTGGTCTTCGACTTGGCGCGCTTCGCCTTGCGCGGCCGCGCTTTTGCCTTCGGCGCGGGACGCCGCTTGACCGCACGCTTCGTGGCCGGCTTTGCCTTCAGCACGTCGAGCAGACGCTGAGTGATTTCCTCGAGCCCGCCTTCCGCGCGCACGGTGCGCAGCAGCCCCGCGTCCGAGTAGTAAGACAGCACGGGCTGGGTCTGACTGGCGTACACGCGCAGCCGCTCGCCAACCGTGGCTTCCTCGTCGTCCTTGCGCTGGAACAACTGATGCTCAGTGCTGCCGGGCACGCAGTCGATGGCAGGGCTGAGCGGCGGCGCGGTGTGGATGTTGAACACCTTGTTGCACAGCGAACAGGTGCGCCGGCCGGAAATGCGCCGCACCAGTTCAGCGTCACCCACCTCGAACAAGACCACCGCATCGAGCGGCGTGCCGAGATCGCTCATGAGCTTGGTGAGGCCTTCGGCCTGTGTCTGCGTGCGCGGAAAGCCATCGAGGATGAATCCGTTCTTCGCATCCGGCTGCGCAACGCGATCGCGGATGATGTCGAGCATGGTGGCATCGTCGACCAACAGACCCTTGGCCATGATGGCATCGGCTCGCTTGCCGAGCTCCGTGCCCTCTTTGCGATGTTTGCGCAGGATGTCTCCGGTCGAGATCTGCGGAATTCCGAACTGCTTGACGAGACGCTGGGCTTGCGTGCCCTTGCCCGAGCCGGGCGCGCCCATGAGAACGATGCGCATGCTAGATTCTTGACCTGAAAACGAGACCCCCTCGCGAGGGGCGTCACAGTACCCAAACACCTACTGCCAAGCAACGCTCGCCCGTGCCGGCGAGACATTCACGAGACAAACGAGAGCTATCCATGAGCAAGCGTCCGGCCGCGAAGAAACTCAAACCCATGAACGCGTTTTATGCTCAATCGGGCGGCGTGACGGCCGTCATCAACGCGTCCGCAGCCGGGGTCATCGAAGCGGCGATGAAAACCAGGCTCATCAACAAGGTGTACGCGGGGCGCCACGGCATCGTCGGCGCGCTCACCGAGGACCTCATCGACGTGAGCAAGGAGTCTCGCGCCACTATCAAGGGACTCAGGTTTACGCCGGCAGGAGCGTTCGGGTCCGCGCGCTACAAGCTCAAGAGCTTCGAGCAGGACCGCGCCAAGTACGAGCGCCTCATCGAAGTGTTCAAGGCGCACGACATCGGCTACTTTTTCTACAACGGCGGCAACGATTCGATGGACACCGCTAACAAGGTGTCGCAGATCGGCGATCAGCTCGGCCACAAGGTCGTCTGCATCGGCGTGCCGAAGACCGTCGACAACGACCTGCCGCACACCGATTGCTGCCCGGGCTTCGGTTCCGTGGCGAAATACGTCGCGGTGTCCACGCGTGAAGCGGCACTCGACGTCGCCTCGATGGCCAAGACTTCAACCAAGGTGTTCGTCATGGAAGTGATGGGACGCCATGCCGGCTGGATCGCCGCCGCCGGCGGCCTCGCAGGCAAGGGCCCGAAGCAGGCGCCACACATCATCCTGTTTCCGGAAATTGCCTTCGACAAGGACGCATTTCTCGCCAAGGTCAAACAGTGCGTCACCGACAATGGTTACTGCGTCATCGTGGTTTCCGAGGGCGCGCACTATGCCGATGGCAAGTTCCTCGCCGATGCCGGCACCAAGGATTCGTTCGGCCATACGCAGCTGGGCGGCGTGGGTCCCGTGGTCGCCAACATGGTGCGCGAAGCACACGGCTACAAATACCACTGGGCGGTCGCCGACTATCTACAGCGCGCGGCGCGCCACATTGCCTCGAAGACCGACGTGCTCCAGGCCTACGCCATGGGCAAGGCCGCGGTGGAGCTCGCGGTGAAGGGCTACGACGCCGTCATGCCCACCATCGTGCGCAAGAAGGCCAAGCCATATAAGTGGGAAATCGGCCACGTGAATCTGTCCGAAGTCGCCAACGTGGAGAAGAAGCTGCCGCGCGACTACATCACCGAGGATGGCTTCGGCATCACCGAGAAGTGCCGCGCCTATCTCGAGCCGCTGATCGTTGGCGAAGATCCTCCGCCATATAAGAATGGGCTACCCGACTACGTGACGATCAAGGGTGTGGCGGTGAAGAAGAAACTGAACACCGATTTCAAGCCCTGAGAGGATTCGCCGGGATCGCGCCTGTTCCTTGTAGGGTCGGCCGTTGCGCCCCGTGACATGTCAAAATCAGCATGCAACGTCATCCGCCGGTGAGTGCCGGCGAATCGCGCCCTGTCTCGCGTTGTCATTGTTGTCCCGAGGTTGGCCGGGTGGCCACTCGTTGTTATAGTGCGCGCCCTTTTGGGGTAGCCGGGCATTGGGCGGCGCTCCTGCAAAATAACTAAGTCCATGATTTCCGTGAGGAGTCCCGCATGAATCCCACCCTGTGGCTGGCGATCGGCGCCGGCCTTGTCGCCGTGTTGTACGGCGTGTTCTCGATGATGGCCATCCTGAAGCTGCCTGCTGGCAACGCCCGCATGCAGGAAATCGCCGCGGCCATCCAGGCCGGCGCCAAGGCCTACCTCAACCGGCAGTACTCGACCATCGCCATCGTCGGCGTCGTTCTGTTCGTGGCCATCGGGTTCGCGCTCAACTGGATGACGGCGGGCGGATTCGCCATCGGCGCCATTCTCTCCGGCCTCACCGGCTACATCGGCATGAACATCTCGGTGCGCGCCAACGTGCGCACGGCAGAAGCCGCCAACAACGGGCTCAACGCCGCACTGCAAGTCGCTTTCAAGGGCGGCGCCATCACCGGCATGCTGGTAGTTGGACTGGGGCTGCTCGGAGTCGCCGGCTACTACGCGTTCCTGCAGCCGCGCATTGGCACCGAAGCGGCGTTGCACGCGCTGGTGGGCCTGGCCTTCGGTGGTTCGCTCATCTCCATCTTCGCGCGACTGGGCGGCGGCATCTTCACCAAGGGCGCCGACGTCGGCGCGGACCTCGTGGGCAAGGTCGAAGCCGGCATTCCCGAAGACGACCCGCGCAATCCGGCGGTGATCGCCGACAACGTGGGCGACAACGTCGGTGACTGCGCCGGCATGGCCGCCGACCTGTTCGAGACCTATGCGGTCACGCTGGTCGCCACCATGTTGTTAGGCGGCCTGGTGATGTCCGGCATGGGTGAAAACGCCGTGCTCTATCCGCTGGCGCTCGGCGCCGCGTCCATCGTCTCATCGATCGTCGGCACGTTCTTCGTGAAGACCTCCGAGGGCGGCAAGATCATGAACGCGCTCTATAAGGGCGTGATCGTGGCGGGCATCATCTCCGCCGCGGCTTTCTGGTTCATCACCGAAAAGCTCATGCCGAACAGCGACGCCGCCCCCAACCTGCAGATGCACATGTTCGGCTGCGCGCTCATCGGCCTCGCGCTCACCGCCGCGATGATCGTGATCACCGAGTACTACACCGCCACGGAATACAGCCCGGTGCGCAAAGTGGCCGCGGCTTCGCAGACCGGGCACGCCACCAACATCATTGCCGGCCTCGGCGTGTCGATGAAGTCGACCGCCCTGCCCGTGATCGCCATCTGTTTCGCCATCTATGGCGCCTATGCGCTCGGCGGCCTGTACGGCATCGCGATTGCTGCCACCGCAATGTTGTCACTGACGGGCATGGTGGTGGCGCTCGACGCCTACGGCCCGATCACCGACAACGCCGGCGGCATCGCCGAGATGTCGGGACTGCCGAAGAAGATCCGCGACATCACCGATCCGCTCGACGCGGTGGGCAACACCACCAAGGCCGTGACCAAGGGTTACGCC
>DASYKM010000131.1:0-37017 GCA_035995425.1 Steroidobacteraceae bacterium
GCGCATTGACGACCGGGCTTACACCTAGTCGAACTCGAGAAAAGATGACCATGGGCAGGGTATTGGACCCAGGTCCGGAGACGAACTGCGTCACGACCAGGTCGTCCCACGAAAGCGTGAATGCCAGCAGCCAGCCGGACAGGATGGCGGGCAGGATGAGCGGCACGGTGATGCGGAAGAACACCTTGGCCGGACGGGCGCCAAGGTCGAGCGCGGCCTCTTCCAGGGAGTCGTCGAAGCTCGCCAGGCGGGACTGCACGACCACCGTCACGTAGGCCATCGTGAAGGTGATGTGGGCGATGGTGATGGTGACCACCCCCCGGTCGAATTGCCAGCCAAACAGGTACTGGAAGAGCTGTTCCAGCGAGACGAACAGCAGCAGCATCGAGAGGCCGGTGATGACCTCGGGCATGACCAGCGGCGCGGTAGTGAGGCCCTGGAGGATGGCGCGCCCCTTGAATGGGCCAAAGCGCGACAGGATCAGGCCGGCGAGCGTTCCGAGGATGACGGCGCCGGTGGCGGTCATCGACGCGACCTGGATAGATAGCCATGCCGCCGACAGGATGGCGCTATCGCCGAACAGCTTCCCGTACCACTTGAGCGTCGGGGAATTGGCGGCATCCCACACCGTGACCAGGCGCGAGTTGTTGAACGAGAAGAACACCATCGACAGGATCGGCACATATAGAAAGAAGAAGCCGAATCCCAACATCGTCTTGCTGAACAGTCCCTGGGTTCTCATTTCTTCGCCGCCGCCAGTTCTTTGTTCTGGAAACGCTGGAAAATCATGATCGGCACGACCAGCAGCAGCAGCATGGCGATGGCCACCGCGCTCGCCTTGGGCCAGTCGCGATTCAGGAAGAACTCGTCCGACAGCAGTTTGGCCACCATGAGCTGGTCGGTGCGGCCGAGCAGCGAGGGAATGACGTATTCGCCCACCGCCGGGATGAACACCAGCAGGGAGCCGGCGACGATCCCGGGAAACGACAATGGCAGCGTGATGCGCATGAAGGATTTGATCGGTCCGGCACCCAAATCGTTCGCGGCCTCGAGCAATGTGTTGTCGTGCTTCTCGAGGTTGGAATACAGCGGCAGGATCATGAACGGCAGATAGGAATAGACGATGCCGATGTACACCGCGAAGCTGGTGTTCATCATGGCCAGCGGCTCGTCGATGAGCCCGAAGAACTGCAACACGTTGTTGATGACGCCATCGGTCTTGAGCAGGCCGATCCACGCGTAGACGCGCAGCAGGAACGAAGTCCAGAACGGCAGGATGATCAGCATCAGGAACACGTTGCGATAGGTCGGCTCGGCGCGCGAGATCGCATAGGCCATCGGGTAGCCGAGCATCAGGCAGAACACGGTGGAGAAGAATGCCACCTTGATCGAGTAGATCCATGAGCTCACGTACAGCGGCTCGTTGAAGAGATATACGTAGCTGCCGACCAGCAGTTTGATCTGCAACGCGCCCTCTTCCAGCCACTGGAACACCGGCTCGTAGGGCGGCCGTCCGAGCGGCGAGAACTCCGCGAAAGAAATCTTCAGGACGATGAGGAACGGGACCAGGAAGAAGATCAGCAGCCACAGGTACGGAATGGCGATGACCAGCCGCTGCCCGGACCAGTTGCGAACCACGTATTGCGACCAGCGCGGCGGACCGAACCGCAAGATGAACGACCACAACGGGCCCATAAGGCCCATGGAATCGCGCGTCGCCACGTTGCGGCCGGCTCGTTTCATGGCGTCAGCTCTCGGGCCGCTTCATTGCGTCACTACCACCGGGCTGGATCCATGCCACGTGAGCCACACCGGTTCGTCCCAGCCGATGCGTTCGTCGTCGGACATGCGCTCGACGTTCGGCAGCGTCACGCGAATGATCTTGCCGGTATCGATCTTCACCAGGTAGATAGACATGTCACCCATGTAGGCGATTTCCTTGACCACGCCCTTGACGCAGTTTTCGCTGGTGTCGGCTGGGGGAGCGCGCAGGATGTTGATCTTTTCCGGGCGTATCGCGGTGTAGACGATGGCGCCGGGCGCCGCGCTGATGCCGTGGTCGACGTAGATGGTGCTGCCCAGCTCGTCGGACTTGATGCGCACGTGATCCGGCAGATCCTCGATCATCGTTCCTTCGAACATGTTCACCGAGCCGATGAAATCCGCGACGAACTTGTTCTGCGGGAATTCGTAGATTTCCGTCGGGGTGCCGATCTGCACGATTTCGCCGCGGTTCATGACGCCGATGCGCGAGGCCAGCGTCATGGATTCTTCCTGGTCGTGCGTGACGACGATGAAGGTGACGCCCAGCTGCTCCTGAATGTTGATGAGCTCGAACTGCGTGGCTTCACGAAGTTTCTTGTCGAGCGCGCCCAGCGGCTCATCGAGCAACAACAGTTTCGGGCGCTTCACCAGCGAGCGTGCCAGCGCCACGCGCTGGCGCTGGCCGCCGGAGAGCTGATGCGGACGGCGCGCGGCGAAGCTGCCGAGCTTGACGATTTCCAGGATGTCGGTGACCCGCGTGGCGATGTCGGCGCGCGACAGGCCCTTTTCCTGCTCGAGACCGAAGGCGATGTTCTTTTCCACCGTCATGTGCGGGAACAGCGCGTACGACTGGAACATCATGTTGATCGGACGCTCGTAGGGCGGTACGCCGGCCATGTCCTGGCCATCGAGGAAAAGGGAACCCGCGCTCGGGTTCTCGAAGCCCGCCATCATGCGCAGCAGCGTCGACTTGCCGCAGCCCGAGCCGCCGAGCAGGCAGAAGATCTCGCCCTTGAAAATCTTCAGCGAGACATTGTTGACCGCCACGAAATCACCAAAACGCTTGGTGACGTTTTCGATGCGCACGTATGCCTCGGCATGCGGATCACGCCAAGCCTCGTTCTTGGTCTTGTTTTTCTCTACGCGTCGTTCCGCCGTCAACATGGCAGACCCCCGTTCCAATGACCCTCTTGAAAAATCTGAGGACCGCCGCTCCCTAAGCGGCGATCCCCAGGATCATTTGCCGGTGCGGAAGCGCGTCCAGGTGCGCGTCAGTGTCCGCGTGAACTCCGCCGTCTCGGGCAGATCGGGCACCAGCTTCGGCATCATTTCCGGTGTCGGGAAGATTCCCGGATTGTTCTTCACTTCAGGCAGCACCATCGGCCACGACGCGGCGTTGCTGTTGGCAAAGCTGATGAAGTTGCTGTTCTTCGCCGCGACGTCGGCACGCAGCATGTAGTCGATGAACAGATGCGCGTTCTTCACGTGCGAAGCGTCGGCGGGAATGGCCATGTTGTCGAAGAACATGACCGCGCCTTCCTTCGGAATGTTGTACTTGATGGTGAACGGCTTCTTGGCCTCATCCGCACGGCTCTTGGCCTGCAGCGTGTCGCCCGACCAGCCGAGCGCCAGACAGATCTCGCCGTTCGCCAGGTCTTCGATGTACTTCGAGGAATTGATGAGACGGATGTACGGCCGGACCGACACCAGCACTTTCTCGGCCGCCGCCAGGTCTTCGGGTTTCTCGGAATTGGCGTCTTTGCCCAGGTAGATCAGCACGGTGCCGACGACTTCGGAGGGCGCGTCGAGCACCGACACGCCGCACTTGGCGAATTTCGAGACGACTTTCGGATCCCAGAACATCGCGAAACTATCTACCGGCGCGTTCGGCATGGCGGCCTTGATGGCCTCTTCGTTGTAGGCCACGCCCGAGGTGCCCCACATGTAGTTCACGGCGTGTTCATTGCCCGGGTCGAATACTTCCAGGCGCTTGGTGATCTCGGGATCGAGGTTCTTCAGGTTCGGGAGCTTGGAGCGGTCGAGCTTCATGTAGATGCCCGACTTGATCTGGCGCGCGAGGAAGGATGCCGACGGCACCACCACGTCGTAGCCGGTGCGGCCCGCGACCAGCTTGGTCTCGAGCAACTCGTTCGAGTCCATCACCTCGTAATTGACCTTGACGCCCGTTTCCTTCTCGAAGGATTCGATCACCGTCGGTTCGATGTAGTCCGACCAGTTGTAGACGTTGACGACTTTTTCAGCGTCGGTATCGATTGCCGGGGCCGCGGGGCCTGCATCGACCTTGGGTGGCGCTTCTTCTTTCTTGCCGCAGGCGATGAGTAGGAAAAGACAGGAAGCCGAAACCAGAGCCGAAAGGCTACGAGTGGACATTGTATGACCCCTAAATGTTGTCGCGGCGTGAGACCCACACGTCCGCGTCTTTAGACACGTTATATAACAGCGACCGCTTCTATAGCCAGCCCTCGGCATGTGCTTGAGCAGCGGTTTCATCGAGTGATCGCACTACTTTGGACAGTAGTTCGTCAATTTCGCTCCGCGATATGACCAGCGGCGGCGCGACGAACACGGTGTCGCGCGTGGCTCGCATGACCAGGCCATTGCGCGTGCAGTTATCCCTCATGCGGAGCCCCACCTCGCCTCGCGGCTCGAAGAAACGCCGCGTGCGCTTGTCAGCTACCAGCTCAATCGCGGCCAGCAGGCCCACGCAGCGCGCTTCTCCGACCAAAGGATGAGACGCGAGCTCTTGCCAACGCGATGCTAGATAGGGTGCGGCTTCTTCCCGGACGCGCTCGACGATGCGCTCGCGCCTGAAGACTTCGAGATTGGCGATTGCCACGGCGCAGGCAGCCGGGTGCCCGGAATAGGTGAAACCATGGAAAAACTCGCCGCCCTTGTCGATGAGCACCCGGGCGACCCGGTCTCCCACCATGAGCCCGCCGATCGGTAGATAGCCGGAGGACAGCGCCTTGGCCATGGTCATGAGGTCCGGGCGCGTCCCGTAATGTTCGCAGCCAAACCACTGCCCGGTGCGGCCGAAACCGCAGATCACCTCGTCGGAGACGAACAGGATTCCGTACTTGTCGACGATGCGCTGGATCTCGGGCCAGTAGGTATCGGGTGGAATGACGAGGCCGCCCGCGCCCTGCACCGGTTCGCCGATGAAGGCCGCGACGCGGTCCGGACCAATCTCGAGAATCTTGCTCTCGAGCTCGCGCGCGCATTTGAGGCCGAATTCCGCCGGCGACAGATCGCCGCCCTCGCCAAACCAATAGGGCTGGTTGATGTGCGCAATGCCCGGCAGCGCGCCCTCGGGGCCCAGCTGTTCGTGCATGGGCTTCATTCCGCCGAGCGAGGCGCCGGCCACCGTGCTGCCGTGATAGCCATTCCAGCGTGAAATGATTACATTTTTGTAAGGCTGGCCGAGAAGCTGCCAGTAGCGCCGCACCAGGCGCACCATGGTGTCGTTGGCCTCGCTGCCCGAGCCCGTGTAGAACACGTGGTTGAACTGCGGCGGCGTCACTTCCTTGAGAATTCGCGCAAGTTCGATCGCCGGCGTGGTGCTGCTCTGGAAAAAACTGTTGTAGTACGGCAGCTCGAGCAATTGCTTGTGAGCCGCGTCAGCTAACTCCTTGCGTCCGTAGCCCAACGCCACGCACCACAGGCCCGACATGCCGTCCAGGATCTTGTCGCCTTCCGAGGTGTAGATGTAGACGCCTTCCGCTCGGGTGACGATGCGCGCGCCCTTGGCCGCGAGCTGTTTATAGTCCGTGAACGGATGCAGGTAGTGAGCCGAGTCCAGTCGTTGCCATTCTTGCGTGTTCAACGGGGTGTCCAAGGCGAGCTCCTGCGCTAGACGTTCAGCAACAAGTGTTCCCGTTCCCAGGAGCTGATCACCTGCAGGAATACCTCGTATTCGGCTTCCTTGACGATGGTGTACGCGGAGATGAACGGGTCGCCGAGGATGCGCACCAGCGGCTCGCACTCGCGCAATTCGCGGATCGCGTCGTCGAGGGAGCGTGGCAGCGAGAACGGCAGTTCGTGCGCCGAACCCGAAATGGGCTCACTCGGCTGCAGCCCTTCGATCATGCCGAGGTAGCCGCAGGCGAGCGAAGTGGCGATCGCGATGTACGGATTGGCGTCGGCGCCGGCCAGGCGGTTTTCGACGCGCCGCGCCTCGGGATCGGACGAAGGAATGCGCAGTCCCGCGGTACGGTTGTCGTAACCCCATTGCACGTTGATCGGCGCCAGCTGGAAGCGCGAGATGCGCCGATAGGAATTGACGTTGGGCGCTAACAAGGCCATGGCCGCGGGCAGGTATTTCTGCAGGCCGGCAATGTGCGAGAAGAACAGCGAGGTCGGCGTGCCGTCGCCGCTCGAGAAAATGTTCTTGCGCGTCTTGGTGTCGACGATGCTCTGGTGAATGTGCATGGCGCTGCCGGGCTCCTTGGCGTGCGGCTTGGCCATGAACGTGGCGTACATCTTGTGGCGCAGCGCCGCTTCGCGCGCGGTGCGCTTGAACAGGAAGGCCTGGTCGGCGAGATCGAGCGCATTGCCATGCAGCAGGTTGATTTCCATCTGCGCGGCGCCGTCTTCATGGATCAGCGTGTCGATCTCGATGTCCTGGTCTTCGCAGAACTGGTACATGTCGTCGAACAGCGGGTCGAACTCGTTGACCGCCGCGATGCTGTAGCTCTGGCGACCCGGCTCGGCACGGCCGGATCGGCCCACCGGCGGTTTCAGTGGATAGTCGGCGTCGATGTTGGGTTCGACGAGGTAGAACTCGAGCTCCGGTGCGACCACCGGCTCCCAGCCGCGGGCCGCGTACATCTCGAGGATGTGGCGCAACACGCCGCGCGGCGCCATGCCGACGCGGCGGCCGTCGCCGTAATAGCAGTCGTGGATCACCTGGGCGGTGGGTTCGGCCGCCCACGGCACGCGGCGCACGGTCTTGGGGTCGGCTTTCAGGATGATGTCGATCTCGGCCGGGCTCATCGCCTTGTCGGTGTCGGGCGGGTAATCGCCGGTCACCGTCTGCAGGAAGATGCTCTCCGGCAGGCGCATGCCTTCGTCCTCGGCAAACTTCTCGGCGGGCATGATCTTGCCGCGCGCAATGCCCGCCATGTCGGGAATGATGGCCTCGACCTCGGAGATGCCGTGGTCGCGCAGGAATTGTCTGATTTCGTTTGCCATGGGCCTTTCCTAAATTTACTTGGCCTAACTAATTCTGTTGCGCGCCGCTTTGCCGAACTCGGCAAACAGCGCTCGCGAAAACGGATTGCTCATCACCTGCCATTCCGGATGCCACTGCACCGCCAGCGCGAATGACGGCGCCGACTTCACGCGAAAGGCCTCGATGAGCCCATCGGTGGCGCGCGCCTCGACCGCGAGATCCGGCCCAAGCCGGTCGACGCCCTGCGCATGCAGGGAATTCACCCGCAGGCGCTCGCCACCGGCCAGCCGCGCCAGCCACGATCCGGGCTCGAGCAGCACGTCGTGCGCCGGCCCGTACTGCACCTCGAGCGGCTGTTCCTTGTCCTCGCGATGATCTTCGAGGCCGGTGACTTCCTGGACGCGCTGGTGCAGCGTCCCGCCCATCGCGACGTTCATCTCCTGGAATCCGCGGCACACGCCTAACACTGGTACACCGCCCGCCACCGCGCGCGGGATCAGCGACAGCGTGGTCGCGTCGCGATACGGATCGTGCAAGGTCCCGGGTGCACTCGCCGGACCGGCATACCTCACCGGCTCGACGTTCGACGGACTCCCCGTGAAAAAAATGCCATCGACACGCGCGAGAATCTCCGTGACATCGAGCGGTGTCTCGAGCACCGGGATCAACAGCGGCAGACATTCGGCGGCCTGGACGACGGCCGTTATGTATTTCTCGCCGACCGCATGAAACGGATGTGGTCCGATCATGCGTCGATCGGCGGGAATGCCAATGACGGGTCTCTTGTTCATAAAACGACACGCTTTCACACGGATCGAAGATCCGAGCGCTGTCTATTATCTTTTACGGACTCGCACCGGGACCGGGGCGAGGGCCGTCATTAGACCACAGCCGAGGGGGGTCCCGCCCGGCTGGATGCATCGCGTGAACGAGGCGATGCACGGCCCAAATCAGGCCTTTTTCCCGTTTGCGGGGCCTTGGCTGGCCGGCATATGCTGCCCCGCCTGGCGCCGCAACCGCGTCGAGAATAATAGACACCGAGAACGTTATGACCGGCGCCGCTTTAGCTGAGCTTGAACGCTTTCTGACCGAGCATCCGGAAGTTCGATTCTTCGACGCGTTCGTCAACGACCTGAACACGGTCGAGCGCGGCAAACGTATCGACCGCGACAACATCGCCACTGTCTTCAAGCGCGGCATGCCCCTGCCCGGCTCGATGTTCGCGCTCGATATCGAAGGCGGCACGGTCGAGGACACGGGCCTCGGCTTCGAAGACGGTGACGCCGATCGTCCGTGCATGCCGATCCCGGGCACGCTCACTTGCGTGCCCTGGCAACCCGACGGCATCGCGCAGCTGCAACTCACCATGCACGAGCCCGACGGCACGCCTTTCTTCGGCGATCCGCGTCACTTGCTGGCGAATGTGCTCGCGCGCTTCGCGCGCCTGTCGCTCACGCCGGTGGTGGCGATCGAGTACGAGTTCTATCTAGTGGATGCGCAACGCGGCGCGGACGGCCTGCCGCGGCCGCCACAAGGTCCGCTCACGGGCCGCCGCGAATTTCGCACGCAGATCAACTCGATGGCCGATCTGAACGAATACTCGCCATTGTTGACCGAAATCGATCGTGTCTGCCGGCTGCAGAACGTGCCGAGCACCTCGGCGCTCGCCGAATACGGCCCCGGTCAATACGAAGTGAACCTGGCGCATGCGCCCGACGCGCTGCGCGCCTGCGACGAGGCGCTGCGTTTCAAGCGGATCGTGAAGAGCGTCGCGCGCGCCAACGGTTGCGAGGCGACCTTTTTGCCCAAGCCCTATCGCGACATGGCCGGCAGTGGCCTGCACATCCACATCAGCCTCGTCGATGCGGACGGCCGCAACATTTTCGCGGCCGCGAACCCGCTCGACAGCGCGCCGCTGCGCCACGTGATCGGCGGCACGTTGAACACGCTCGCCGACGGCATGGCGCTGTGCGCGCCGGGTCCGAACTCCTATCGACGCTTCCGCACCGAAGCCTACGTGCCGCTGCACGCGAGCTGGTCCATCAACAATCGCGGCTCGGCGATTCGCGTGCCGGCCTCCGACGCGGGCAACCTGCGCATCGAGCACCGGCTGGCGGGCGCGGATGCGAATCCGTACCTGGTCACGGCCTGGGTGCTTGCCGGCATGCTGCATGGCCTCGAACACAAACTCGAGCCACCGGCGGTGCTCACCGGCAACGCCTATCGGCAGGAAGGCAATCCGCTGCCGACCAACTGGCCCGCGGCCATCGACCGTTTCGCCGCCAGCGACTTCGCGCGCGCCGCGCTCGGCGAGAAATTCACCAGGCTCTTCACCGTGGTGAAACGCGCCGAGATGCAGGAGTTCAATTCGCACGTCACGGCGCTCGAAATCGCACGTTATCTCGGGCCGTTGTAGCCGCTGCGGAACGACCATGAAATCCGCCGACGAACAGAACTTCTATTACGCGACCACCGCACCGCCGCCGCCGTACGCACCGCTGCGCGGCGAGACGCGCGCCGACGTGTGCATCGTCGGTGGTGGAATTTCCGGGTTGTCGGCAGCGCTGCATCTCGCCGAACGTGGCTTCAGCGTGGCATTGCTCGAAGCCAGGCACCTCGGGTTCGGCGGCTCGGGCCGCAGCGGCGGGCAGACGATATTCGGTTACGCCAGCGGCCAGGAGAAACTCGAGAAACTGGTAGGCGATGCCGACGCGCACCGGATGTGGGATATCGCGCTCGAGGGCATGAAGCTGCAACGCGATCTCATCGCCAGGCACGCAATCGCCTGCGAGTACGTTGCCGGGCACATGCACGTTGGCGTGAAAGCACGGCATGACTCGGAGCTGCGCGCCGAAGTCGAATCGCTGCACGAGAAATATGATTACCACAGCGTGAGGCTCGTGCCGCGCGACGAGTTGCGCGGCATTGTCGACAGCGACCGCTACACCAGCGGCGTCCACGACTCGAACAGCGGTCACCTGCAGCCGTACAAGTACACGCTCGGCCTCGGGGCAGCCGCCACGCGCGCCGGCGCCAGGATCTTCGAGAATTCCTGGGTCACGAAGCTCGAGATCGCCACGCACGCCGAAGCCGACAACCTCGTGCACACGGCGTCCGGCACCGTGCGCGCGCGCCACCTGCTGATCGCCGGCAATGCCTTGCTGGGCGGGCTGGTTCCGGCGCTGGCGCGCAAGCTGATGGCCGTCGGCACCTACATCGCCGCCACTGAAGTGCTCGGCGAGGAACGGGCCCGCTCGCTCATCACGAACAACGCCGCTGTCGCCGACATCAACTGGGTGCTCGATTATTTTCGCCGCTCTGCCGATCATCGATTGCTGTTCGGCGGCCGCGTCAGCTACTCGGGCATCGACCCGTTCGATTCCGCGCGCGTGCTGCGCCAGCGCATCGCGCGGGTTTTCCCGCAGCTGAACGCACGCATCGAATATGCCTGGGGCGGCTACGTCGACATCACACCGAACCGCGCGCCGCACTTCGGACGGCTCGGTCCCAACGTCTATTTCCTGCAGGGGTTTTCCGGTCACGGCATGGTGCTCGCGGGCATCGCGGGAAAACTGGTGGCGGAGGCAATGGCTGGATCGGCGCAACGATTCGACGTGTTCGCGAAAATCCCGCACGGCGACTTTCCAGGCGGCCCGTATCTGCGGCGCCCGGCGCTGGTGCTCGCCATGCTCTGGTTTCGTCTCAGGGACCTGCTATGAGCCCCTTCGACTTCGAGGTGTGGCTGTCGGCACTGCCCCTGCTTCTGATCGCCGCCACATTCACCTGGCTGCTGTCGCTGCCGTTGCGCAACGTCGCCATCGTCGATTCCTTGTGGAGTCTCATGTTGTTCGCGGCCGGGGTCATGTACGGCCTGTCCGCCGACCCGCGCGCGCCGCGCCTGGCGTTCGTGTTGTGGCTGTTGGTGCTCTGGGCCGCGCGCCTGTCGATCTACGTCACCGCGCGCAGCATGGGCAAGGGCGAGGATCATCGTTACCGGGCGATCCGCGCGCGCAACGAGCCCAACTTCAAGTGGAAGAGCCTGTACCTCGTGTTCTGGCTGCAGGCGCTGCTGGCCTGGATCATTTCGCTGCCTTTGCTCGGTGTGTTCGCCGGCAATCAGCCGCTCGGAACGCTCGACTACCTGGGCATCGGGCTGTGGCTGGTGGGCTTCACGTTCGAAGCGGTCGGCGACTGGCAGCTGGCGCGTTTCAGGAAAGATCCCGCCAATGCCGGTTCGGTCATGAACCGCGGCCTGTGGCGCTACACGCGCCACCCTAACTACTTCGGCGAGTTCTGCGTCTGGTGGGGGTTCTGGCTCATCGCCCTGGCGGCTGGCGCCTGGTGGTCGGTTGCCGGTCCGGCACTGCTGACCTTCCTGCTATTGCGGGTTTCCGGCGTCCGGCTGCTCGAAAAGGACATCGGCAATCGTCGGCCGCAATATGCCGACTACGTCTTGAAAACGAACGCGTTTTTCCCTGGGCCGCCACGGAAATAGCCTAAAGCGTGCCCTGTAATGGGCCGATAACGCCGGGAGACAACCGGAGTCGGCACCAGGAAACAGCAGGGAAACCCGTGATTGAACTGGATACAGCGCAGCGCGAGGCTCGTGCCCGTGAAGTGCGTCACGATGTCGTGGCGCAGCTCACCGTGGGCACGCATCGCACTTTCCGCATCCTGTTCGCGGTGCAATGGCCCGTGGCGCTGGCACTGGCCTGGAAAACCGCCCTGCCCGACGAGTCGCGAATCCTGTTCACCCTGATCCTCGGCGGCATGTTGTGCGTGCCGGCCATGCTGTTCGCGCGCGCGGCGCCGCTCGCCTGGTGGGTGCGCCACTTCATGGGTTTGAGCCAGATCGGCTGGTCGATGCTGTTCATGTGGCTGCTCGAAGGCCGCCCCGAAGCGCAGTTCCACATGTTCGTGTCGCTGGCATTCCTGGCGTTCTACCGCGACTGGCGTGTGCTCGCCACGGCAACGCTCGCCGCGATCTGCTACCCGGTCGTGCGCATCGCGATGCTTCCCGATTCGTACGTCATCGGCGCCTCGGCGTGGTGGCGCATCGTCGACCAGGGAATCTGGGTGGGCTGCGAATTCCTCATCATGTTGCTGGCCGTGCAGCAGAGCCTCAAGACCGTACAGAAATTCTCCGAGCATGCCGCGACGCTGGCGCTCACCAACGAAATGATCGGCCACCGCATCGACGAGCGCACGGCGGAGCTCGCACGCAGCCGCGAGCAATACCGGCTGATCGCCGAAACCACGCGCGCAATTCCGTTCGAGCTCGACCTGGCGAACGGCCGCTTCAACTACATCGGCCCGCAGGCGGAGCGCATCCTCGGTTTCCCGGAAGCGCGCTGGAAGGAAGCCGGATTTCTCGATGTGCTGCTGCCGCGCGACCGCGAGGCGAGCACCCGGCGCCAGCTCGATGAATGCACGCCGGGCACGTTCGAGGTCCTGTGCTCGGTGGTCACCGCCGACGATCGCGTGGTCGAGCTGCGCTGGACTGTCTACTGCGAGCAGGCCGGGGACGGGCGCTCCATGCGCGGCCTCATGATCGATGTCACCGAGACGCGCCGCATGGTGCGCGAGCTCGCCCAGGGCCAGAAACTCGAGTCCGTCGGCCGCATCGCCGCGGGCGTCGCGCACGAGATCAACACTTCGGTGCAATTCATTTCCGACAGCGTGCGCTTCGTGCGCCACGCCCTGCGCGATGTGCCGCACGCGCTCGCCGACTATCGCGCATTGGCCGCGGGTGTCCTGTCCGGCAAGGACGTGGCCCCGGCCGCGCGCAAGGCTGCCGAGACCGACGAAGCGGCCGACGTGGACTATTTCCTCAAGAACGCCCCCGACGCGCTCGATCGCGCGCTCGAAGGCATTGGCCGCGTGGGATCCATCGTGCGTTCGATGACCGAGTTTGCGCATCCCGACACGCGCACCAAGGCCGACATCGATCTCAATCGGGCCATCAAGACCACGTTGAACATGGCCAGGAACGAATACAAGAGTGTCGCCGAGCTGGAAACCGACTTCGGCGACATCCCGTCCGTGCACTGCCACGCCGGCGACATCAACCAGGTGATGCTCAACCTGCTGCTCAATGCCGCGCACGCCATCAGCGACGTCGTGGAAGGCACGAGCAGCAAGGGCCGCATCACCATTCGCACCCGGGCAATCGGTGACTTCGTCGAGATCTCGATCACCGACACCGGCGACGGAATCCCCGAAGATGTGCGTGGTCGCATCTTCGAGCCGTTCGTCACGACCAAGGAAGTCGGGCGCGGCACCGGCCAGGGCCTGGCGCTGTCGCGCGGCATCGTGGTCGAAAAACTCAAAGGTTCACTTCACTTCGAAACTGAAACAGGAAAAGGAACGACGTTTTTTGTCCGGCTGCCAAAGTCGGTTGAAGAATCCGTGGCCAATTCCTCCAACAAGCAGGCTGCCGCATGACTTCGCTACACGTATTATTTGTCGATGACGAACAGGCCATCCTCGATGGTCTGCGCAATTCCTTGCGCAAGGAGCGCAAGCGCTGGGACATGACCTTCGCACTCGGCGGCCAGCAGGCGCTCGAGGAGATGAAGAAAACTCCGGCCGACGTCGTCATCACCGACATGCGCATGCCCGGCATGGACGGCGCCGAGCTGCTGCGTCACATCCAGCGTGACTTCCCGGCGGCGGCGCGCATCGTGCTGTCGGGCCAGGCCGAGCGCGAATCCATCATGCGCGCGCTGCCCGTCACCCATCAGTTCCTGCACAAGCCCTGCGACGGCGAGACGCTGCGCGCGGTCATCGAACAGACCCATGCGCTGCACAAGCTCATGCAAAACCCGGCGTTGACCGCACTGGTGGGCAAGCTCGAACGCATCCCCGCCGTTCCTTCGACCTATACGGAGCTGGCACGGCTGGCAGCCGACCCGAAGGCCGACGCGGCATCGTTCGCGAAAGTCATCGAGATGGACGCCGCGGTCTGCGCCAAGGTGCTGCAGCTGGTGAATTCTGCCTACTTCGGTCTGGGCCAGAAGATCGTCAGCATCCGCCCCGCCGTCACCTATCTCGGCGTCGAGATCATCAAGTCGCTGGTGCTCGGCTCGACCTCGTTCTCGGACAAGGCCATCAGCGAAGTCAAAGGGTTCTCGCCCGATCGCCTGCAGCATCATTCGATGCTCACGGCGGTCCTCGCCAAGAAGATCTGCACGAACCCGCAGCTCGCCGACGCCGCCTTCACCGCCGGGCTGCTGCACGACATCGGCGCGCTGGTGCTGCTGCACGCCGCGCCGCCCGACTACGTGCGCGCGCTCGATCGCAAGAAAGAGCTGCACGGCGACAGCGCCGCGGCCGAACGCGAAATCTTCGGCGTCACGCACGCCGAGGTCGGCGCCTATCTACTCGGCCTGTGGGGCATCCCGTTCCCGATCGTCGAAGCGGTCGCCTTCCATCATCGGCCGAACGAGGTGGCGCCGGAGTCGCGCGCCCTGGTTTCCGCGGTCCACATCGCCAGCGGCCTCATCGAGGAAATGACCGAAAGCGACGGTACGCAGCGCGTGAGCGGCGCCAGCCTCGACAGCTCGGCGCGCATCGACGTGAGCTTCCTGCGCGAAGCCGGACTCGAGGAACTGCTGAAGAAGGGCCAGGGAGAAGCCGAGAAGCTTCTCGCCAAGACCGCCTAGCCGAAATCGGCCATCGCGGCTACGATCGCGCTCCCTAATAAGGAGAGCGCTGATGAGAATCGCAAAAATCGCGGCAGTTGGACTGTCGCTGGCCGCCGGAGCGGCCGCAGCGTTGCTCGCGCCCTCCGCAGGCGCCGCGCGCGGCTCCCACGATGACGGCGCCGCCGCGGCCGCCGGCGCGTTTCTGAAATCACTGTCACCGGAGCTGCGCTCCGCGGCCAGCTTTCCGGTCGATTCGCCGGAACGCCTCAAGTGGAATTTCATTCCCATCGATCGCGTCGGCGTGTCGCTGCTCAAGCTCGACGACGCTCAGAGCGAGTTTCTCGGACCGCTGCTCGCCACGGCGCTTTCGCCCGAGGGGCTGCTTGCGGCGCGCGGCGTCATGAAGCACGAAAACATCCTGCGGCGCGTGGAGACCGAGGCCGGCGCGGCGAATGCGTCGCGTCGCGATCCCGGCCTGTACTACACCGCCATATTCGGCAAACCGTCGGAGAGCGCGCCGTGGGCGTGGCGCTTCGAAGGCCACCACCTTTCCGTGAACGTCACCGAGCTGCCCGGCCAGGCACCGGTGGTCGCGCCGGTGTTCATGGGCGCGAATCCCGCGAAAGTTCTCACCGGCCCCAATGCCGGCTTCCGCCTGCTCGCCGCCGAGGAAGATCTGGGTCGCGAGTTGATAAAACTCCTGCCGGCGGAGCGCCGAAAGGCGGCGATGATCCAGGACACCGCGTTCTCCGAGATCCTCACGAAGAACGATCCGAAGGTGCAGCCGCTCGAGCTCGCGGGACTTGCCGCCGCCGACATGTCCGCCGACGAGCGTGCGCAACTGCGGCGGCTCATCGAGCTGTATGTGGGACGCGTGATGCACTCGGCCGCAGCCGACGCGCTCGTGCGTCTCGATCGTGCGGGCTTCGACAAGGTGCGCTTTGCCTGGGCGGGTGGCATCGAGCCCGGGCAGGCGCATTACTACCGCATTCACGGCCCGACGCTGCTCATCGAGTACGACGACACGCAGGGCAATGCCAATCACATACACACCGTCTATCGCGACCTGCAACGCGACTTCGGCGGCGATGTATTGCGCGCGCACTATCGAAGCGATCCGACCCATCCGTCTATGGTGTCGATAGGAAAATCCGAATAGCCGCACGCGCGGCGCGTGGCTAGACTCCGCGGCATCGCTTCGAGGAGTAAAGACATGGGCAAGAAGAACAGCGCGGCCAAGGCCGCAACTATGGCCGCCCCGCTGATCGACATCGGCATCAAGGACAAGGACCGCGAGAAAATCGTGCAGGGCCTGTCACGCGTGCTCGCCGACACCTACACGTTGTATCTCAAGACGCACAACTTCCACTGGAACGTGGAAGGGCCGATGTTCAATACGCTGCATCTCATGTTCATGGATCAGTACACCGAGCTGTGGAACGCGCTCGACCTCATCGCCGAACGCATCCGCGCGCTTGGCTATCCGGCGCCGGCCACCTACAAGGAATTCTCCAAGCTGACTTCCATCGACGAGACGGAAGGCGTGCCCGGTGCGCTCGACATGGTGCGGTTGCTGGTGTCGGGGCACGAAGCCGTGGCGCGCACCGCGCGCGCCGCCTTTCCCGGCGCTGAGAAGGCGAGCGACGAAGCCACCTGCGACCTGCTGACGCAGCGCATGCAGATTCACGAAAAAACCGCCTGGATGCTGCGCAGCCTCCTGAAGTAAAAAAAAAAGGGGACATTCCTGTTTTTCGCACCGCGCGAAAAACAGGAATGTCCCCTTTTTCTACTGGCAGATATTCGTGAGCCGCTCGCGCGGCAGCTTCGGCGCGTTCGCCGGCCAGGCGATGCCTTTCTGCTGCATCGTGAGCTCGGTCAGCGTGCCACCGTGCGCTTCGGCGAAATCGGGATCTGTCTCGTACACCGGGTTGCTCTGCGCCTCTTCGAGCGTCACGATTTCAAAGCCCTCGCTCTTCAGGAGCGCGAACAGCTCCGGCAGGATGTGCGCGCTGAAAGCACCCTGGTGCAGCAGCAGGACGTGATTGATATCGCGGCCGAAGACCATGCGCGAATTCTCGCGCTGGAAGCGCATGAAATCCTTCGCCGCCGTCAGATAGCTTTCATGCAGCCACTGGATGGAGGCCGTGTCTTTTTTTATCGTGCAGCGCGCATAGGCGCTGTTCCAGAGATAGTCCTCCCAGTCGAGGGTGGTCTGCGCGATGCGATAGCCATTGCTCGTCAGGAACGCGCGCACGGCGCGCCGCTTCTCCAGCGTGTCTCCCTCGTGCAGGTACGGATAGCGGAACCAGCGAAAGGCCGCGGGCCCGGCCTTCTCCGGAGTCAGCAGCTCGAGCGCGGGTTCGTTGCGCAGAATCTCGCGCTGAAAGTCGTCCGCGGAATTCTTCGAAAGGTCAATGTGCGTGTAGGTGTGGTTGGCGAGTGGATGTCCCGCGGCGATCCACAATTTCAATGCGAGCGCGCCGTCGGGATTGCGCTCGAGCGCTACGGCATTGATGAAACCGTAGGCCGGCGGAATCTTGTACTTCTTGAACACGGCGAGTGTTGCGCGCGCCAGGTCCGATTTTTTGGCTCCCGCCGGCAGCGTGCCGTTGAGCGGCAGGTCGTCGAAGGTGAGCGCAACCTTGAGCTTCGCGCGCGATTCCGCCGCGTGCGCGACACCGGCAAGCGCGAGCGCGCCGATGAGCAGGAAAGCGAAACGGGCTTTCAACTCACACACCGTCCGGCCTGACCGGCTTGCCGGACGCCGCCGAATCGTAGACTGCCCGCACCAGCGAAACGGCCTTGCGCGCCTCGCTGCCTTCGATGAAGAACGGCCGGCGCTCGCGGATGCCGTCGATGAAGTCCTGGATCTGCCGCAGGTGCCCTTCGAAATTGATGGCCATGGGATTGGCGGAGCCCGAACCCTTGGCGCTGGTCTCGCGCGCGGCGCGAATGTTCTCGTCTTCCGGCTGCGCGACGCGAAATTCCCAACGCGCGATGTCGTCGTCTTCCATCACCGCCGAGCCGTTCTCACCGCAGATCTCGATGCGGCGCGAAAAGCCGGGCCACAACGCGGTGCTGGCTTCGATGGTGCCAAACGCCCCACTCGCAAACTTCAACGCGGCCACCGCGGTGTCTTCCGACTCGATGGCGTGAACGCGCTGGGTGGTCCAGGCGAACACCTCGACCGGCATGCCGGCAAACCACTGCAGCAGGTCGACGCCGTGAATGGCCTGGTTGATGACCGCGCCGCCGCCGTCCTCGGAGAGCTTCCCCTTCCAGCCGGTGTAGTACTCGGCGGTGCGATTCCATTTCACGTAGCAGCTCGCGAGCACCATGCGGCCGAACCGGCCGGCATCGACCGCCGCCTTCACTGATCGCGCGGGATCGCCGAAGCGCGCCTGGAAGATCGAGCCAACCCGCACGCCCGCCTTCGCGGCCTCTCGAAGGATGCGATCGGTGCCTTCGACGGTGGCATCGAGCGGCTTCTCGATCATCAGATGCTTGCCGGCGCGGATCGCGGCGAGCGCCGGCGCCAGGTGCAGCGCCGACGGCGTGGTGATGCACACCGCGTCGAGGCCCGGCTGCGCGAGCAGGTGCTCAACGTCATCGGACGCGAAACCGATGCCATGTTCGCGCGCGAATTTCTCGGCCGTGGCGCGCGAACGGCTGACGACTCCGACGAGTCGCCCGCCGCGGGAACCCGCCACCGCACGCGCGTGGAAATTCGCGATGGCGCCCGCGCCGATCAAACCAAAGCCAAGGGGCTCGTTTGCCATGCTTCAGTGCGCGAGCGCGACCGGGTCGTTGCGATACACCGCGTCGCGGAAGGCCTTGTGCAGGTGCACTTTGTCGAACGGCTTCATCTGCGTGAACAGCACCGCGGCGATGTCATTCTTCGGGTCGACCCAGAACAAGGTGCTCGCCGCGCCGTCCCAGAAGAATTCGCCGACGGCGCCCGAGGATTCCTGCGCATCCTTCGGCGGCGCAATGCGCACGGCGAAGTCGATGCCGAATCCCACCTGCCCTTTCGACGGCAGGAAGAACTTGTCGGTCACTTCCTTTGGCATGGCGTCGGTCGCCATGAGCTTGATGGTTTCGGGCTTGAGTATGCGTGCCCGGTTCAGCTTGCCGCCGCCTAACAACATGCGCGCGAACTTCATGTAGTCGTCGAGCGTGGAGACGAGGCCGAAGCCGCCCGGCTTCAGCGGCCACGAAGCGCCATTGAACTGGTACGCCTCCTCGTCGGACTGCCGCGTGAACGTCCCGTCTTCGTTGCGCGTGTACAGCGCGGCCAGCTGCGGGCGATCCGGGTCCGTGGGCAGGATGGCGTAACGCGTGGCGGTCATGCCGAGCGGGCGGAAGATGTGGAGCTTCAGGTATTCGTCGAACGGAATGCCGGAAATCTTCTCGACGAGATAGGCCTGCAGGTCGACGGCATGGCTGTACTGCCACTTCGTTCCCGGTTGATAGGCGAGCGGCACCTGGGCGAGCTTGGCGGCGAAGGTGGCCAATGTGTTGTTGATGTTGCGCGGGTCCGCCTGGCGATACAGGGCGGCCACTGCCGCGGGCTCCGCGGTGTCGGCGTTGATGAACCCGGCCGTGTGCCGCAGGATGTCGCGCATCGTGATGGGCCGCTTTGGCGGCTCGTACTTCGGCTGGCCGGCGGCGTCGAGCCCCGCATACACGCGCATTTCCGCGAACTCCGGCGCGTAGGCGGCGAGTGGCGCGTCCAGTTCGAACTTGCCGCGCTCATAGAGCTGCATGAGCGCGACGCCGGTCACCGGCTTCGTCATCGAGAAAATCTGCGCGATGGTGTCGCGCGCCATGGGCTTGTTGTTTTCGCGATCGGCGAGGCCGAAGGCGCCGAAGTACGCCTCGCTACCACGCTCGAACACCAGGGCCGACACACCGACGACCTGCTTGCTGTCGACCATGCTCTTGAGCGCGCTGTCGATGGCGGCCGGATCCACGAGCGGCGCCGTGACCACGGCAGGCGCCGGTGCCGGCGCCACGACGGGCGCGGGCTTGGCCGCGGTGGCTGCGAAGCTCGCGGCGGAAAAGCCCATCAACGCCGTGACGGCCAGTGTCAGAAACTTCATCGGACCCCCTCTTCGTTACTGCACGGAACAGTGCACGCGTGTCGTCGACAGTACGACATCGTCCAGCCACAGGTTCTGGTCGTTGGCGGAATCCGCGTACCGCTCGAAGCCGATGTAGAAACTGTCGAACTTCGGTGGCGCCAGCCAGACGCCCTGCAGGTCGGCGCCCCGGCAGGCGCCCGCGGCCCGGACCTTTCCGGCCACGTGTACCACTTGGCGCCCGTCGAGCCAGAACTGCATTTCATTCGAGGCGACCTGCAGATGCCATTCGACGCAGGTCCAACGTCGCACCGGCAGCGCGCGCGTCGATTTCTGCTTGCAGTCGGTGGTCACCGGCGGCGTGGTCTCGAAGTTGGCCATGAGCTCCGTGCCGCGCCGGCCCTCGACACCGAGACGGTAGATAGAGTTGTAGCGATCATCGGCGGAACGTCCTTCACCCTGCAACAGCGTCCAGTGCACCGGCGGCGCGCCCGCGATCGGGATCGGCGCCTCGTCGAGGAACACCATGGCGCGCCCGAACATGCCGGCCATGGCTTCGGGCACGGGAGTTTTCAGGTGGATGGCCATGTATCCACGGCGGTACTTCGCGCCGCGCGGCGTGAAGATGTGCATAGCCTGTCGGCCGCTGAAGGCGTGTTCGCTGTCGACGGTGATCACCGCGCCGGACTTGAACGTCGCCTCGCTCCAGGGAGCGCCAGGCAACGTGCCGGCAGCGCGTGCTTCGAAGTCGTCGGTGAAGAGAGGCTTGGCTCGATCGGCGGCACTCGCACCGGACACCAGCAACACCATGAACAGTGTCGCGACAATGGGGACAGTCCGCTTCATGGATGGGCCACGGCGATGATGCGGTAGCAGATCTCGAGTGTCGGCATCGGAACGTTGAGCTCGCGCCCCTTCTGCAGCGCGTACCCCAGCGTCTCTTCGTATTCCAGCCGGCTGCCGCGCAACACATCCTGCTGCGCGGACATGCGGTGTTCGGGCGAGGTATCGAGAAATTTCTGGCCAATGTCACGGACGATCTCGACGGCGTGCGCATCGCTCGCGTGCACGATGCTCGGCACGGGCAGCGGCGGCATGTCGGTGAGCTCGATGTGCATGGCGGCGGCGAGCGCCGCGGCTTCGCGCACGATGCGCACTATGACCATGGCGCTGCGTTCGTCCATGAGGAATTTCCAGGTGATCTGTCGCGTGAGCACCGCCAGCGGAAACTGCGCGATCCAGCCCGCGAACTTCGACCACTCGCGCGTGCGGATGTTGGATGCCGCCGCACAGCGCACGCCGGCACTGTCGATGAGCGTGGCCAGCTCCTGCGCACGCGGACTCATGCCGCCTTTTTCCTCGCCCAGGTGCAGGCAGACATTGCGCGTGAATTTGACTTCGCCATTGGCCAGCAGCTCACCGCTGAAATCCGCCATGGCGCCGAGCACGCGCGAGAACCCGAACACGCGCGCCAACAGCTCGTTCTTGAGCACGCCGTTCTGCACCGACAAAGCGGTATCGACACGCAGATGCCGGAGAGTTTCGAGACTCAGCTCCGAATCGATGGCCTTGGTGGCGATGATCAGCGTGCCGGTGTCGAGCAGCTTGCGCGGATCGTCGATGACGATCGGCCGCGCCTTGATGTCGGAGAGCCCGTTGAGCACCAGGCCCTGACGCTGCAGCACACGCGCTCGTTCGCCGCGCGCGATCATCACGACTTCGTGTCCGGCGCGCGACAGGTGCGCCCCGAGGATGGTGCCGAGCGCCCCGGCGCCGAGAATTGCAAATTTCATAGGACGCTATTTCTTCCGGTATCTCGAGAACCAGGCCAGGATGTTATCGACCTTGGCGATGAGATTCGACGGACGCGCCACCATGCCGCCATGCGAGGCTTCCGGAATGCGCACCATGACCGTGTCGATCTTGCGCAGCTTCAGGGCCTGGTAGTACTGCTCCGACTCGGTGATGGGCGTGCGGTAGTCGGCCTCGCCGGTGAGCAGCATGGTGGGCGTCTTCACGTTGCCCACCAGCGACAATGGCGAGCGCCGCCAGTATTCCTCGGGCTTCTCCCACGGCTGCGCGCCGAACCAGTAGCGATAGTAGAAATTGTTGGCGTCGGAGGTGAGCACGAAGCTCGACCAGTTGATCACCGGCTTTGCGACCACGGCGGCGCGGAAGCGATCGGTCTTGCCGACGATCCATGCGGTGAGCACGCCGCCGCCCGAGCCGCCGGTGACGAACAGGTTTTGCGGATCGACATTGCCCTGGGCGATCATCGCATCCACGCCGGACATGAGGTCGTCGTAGTCATCGCCTGGATAGGCGTGGTGGATCAGGTTGCCGAAGGTTTCGCCATAGCTGGTGCTGCCGCGTGGATTGGCGTACAGCACGATGTACCCGGCCGCCGCGAACAGCTGCAACTCGGTGGTGTAGTTAGGCCCGTAGGCCGCGAACGGGCCGCCGTGGATCTCGAGGATGAGTGGATACTTCTTCGCGGGGTCGAAGTCCGGCGGCGTGACCACCCACCCCTGGATGTCGCGCTGGTCCTTCGAGGATTTCCAGGATATCTCGCGCACCGCGCCGAGCGTCTTGTTGCCGAGCAAGTCATCGTTGAGCGTGGTGAGCACCCGCTCTCGCGCACCAGTGGTGGCGGTGCCGACGTCCGCGGGCCGCGCCGGGGTGTTGTGCGGGAACGCGACGCGGCCATTGCGCGCAACCGTGAAACTGCCCGAGGTGTACGGGCGGCCGAGATCGGTGCCACCGAGGCCTTCGGCAATGACGCGCACCTTGCCGTCGAGAGAGGTAAGCCCAAGCTTTCGCACGCCGCGCTCGTCATATGAGAAGTACACGTTGCGGCTGTCGGCCGCCCAGTGGGGCTCCGCGACATCGAGGTCGAAGCCGGCGGTGACCACGCGCGAGTTCTTCCCGTCGATGTCCATCACATATAAATGAGTGACCTGGTACCCCTGCAACTTGTCGTCGAAACCGACGTAGGCGATCTTTCGCCCGTCGGGCGACACCACCGGCGAGCCATCCGGCCCGTCGCGCGTGGTGAGCTGCGTAAGACTCGCGCTGGCGATGTCGACGGAGAAGACCTCGCTCTCCTGCGGGTCGAGCTCCCAGTCCGCGCCGCGATTGGCGGAAAACACGATGCTCTTGTTGTCGGGAGCGAAGGACAGCGGGCCATCGTCGTTGAAATCGCCGTTGGTGAGCTGGCGCGCGGTGCCGCCCTCGGACGAAACGATGAACACATGTTGATAGCCGGCTTCGAGGAAGCCCGCGCCGTCGGCGCGATAAACCACCGAGTCGATGATCTTGACGGGCGGCGCCCACTGCGCCCCTTCGGGTTTCTCGGGCGGCGTCGCCAGTGGCGGCTTGTTTGCCGGCACGAGCTGCGTGAACGCTATGGATTTGCCATCGGCCGACCAGGCGATGGCGCTCGGCGCTTCGGTGAGGTTGGTGAGCAATGCCGTCTGCCCCGAGTCCATCCAGCGCACGTACAACTGCGGACTGCCCTCGGCGGCGGAGACATATGCCAGGCGCGAGCCGTCCGGCGACCAGCGCGGCGAGCTGAAGTTCTTCGCTTCGGAGCGCAGCGGACGGTTGTTAGTGCCGGCGGCGTCGACGATCCACAGGTTGCGGCGCGCGCGATCGGTCATGATGTCGTGGCTCACGCGCACGTAGACGATGCGGCTGCCGTCGGGGGAGATCTGCACGTCATCGGCGTATTCGAGCTGGAACACGTCGATGGAATGCAGGCGCCGCGATGACGGCAAATCCGCCGCGCCTGCCGATGCGCCGAACAACGAGGCCGCGACCAAGGCGGCGCAACAACGGAATTTCATGGAATTTCCTGAGCCAGGTTGGCCAGCTACTTTAACCGACGGATCGCGGGCTGCGCGGCGACTCGTGGACTTTTTGCCGCTCGCGCGTAACCTTGAACGACTTTACGGGATTCGGGGAGGAAACATGCGCATTGCCCTACTGGCCTTCATCGGCCTGCTTTCAGGTACCGCACTTGCGGCCGATGGCAGCGAAGATCGCGCGCTCACGCTCACGATCTACAACAAGAATCTCGCGCTGGTCGAGCACGTGCGACCGCTCAAGCTCGCCGCGGGCCGGCAGCGCGTGGAATTCGCCGGGGTTTCGGCGCAGATCCTGCCGGAGACCGTGAGCTTCGACGCGCTGAATCTCGAGCTGATCGAACAGAATTTCGACTACGACCTGCTGACGCCGGAAAAGCTCATGGAGAAGGCCATCGGCGGCAAAGTGCGCCTGGTGCATACCAATCCAGCCACCGGCGCCGAGACCAGCGAGATCGCCGAGGTGTTGTCCACTTCGGGCGGCACCGTGCTGCGCATCGGATCGCGAATCGAAGTGCTGCGCGACGACAGCCTGCCGACGCGCGTGATCTTCGACAAGGTGCCCGACAATCTGCGCGCACGCCCCACGTTGTCGGTACTGGTCAACGCCGAGCAGCCCATCGACCAGGAGGTGAAGCTCACCTACCTCACGCGCGGTCTGTCCTGGGATGCCGACTATGTCGCGGTGTTCGACGAGGCCAAGGCAACGCTTTCGATGCAGGGATGGATCACGCTCACCAACGAGTCCGGCACCACGTTCACCAACGCTCGCGCGCAGCTCGTGGCAGGCGATCTCAACATCTCGGACTCGGAAGAGTCGTGGCTGCAAAAGAGCCGCATCAACGCGCAGCGCGCGGCGGGCACCGAAAGCGGCACCGCACAACGGCTCGGCGACTATTACACCTACCCCATCAAACAACCCACCACGATCGCCAACCAGCAGAACAAGCAGGTCAGTTTTCTCGAGTCCGCGAACGTCAAGGCGAGCAAGGGCTACGAGATTTCCTTCAGCCAGTTCGAATCGAGCGACAACCCGGCCTCGGCGCAGGTTCGCGTGCGTTTCTCGAATTCGAAGGCCGCGGGCCTCGGCGAACAAATGCCCTCCGGCGTGGTGCGAGTGTATGCGCGCGACGCGCGCGGCCAGCCGCAGTTCATCGGTGAGGATCGAATTGGCCATACGAGCGCGGGATCGGAGATCGCGCTGCGCATTGGCGATGCTTTCGATGTCACGGTCACGCCCACGCTCACGCAGACGACCAAGGTCAACAAGCGCACCACCGACTATCAGATGAGTTACCTCGCGCGCAACGCCAAGCCCACGCCCGTGGTGCTCACACTTCGGCAAGACGATCTGTGGCGCACGAATGAAATTCGTGAGGAATCCATCAAGAGCCGCCGCACCGACGCCGACAGCTTCGCCTGGGATGTTCCGGTCCCGGCAAATGGCGAAACCACACTCACTTTCACCTTGCGGCAGGGCTGGTAGCACCCATGCGCGCGGGCCTGCTCGCGTTCTGTCTGCTCGCCGTGCCGGCATTCGGCGCCGATGAGGTGCGCGTGGTATCGACACAGCCCGATTCCGTGTCGATCACTATCTACCGTGATTTGTTCGCGCTGATCACCGAGACGCGCACCGTGGATCTGCCTGCCGGGGCGGTCACGCTGGAATTCGACGGCGTGGTCGAGACCTTGATTCCGCAGTCCGCGGTGATCGCGGACACGGCTCGCGGCGTCGACGAGAGCAATTACGATTTCGAAGGCCTGAGCCCCGGAAACCTTTTGCGCAGGTCCATCGGCAAGACAGTCACGCTCACGCGAACCAACCGTGCCACCGGCAAGGCGAGCCAGGTCGCCGCCACGGTGATCTCCGCCGACAACGGCGGCGTGATGTTCCGCACTGAAGACGGCAATGAAGCGCTGCATTGTTCGGGCTTGCCGGAAAAACTCACGTTCAATGAAATTCCGGAAGGCCTGAATCTCAAGCCCACCTTGTCGATCCATCTGGCGGCGGGGGCGCCGGGCAAACGCCAGGTGAAGGTGAGCTACATCGCGCAAGGATTCAGCTGGGCGGCTGACTACATAGCGCAGGTGGATCCCGCGGCCAATCGCATGGATCTGCGCGGCTGGCTTACGCTGCGCAACTTCACCGGGTCGCGTTTCACCGATGCGCAGGTGCAGGTGGTGGCGGGCCGCCTCAACCTGCTCGACGCCGAACAGCGCGGCAGCAGCACGATCGGCGATACCGCGGATTTCTCGAACGAAGAGCACCAGGAGAATGCCCGCAAGGACCGTCTGGAAGAACTGCAGGATGAAATCGACGAGGAGCCCGATGCCGCCGGCTATTTCTACGGGTGCTATCCGTACGGTCCGGCGACTTCTCCACGCGAGAATAAATCACGCCGCGAGGCCTTTGGGTATGTGGACTCGGTGCTCGCCGCAGGGAGCGAGGAGCTCGAAGAGGTCATCGTCACCGGATTTCGCGCATCGCTCGCGGAGCGCGAAAACCTTGCCGACTATCAGATGTATCGCGTGCCATGGAAAACCGATCTGGGCGCGCGGCAGACGAAGCAAGTTGCCTTCCTGTACAAGCCCGATGTGACCGTCGACCGCTTCTACGGCGTCAGGTTCGGCTCGGAGGGCGATGAGGCAGACGACGTTGACGATCTCATGCCGATGAAAATCCGCATTGGCTGGAACAATCGCAAGACCGACGGCCTCGGCGAACCTCTGCCGGGCGGCATCGTGCGCGTCTTCGAGATCGACAATGACCGCAGCATGTTCGAAGGCGAGGACACCATCGAAGACACGCCGGTCGGCGTCCCGAGTGAGATCACCATCGGCCGCTCGCCCGATCTGTTCGTGGCGACGAACTTCGACGCGGACGAGCCGCAGGTGAATCTGCTGTCGTTGCTGACCCGCCGCGCTTCCATACCGATCGACTTGCGGGTGACCAATGGCAGGTCCCGCGCCGTGACGGTGGAAATACGCCAGGGAAACATGTCCGGGTTCGAGGATCTGCGCGTGGCCGGGGCCAGCCTGCGTCCGACACGCAAGGCTGGCGACTACGCCTGGCGCTTCACGATTCCCGCCAACGGCGAACAGGAGCTCCACTACAAAGTGAGCGGACGCATTCCCCGCGACGACTGAACACGAGAGCCTGGCTAGGCGAGCTTCGCCACCAGCGAGATCTTGGCGTTCAGCACCTTGGATACGGGGCAACCGGACTTGGTGACTTCGGCGATCTCGGCGAACTTCGCTTCGCTGACGTTGGGCACCTTGGCAATGCAGATGAGATCGCTGTGCGTGATGGCGAAGCCGTCGCCGACTTTTTCGAGGCGCACGGCGGCGCTGGTCTCGATGGAGTCCGCCGTGAACCCTTCCTTGCCGAGGCCGGCCGAGAGAGCCATGGTGAAGCAGGCCGCATGCGCCGCGGCGATCAGCTCTTCGGGATTGGTCCCCGGGCCATCTTCGAAACGCGCCTTGAATCCGTATGGAGCATTCTTGAGCACACCGGTTTCGGTGGAGATGCTGCCCGTGCCTTCCTTGAGACTGCCCTTCCAGGCGGCGGAACCTTTCTTGATCATTTTCCTGACTCCAGTTCGTAACACTGATGAATGCGCGGATTGCGTTTGAAATCTTCCGGCAGCGTCGCGCGCGAAATGTCGGTGAGTTTGTAGCGCTCGCCGAGCATCCCGTCCAGCTTGAACTTCTGCGCATTGGTGGAGAACACCAGTTTGCCGCCGGGCGCCAGCAATGCCATGCAGCTGTCGATCAGCGCGGCATGATCGCGCTGCACATCGAGGATGTCCTCCATGCGCTTGCTGTTGGAAAACGTGGGCGGATCGAGAAAAATCAGATCGTAGACGCGGCGCTCGGCGACCGCCGCCCGCAGCCAGGAGATGCAATCGTCCTGGATGAATTCGTGGTTCGGGCCGGCAAATCCATTCAGCGTCAGATTCTGCTTCGCCCAATCGAGGTAGGTGGCTGACATGTCGATGGTCGTGCTGGCCCGTGCCTGGCCCGCGGCCGCGTATACGGTGGCGCTGCCCGTGTAGGCGAAGAGATTCAGGAACCGCCGCCGCGCCGCGTCGGCACGCAGGCGCTGGCGCGTGATGCGGTGGTCGAGGAACAGGCCGGTGTCGAGGTAGTCGCTGAAGTTCACCCAGAACTTGAGGCCGCCCTCTTCCACCAGTTTGAAGTCGGCGCTCTCGCCTAGCTTCTCATACTGATCGCCGCGCGCGGTGCGGCGCCGCTGGCGCAAGTGGATGTGGTCCACCGGAATGCCGGTGGCGGCGGGCAGTGCCGCGAGCGCCTCGTTGCGCCGGCGTTGGACCGCTTCGGGCTCGATCGTTTTCGGAGCGGCGTACTCCTGCACGTACAGCCACGCCTGCTCGCCGGCAGATTCGGCGTAGCGATCGATGGCGAATGAATACTCGGGCATGTCCGCGTCGTACAGCCGGTAACAACTGACGCCCTCGCGTTTCACCCAGCTCTTCAGCTGCTTGATGTTCTTGGCGATGCGGTTGCCGAACATCTGCGAGCCCGGCGACTGCGCCAGCGTCTCGTCGATGCGCGCGCTGGCCCCGGTGTGCAGCATCTGTTTTTCGTTTTCGGCCGAGACATGCAGGCGCAGCAGGCGGCACTCGATCGCGCCGTTCCAGATCGTGTGCACGCGTTCGGCGCGAATGCCGAGCTCGAGGCCCGCGTCCGGAGATCCGGCCAGCACCACGGCATCCCAACCGGAAAACTTCGCGCGCAGCACCTCGCCCAACTGCTTCATCAGTTCGCGCGCGGTGTCGCGATCTTCGAGGCGCACGCCATACGGTGGATTGGTGGCGAGAAATCCGCGGCTCGCATCCGCGCTCTCGCCGGCCGGACGCGCATCGGCGAGACGACCGTTTTCGAAGGTCACGAGCTCCGCGAGTCCGGCGCGCGCCGCATTCTCACGTGCCGCGGCCAGTACGCCGTGGTCCGCGTCGACACCGCGCAGCCGCAGCGCCGGTTTTTTCTCGCGCGCCAGCGAGTCGCCTTTGACGCGCTCCCAGGTGAGCCGCTCATGGCCCACCCAGCCGAGGAAGCCGAAGTAGTGCCGGCGCGCGCCGGGCGCGACGTTCGCGGCGATCATCGCCGCTTCGATGACCAGCGTGCCCGAGCCGCACATCGGGTCGAGAAACTCCACCGCGGTCTTGCACTTCTCCGGCCAGCCGGCGCGCACCAGGATGCCGGCGGCCAGATTCTCGCGCAGCGGCGCCTCGCCTGCCTGCGCCCGATAACCGCGCCGGTGCAATCCCTCGCCCGACAGGTCGATGGAGATCGTGACGTTCGGTCCATTGGCATGCGCGTGCACGCGCACCGCCGGGCGATCGGTCTCGATGTCGGGACGGCTGCCCGTGGTCTCGCGCAACTGATCGCAGATGGCGTCCTTGAGTCGCAGCGCGCCAAACCGCGTGTGCGTGATCTCCGGATGTTTGCCCGAAAAATCGCAGGCCAGCGTGCGCGCCGGATCGACGTGCTGGCGCCAGTCGATGGCGCGCGCGGCTTCATAGAAGCTGGCGTCGGTCGGCGCGGTGAACTGCGCAACGACGAGGAACACGCGGCTGCCGACGCGCGACTCCAGGCAGGCGCGGTAGGCCACGTCCAGCGATCCGGAGAATTCCACGCCGAGCGCACGCTCGCGCACGTCCGCGGCGCCGAAGCCGCGCAGCTCCGCTGCTAACAAGTCACCGAAACCCCGCGGACTGCTGGCCACGAAGCGATGCGTGGCGGGCGTCAGGTCCACGAGTCCTCGACCGGCTTGGGAAGCGGCGTGAGCCTGCGATCGCGCAACAGGCGCGTGAACATGCGGTATGTATCGAAGTCAAAGAGCTCGGGTGCACGTCGGCCCCTGCGATCGAACCTCGCTATTGCGTCTTCATCGCCGGCATCGAAGCTGCCCAGGTGCTGCCAGCCGTCGATGACGTGATATTGAACGCGCTCCCCCGCGCCTTCGCGCAACATCATCGGGCCCTCGTGCGGCCAGGCCTTGAGCCTGATCGGCATGAGCCCGAGCTTCACGCGCGCCAGATGAACGCCCGCGGACTCCTTGCCCATGCAGGCACCATTGCAGCGCCCGACCTGCAGCCCGAAACACGAACCGGCGCCGCTCTCCAGCCCTAACAACTTGAAACACCACTTGTGTTCGCGGGCCAGTCCCTCGAGAGCGCGGCGGGCATCGCGTTCGGTGCGATAGGAACCGTAGGCGTTGCCCGAGCGCAGCGCCTCGGCATCCAGCGGCGTCAGTCGAGGCGTTGCCGCCTCGTCGTCGAACAACCAGCTGAGCCGCTCGCCGCCACCACGCAGCCGGCGGTTGTAAACCGGCCGGGCTTCCCGCACTTCGCGCGCTTCGAGCAACAACGCTCCCAGCTCACCGGCGGTTTCGGTCCATTGCACGCGGCGCACCTGCGCGGCGAGCTTACGCGCCTTGGCATCGCTGGCGCCGGCGCGAAAGTGATCGAGCACGCGCTCGCGCAGGTTGTTGGCCTTGCCCACATATATAAGAGTCTCCGCGCCGTCCTCTGCGGCGCCAAAGAACCTGTATACGCCCGGCCCTTCGGGGAGGTCATCAGGCAGATCGGCCGGCAGCGCGGCGGGCAGCGTGGCTCGCAACGAAGCGAGGTCGAACGCGCGGCGCAGCTCCGCCTCCGGCCAGGCAACGCGCAGCTTGCGCCAGAACTGCAGCAATGCCTGCGCATCGGGCATGGCTCGATGGCGGTTTTCTATATGGATGTCGTGCCGCTCCATCACGGCGTCGAGGTTGTGACGCGGCATCTCCGGATACAGCGCGCGCGACAGGCGCACCGTGCACAGATTCGGACTGCTCCACGACGTGCCCAGGGCGGCGAACTCGCGCCGGATGAAGCCATAGTCGAAACGCACGTTATGAGCCACGAACACGCGGCCATCGAGACGGTCGCGCAATTCACGCGCAATGCGTTCGAACGGCGGCGCCCCGGCGAGCATCTCGTTGTCGATCCCGGTCAGCGCGGTAATGCCCGCCGGCACCTGCACGCCCGGGTTGACCAGGCTCTGCCACTCGAAGTCGACGCGGCTGCCCGTCGCGCCGATCACGGCGACGTCGATGACGCGATGCGCTCCCGGTGTGCAGCCGGTCGTCTCGATGTCGACGAAGGCCACCGGCGATTCGAAAGTGGTGTTCAGCTGAGCTCGATCCACGTGGTCTTGAGCTCGGTGTACTTGTCGAAGGCGTGCAACGACTTGTCGCGCCCGATGCCGGATTGCTTGAAGCCGCCGAACGGGACGGTGATGTCGTCGGCGTCGTAGCAGTTCACGTACACCGTACCGGCGCGCAATGCGCGCGCGGTGCGATGCGCCACGTTGATGTCGCGGGTCCACACCGCGGCGGCCAGTCCGTACTCCACGTCATTGGCGATCTGGATCGCCTCGTCGACGTTCTTGAAGGAAATGGTCGCGAGCACGGGCCCGAAGATTTCCTCGCGCGCGATGCGCATCGCCGGCAGTACTCCGTCGAACACCGTAGGCTCGACGAAAAATCCACCGCTGTCCGCGCGCACGCGTTGACCGCCCAAAGTCACCCGCGCGCCTTCGGTCTTGCCCGCGTCGATGTATGACAACACGCGCTTCATCTGCGCTTCATCGACGATCGCGCCGAGCTTCGTGGCCGGATCCAGCGGATCGCCGGGCGCCATGGTGCGGCCAACGGCGGCGATCTTCTCGAGCATGGCGTCCTTGATGGACGCCTCGACCAGCAATCTCGACCCCGCCGAACACATCTCGCCCTGATTGAAGAAAATTGCATAGGCCGCGGCGGTAGCGGCCTTGTCGAGATCGGGACAGTCGGCGAGCACGATGTTAGGCGACTTGCCGCCGCACTCGAGCGATACCTTCTTGAGATTCGACAGCGCGGCGTACTGCATCACTGTCTTGCCGGTGGCCGTCGAGCCGGTGAAAGTGATGCAGTCCACCTCCATCGACGAGGCCAGCGCCTTGCCCGCGGTGTGGCCGAACCCCGGCACCACGTTGAACACGCCTTCGGGCAAGCCGGCTTCCACCGCGAGCTCCGCCACGCGCAGCGCCGTCAACGGCGATTTCTCCGAGGGCTTCAGTACCAGCGAATTGCCGCTGGCGAGCACCGGGCCGATTTTCCAGGACGCCATCAGCAGCGGGAAATTCCACGGCACGATGGCGCCGACCACGCCCATGGGTTCCCGCGTTATCGTCGCGAGCGCATTCGGACCCGTGGGCGCGACTTCGTCGTAGATCTTGTCGACAGCCTCGGCATACCAGCGGATGCAGTTCGCGGCCGAAGGAATGTCGACGCTCAGCGAGTCGGAAATGGGCTTGCCCATGTCCAGCGTCTCTAACAAAGCCAGCTCTTCGCGGTTCGCCAGCATGAGATCGGCGAGCTTGAGCAGCACCTTCTTGCGCGCCTTCGGCGGCTGCTGCGACCAGCTGCCGCGACGAAACGCGGCACGCGCGCTCGCGACGGCGCGCTCGATGTCGAGCTGCTCGCCGGCCGCGACGCTTCCGAGCGAACGGCCCGTCGCCGGATTGACGTTGTCGAAAGTCGCGCCGCTGGCAGCCGGGACGAAGCGTCCCTCGATGAACACCTGCGAACGCGGCTTGAGCGCGGTGGCGCGTTCGCGCCATTGGGTCGCGGTTACAGGAGGCTGTGCGGGCATGCCAGATCTTAAAACGTCGGCGGAGTGGAGGCGGAGATGATCTCACAGACCTCGGTGCCCACATTGCGAAAGCGATGTGGCGTCGAGCTCGAGAAATAGTAGGCATCGCCCGCTTCGAGCACCCGCGACTGGCCGCCGACCGTGAGCTCCACCTTGCCGCGCACCACCACTCCACCCTCTTCGCCACGGTGCGAGAGCATGTCCTCGCCAGTGGCGGCGTCGGGTTCATAGCGCTCGTGCAGCACCGTGAGCTGCCGCCCCGGGCGCTGCGCGGCCACCAGGCGCAACGAAGCCGCTTCGTTACCGATCTCCACGAGCTCCGCGGCCGCGTAGAACACCTGTGCGGCGCTCGTGACATCCAGCGTGAAGAACTCCGCCATGGACATCGGTACCCCGTCGAGTACTTTCTTGAGCGAGCCCACCGAGGGACTGACCCGGTTTTGCTCGATCAACGAGATGAGACCGTTGGTCACGCCCGCGCGGCGCGCCAGCTCGCGCTGCGAAAGGCCATGCAGCTCGCGCACGTGTTTTAGTCGTGCCCCAACGTCAATGCTCATATTGGGATTATGATCTTGCGCAACTGCCGGAGTCGATCATGGCCGCCCAACCCGAACATACAGACCTTTCCCTCGACGCCTACTGGATGCCGTTCACGGCGAATCGCCAGTTCAAAGGCAAGCCACGCATGCTGGCGCGCGCGTCGGGCATGTACTACGAGACGCCGGACGGCCGGAAGGTTCTCGATGGCGTTGCCGGACTGTGGTGCGTCAATGCCGGACACGGACGCAAGGAAATCACGCGTGCCGTGGCCGAACAGCTCGAGGTCATGGACTACGCGCCGGCGTTTCAGATGGGTCATCCCAAGGCATTCGAACTGGCAAACGCCCTGGTACGCATCGCGCCAGCGGGTCTCGATCACGTGTTCTTCACCAATTCCGGCTCGGAATCGGTGGACACCGCACTCAAAATCGCGCTCGCCTACCACCGCGTGAAAGGCGACGCCGCGCGCGTGCGCTTGTTAGGCCGCGAGCGTGGCTATCACGGCGTGGGATTCGGCGGCATCAGCGTGGGTGGCATGGTGGCCAATCGCAAGGCCTGGCCGACGGCGATGATTCCCGGCGTCGATCACCTGCCACACACGCACGACATCAAACGCAACGCGTTCACACGCGGGCTGCCGGCGCATGGCGTGGAGCTGGCCGAAGATCTCGAGCGCCTGGTGACGCTGCACGATGCATCAACCATAGCCGCCGTCATCGTCGAACCGATTGCCGGTTCCACCGGTGTCGTGCTGCCGCCGGTGGGCTATCTCAAGCGCCTGCGCGAGATCTGCGACAAGCACGGCATCCTGCTGATATTCGATGAAGTGATCACCGGTTTCGGCCGCACGGGATCCGCATTCGCCGCGCAGGAATTCGGCGTCACGCCCGACATGATCACGTGCGCGAAGGGCCTGACCAACGGCTGCGTGCCGATGGGCGCGGTGCTGGCCTCGAAGAAGATCTACGACGCCTTCATGCAGGGAGCGCCTGGCGCCATCGAGCTTTTTCACGGCTACACCTACTCGGCGCATCCCATCGCCTGCGCCGCCGGTCTTGCCGCCCTTGGCATCTACGAAAACGAGAAACTGCTGACTCGGGCAAAACAGGTTGGACCTGTATTTGAAAAAGCGTTGCATGAGTTGCGCGGCCTGCCGCATGTCATCGACATCCGCAACTACGGCCTGGTGGCCGGCATCGAGCTGGAACCCATCGCCGGCTCGCCGGGCGCGCGCGCATTCGGCATCTTCCTCGAGTGTTTCGAGCGCGGGCTGCTGATCCGCACCACCGGGGACACCATCGCGCTCTCGCCGGCGCTCATCATCGAGCCGAAGCACATCGAGGAGCTGTTTGGCGTGCTCTCGCAGGTCTTGCGGAAAGACGGAGGCTGACCCCACTTACGCCGGCTGCGGCACCGGCGCCAGGTTGTCGAGCTTGCGGTGGAACTCACGCCGCAGCAGCGTGAAGCTCACGACGGCCTGCAGGAACATGCTGCATACCGACAGGTACCACACGTGCACGAGCTCGAAGTGTGGCTGCGCCGAAAGCCACAACGCGGGCGCGATGAACACGAACAGGCGAATGATGCTCGAGCCGATGGTGGGCCAGGTGTTGCCCAATCCCTGAAACATGGACGAGCAGCTGAAAATGATGCCGTTCGCGGCGAAATTCCACGAGGTGATCATGAGCATGGTCGCGCCGACGGATACCACCGCTTCTTCGTAGGTGAAGATGTGCATCAGCAGATGCGACCCGAACTGACAGAAGGCGGTCAGCACCAGCATGATCCCGATGCTCATTCCCACGGTCCAATTGAAAGTCTCGCGCACCCGTTCGGGCTTGCGCGCGCCGAAGTTCTGACCGGCGATCGGCGCGGCCGCGAACGCCACTGCCATTGCGGGCAACATGATGAAGCGCATCGCGCCCTGCCCCTCGGCCAGGCCCGCCTGCGCATCCGCGCCGAACTTGCGAATGACCCAGTACATCACGCCCATGACGAGCGACATGAAGAAGAACTCGAGGCCGATGGGCAGGCCGATGAAGAACAGGCGTTTCAACACTTCCGCGTTCGGCTTGATCTGGTCCCGATGGAACGACACGTACTTCTCGTGCCGATGGAAATAGTACGCGCTGATGATCACGCCGATGATCGTGGCGAACGTGGTGGCGAGCCCGGCGCCGAACGCGCCGTACGGCTTGCCGGTGAGCCAGCCGATGGTGAGGATCGCCGCGAAGAGGATATTCAGCCCGACGGTGATGAACTGGATGATCATCGTCGGCTTCACGATGCCGGTGCCGCGCAAGGTCGCGAACATCGAGATCATGAGGAACTGGATGGCGAGGCCCGGTGTCACGCCCAATAGATAGTCGATGCCCGCCTGTGCGACCACCGCGTCGGCCGCTTCGAGGTGCATGTACGGAGTCGCCACTGCATACAGAAGCGCGAGCACGAAAATGCCCATGAACACGGAAAGCATGAGCGACTGGTTGAACACGAGATTCGCGCGCTCATGCTGCTGCGCGCCGACCGCGTGCGAAACCATGGCCGCTGTGCCGACGTTCAGGACCTGCGTGAGCGCCAGCACGAGGAACCAGAGATTGCCGGCGGCGCTGAAACCCGCGGCCACTTCGTTGCCGAGCATGGAGACGAACTTGAGATCGGTGACGAAGTACGCCACCTGCACGACCATGCCGACAAACATCTGTATCGACATCGCCGCGACATGTCCCGGAATCGAACCAACGCTCAGGTTTTTCATCGGAGTACCAACTGTGGGGTGGCCTAAATGACAGGCTGGAACTGAATCGTCAACTTCTGATCGAGAGACGCGCCCAAAAGAAAAGGCCGGTCACGAGGACCGGCCCTTTGCATCATGCCAGCCTCAGCGGCTGGTCTTGTTCTTCAAAGAGATCTACTTCATTTCGACCAGGGCAGCGTCGTCATGAGGCCCACGAGGAAGCGGCCCTCGTTGTTGTTGCCGTCACGGGTTTCCTTCTGGAAGCCGCTCGCATCCGTTCCCGTGAACTTGGCGAACAGCGTGAAGTGGCCGGCGGTGTAGTTGCCTTGCACGGCGTAGTCCATCAGCTCGGCATCTTCCCAGAAGTCTCCCCACGTGTAGCCCGCGTGGAAAGCCAGTGAGAATTTGTCGCCGATCGGCTGCGTGTAGTTCACTTCCGAGTAAAGGGCACTCGAGCTGCCGCCGAAATACTTGTCGGCGTACCACTGCTTGAAGCCGAAATTACCCGCGGTGAGGCCCGCATACACTTCGAAGAAGTCCTTCGCGTCATCCGATGACGGATAGGTGTAGTCGACGAAGCCTGCGGTCCACGAGAACGTGTCGTTGACCTTGCCGGTGTAGCCACCGTAGAGGTCGAGCTCGATGTCCGCGTCCACGGGAGAACCGGGATTCGAAAAGTCGACGTTCGACGCCCAGGCGCCTATCGCGAATCCACTATCTCCAAACGCGTAGTCGGCGCTAGCCTGCAGTGCTGGGTCCTTCGCGCTTTGGGTAAAGCCGCGAAAGTCGTAATCGCTCACGGCAGTCCAGGTCGAACTGAATTGAGCTTGAGAAACGCCGCTTAAGGCCAGGAGGCCAGTCACGAGCGCCAACGTTTTAATCGATTTCATTTGCTCCTCCGAGCGCTATAGGGCCCATGTACTAAAGCAAAGGTTGTGCCATTCGCGCTGTTCTACCGGTGTCATATCTAATTTTTCAAAGAGTTACGTGTAGCTAAAAAAAACACAACCGAAGCAGGAGGTCGGGATTATGCCGTGTTTGACCCCTGCCTTGCACGATTTAGGTGCGCGCCTCAAAGATGGCGTAAAACTTGGTGCACTCTTCTATGACTTCCCACGTCCCCTCGAACCCCGCGGGCACGACGAAACCGGCCCCTGGACCGAACTCCCATCGATCGCCCTGGAGGTTTTCGAGCGCCACGCGGCCGCGCGTCAGGCAGCAGAATTCCGACTCGGAATACCGTATGCGCCACTTCCCTGGCGTGCTCGACCAGCGGCCGGCGAAAAACTGTTGCGTGGCATCGGCGAAGTAGTTCGCGATTGCCTGGCGTGGATTCCCGGCGAGCAGCCGGTCGGCTGCCGGAGCTGCGGTCTCCGCTTCCAGCGTGGCTGCGAAATCGACGATCTGGTTGTTCATGCGCGCCCCGTTTGCGATGCAGGCGCGAAGTATGGCTCGCCGGAGGGCGCGTTGACGCGGGCGGCGCGATCCGGACTCGG
>DASYKM010000132.1:0-11494 GCA_035995425.1 Steroidobacteraceae bacterium
GAAGGCGAAGCGATCGATCGCCAGATCATCATCATCCAGGGCGCGGCCATCCTGGCGGTGATCTGGGAGTTCCGTAAAAAGCTCTTCCATACCGCATTCACGCTGCACAGCGATCCGGTGTCGCGGCGATTCCTGCTCAACCTGTTCATCGTCTCGGTGCCGCTCGCCGTGCTGGGGCTCATGTTCGAGAAACAGATCAAGGCGGCGCTGTTCAATCCCGTGTCCGTGGCCATCGCGCTGGTGGTTGGCGGCGTCATCATCCTCTGGGCGGAACGGCGCAAGCATGAGGAGCGTATACAGACCGTCGATCAACTGACCGCGCTCGACGCGCTGAAGTTGGGGCTGTTCCAGGCGCTGGCGCTGATCCCCGGCACCAGCCGTTCGGGCGCCACCATCATCGGCGGGCTGCTCTGCGGCCTGTCGCGACGCACCGCGGCGGAATTCTCGTTCTTCGCCGCGCTGCCCGTGCTGCTCGCGGCTACCGGCGTCGAACTCTGGAAGGCGCGCGCCGAGCTCGCCACCACCGACGTCCAGCCGCTGATCGTGAGCTGCGTGGTGTCGTTCGTGAGCGCGCTGCTGGCAACGAAATTCCTGCTGCGGATCGTCAGCAAATACTCCTTCGCGTCCTTCGCCTGGTACCGCATCGCTTTCGGTGGAATCATCCTCGTCACCGCGTATACCGGCTTCGTGCGCTGGTAGTTAGATTAAAATCGCGTCATAATCCTTGCAGGCCGGGCGCGAGCCCGGCGCTGCGCTGGCGGACCTGGGCGATCCCGTGCTTGGCAATATCGCCTTCGGCAACAATGGAAAGATGCTGCTCATCGGCCATCCGCGCTCACGCGGCAGCGGCTTCGGCCCCGACAGTGGCCGTTACGACACCTCGTCCACCGACCAGGGCGCGTTCTGGATACAGTGATACGCGCGCGAGGGGACTTCGCCGCGCGAAGTCCGCTTTCTCCGCTTCGTCCCCGGAAATATCCACCTCGTCAAATTTCCCTTTTCCGGGTCAGGTCGCAGCCTGAGACTCGTGACCCATGAAATTCAACTTCGAGAAGTTCTACCAGGCGGTCAATGCAAAGCGCGAAGCGCGTGCGGCCTCGTGGCGCCAGGTGGCGCGCGAGATCGGCATCGGCAAATCCACATTGGCGCGCATGGCGCAGAACAAGCGGCCCGACGCCGACGGCCTCGCCGCCCTGTCCTTCTGGGCCGGGCTCAACCCGGCGGATTTCGTGGTTCGCGAGCAAACCGCGGGTCCGGTCATGGACTGCTCCGCGGCGAGCGCTCTCAGCGCTTAGTCGGGTGACTAGAACGGATTGGCCGCCCAGCGCTTGATCTTCTCGTGATAGCTGCGGCTCGACTGCAGCCGCACGCCATTCCTCAACACCACCAGGTACTCGCCGTGCGGGCCGGTCTCCAGCTCCTGGATGTGCCGCACGTTCGCGATCAACGAACGATGAATTCGCAGGAACATCTGCGGATCGAGCGAGGACTCGAGCGTGGCGATGGGCACGTGCAACAGGTGCCGTGAGGTCTGCAGGTGCAGCTGCACGTAGTTCTCCGCGGCCTGCACGTACAGCACGTCCTCGATGTTCACGAAGGAAATCTTGCCGGCCGAGCGCAGCGCCACGCGAACCAGGAATTTCGGCGGCGCCGACAGCTGCTGCAGCAGCGACAACACGTGCTGGTTGTCGAGGCCCTGCGTGCTCACGCGCTCGCGCACCCGGGCCAGCGCCTGCGCGAACCGTTCGCGCGTCACCGGCTTCAGTAGATAGTCGATGGCGTTGACCTCGAAGGCCTGGATGGCGTACTTGTCGTGCGCGGTCACGAAGATGACCGGCGGCATGTGCTCCGCGCCGAGCTCCGTGAGCACCCCGAAGCCATCCATCTGCGGCATCTGCACGTCGAGCAGCAGCAGGTCGGGACGATGCGCGCGGATCATTTCAACCGCCTCGCCGCCGTTGCGCGCCTCGGCAATCGCCGTGATCACCGGCTCTTCCTCCAGCAACATGCGCATGCCGGCGCGCGCCAGGGGCTCGTCGTCGACTATCAACACGTTCATGTCGCCTCCGCTCGCTGCTCCTCGGCGAAATGGAAGGGCAGGATCATGGTGACCCGTGCCCCACCTGCCGGGCCGTTCTCGGTGCGCAGCTCGGACGCATCGCCATACAGCTGCCGCAGCCGCGCGCGCGTATTGGCCAACCCAAGCCCGAGCCCGCCGCCGGCGCCCGGCGCGGAAAATCCGAGCCCGTCATCCTGTACTTCCACGTGCAGCGAGTCGCCGACGCGCCGCGCGCGAATGTTGATGGCGCCCGGCGTGGCGCGCTGCCCGACGCCGTGACGAATGGAGTTCTCGACGATGGGCTGCAGGCCCATGTGCGGCACGGCGGCGTCGAGCAGGTCGGGATCGACGTCGATGTCGACGCGCAGCCGGTCGGAGAATCGCAGCTGCTCGATGGATAGATAGAGCCGCAGGTATTCCAGCTCGCGTGCCAGCGTGACTTCCTGGGCATCCATGTCGGCGAGCACCGCGCGCAACAGATCGCTGAAGCGCGCCAGCGTTTCCTCGGCCTGCTGTCCTTTCTGCTGGCGCACCAGCACCACGATGGCATTCAGGGTGTTGAACAGGAAATGCGGCTGGAGCTGCGCCTTCAACGCGCCGAGCCGTGCCTGCGCCACCTGCGTCTCCAGTTGCGAGGTGCGCAGATCCGAACGCAGCAGCGCCTGCGCCCGCTCCTGGAAACGTGCGTAATTCCGGATGGCGGTCTGGATGCTGAGCACTACCCAGTACGCCACCATGCCGGTGTGAAATCCGAAGATGAAGAGCAGCGTGATCTCACTCTTGAAGGTGATCGGCGGGCTGATCGGCCAGAACTCGTTCCAGCTCAGGTGGAAGGAAGCCTCGACCGCCAGGCGCGTGAACGCCCACAGGATGCTCAGCAGAACGTGCAGGCCGACGAGGCGCACGAGATGGTGGCGCTCGAGCGGCCAGCGGCGTCCGGCCCACACCACCAGCGGAGTCAGCAGCGCCGATATGTAGATGTTCGCCATCCAGTAGCGCAGGTCCTGCCACGGATTCGGATCGTCCCAGTAGAAACGGCGCGTGACGTTCTGGCCGAAATAGATGACGCCCACCAGCGTCCAGGCGAGCAGATAGAAGATCCAGGGCCTGGTCTTGCGCAGGTTCATGTGTGGGCGCTGAGCTTAACTCTCAGCGACGCGGGTCGCTGAATACGTGGTCGCGCGCTCCCTGCGCCTCGTGACAGGCATCGAAACCAGATGCCTTCGACTGCCCGTCACCATGACTTGTCCGGACAATCGCGTTGTCATGGGCAGGAGATAACCGATATGCGGCGGCGCAGAGAAAGGTTGTTTGACGAACTGGCCGAAAACGTTGACCAGCGTCGGGAACTAATTTCGCCTGCCCCTACAACGGGAGCGTCTGGGTGCTGAAGCCGGCGAGCGGCGATTCATATCCACGCCCGAGCGCGATCACCTTGAAGATCTCGCCCATCTCTCCCGGCAGCATGAGCCGCCGCGCTTCGCCCGCGAGCTGGGTCTGCGCCCGCGTGTCGCCATCCACGAGCTGCATCTCGGTGGTCAGCAGCGACTCGATGCCAGCACCGATGAGAAATGCCGCCTGGGTGGCGAAGCCCAGAACCTCCAACCCGGCGCTGTCAGCGGCTTCGGCGACACGCGTGAAGTCGACCCAGGCGGTGATGTCCTGCAGGCCCACATTGATGAAGGGATTGTCGTGCGCGCGATGACGGAAATGGCAGCGCAGCGTGCCTTGCGCGCGGTCCGGGTGATACAGGTGCGCGCGCGGCAAGCCATAGTCGATGAGCAGGGCCACGCCTTCTTCCAGTTGCCCGGCCAGACTCGCCATCCACGGCTGAAACGCCAGGCAGATCTCCGACACATAGCCATCGGGAAGCGGCGCGGGCAGTGCTTCGACGACGTCGGCGACCGCGTGCATGAGCTCGGGCGTCGGCGAGATCTCACGCCATGCGAAACCGTCGCCCTCGAGCCCAACCCCGAGCGCGCGCACGTCGAGACCACCGGGCCGGCCGCGCAGCACGAAACGTTCGACCGGCATCGCATCCAGCACCTCGTTGGCCAGGATCACGCCACGCATGTTCCGCTCCGGCCAGCGGTCTAACCACTGCACCCGCGCCGACAATTCGTCCGGCAGCGCGGCGATGCGCGCCCGCTGTCGCTCGGCGAGATCGGCACTCACTTCGAGGATGCGATAGCGATCGGGCAGGCAGTCGAGCGCGGCGAGCTCGGTCAGCACATCCGCGGCCATGCGGCCGGATCCGGCGCCGAGCTCGAGCAGGTCCCCGCCGGTCATTTGCAGCACGTCGGCGCACTGCCGCGCCAGGCAGCGCGAAAACAGGCTCGAGATTTCCGGCGCCGTGACGAAATCGCCACTGCTGCCGAGCTTGGTGGCGCCGGCGCTGTAATAACCGAGTCCGGGCGCGTACAACGCCAGGCGCATCCATGCGTCGAAGCCGATCACGCCGCCGCGCTCGCGCATGAACGCGCGGATGTGCTCGACCACGCGCTCGGAATGCGCGCGTTCGTCGGCGCTGAGCAGCGGCAGGGTTGTGACGGATGCGGAAGAAGTCATAGAGTGCGCGCGTGAACGAAGGTTACGCGAGTCTAGCTGGCAAGACGGTGCTGATCACCGGAGGCGCGCGCCGCGTGGGCGCGGCGATTGCCCGTGCATTGCACGGCGCCGGCGCCAACCTGGTGGTTCACTACCGAAAATCGGCCACCGAGGCCGCGGAGCTCGCCGACCAGCTCAACACCGCGCGCCCGAAATCCGTGGTCACGTTCCAGGCGGATTTGCTGGACCTCGCCAGACTGCCGGCGCTCGTGGAATTCGCCGTGCGCAGCTTCGGCGGACTCGACGTGCTCGTGAACAATGCCTCGACGTTCTACGCGACGAAGATCGGTGAGGTCACGCCGGCCGCGTGGGACGATCTCTTGGGCAGCAATCTCAAGGTTCCCTTGTTCCTCGCGCAGGCGGCGGCACCGGCGTTGAAGCAGTCCGGTGGGCTCATTCTCAACATCGTCGACATTCACGCGCTGCGTCCGCTGCGCCACCACACCGTTTACTGCGCCGCCAAGGCCGGGCTGCACATGCTCACACGGTCGCTCGCGAAAGAGCTCGGGCCGGAAGTACGCGTGAATGGAATTTCGCCGGGTCCGGTGCTTTGGCCGGAACACGAAGGCGACAGCGCCACGCGCGCGAAAATCGTCCAGCGCACCATCCTGCAGAAAATGGGCACGCCGGAAGACATCGCGCGTACCGCGCTGTTCTTCGCCGCGCATGCGCCGTTCATCACCGGGCAGGTCCTCGCCGTCGACGGTGGTCGTAGCGTCGCCTGGTAGACGGGTGGTACCGGGTTGGGATTCTCGTGATTGGCCGTGAATTCCCGCCGCCGAGTGCACTCATTTCGCGGCCAATCACGAGAATCCCAACCCGGTACCGCTCCACTCGACTCAAAAAAAGGGCCGCTGTCGAACAGCGGCCCCAATCCATACTGGTATCAGATCGTCAGAACTTGTAGCGCGCTCCCACGGCGTAGCGCGCGCCCTGGTCTTCCAGGCGCCACAACTGCTTGTCGGAGCGGCCGTGCCAGCGCACATCTTCGCCCGTGAGGTTCACGGCCTCGAACGACACCGCGAAGTGATCGTTGATGTCATAGCCCACGTTGAGGTCGATCTGGTCATAGGCCTCGACGAAGATCGGATTGCGAAACTGCCCCACGTTGAGGTTGGACAGGAACTCGTCGCGCCAGTTATAGGCGAGACGCGCCGACAGCCCGAACTTCTCGTACATCAGCACCGCGTTCGCCGAGTCGGACAGCCCTAACAACGCGAACTGGTTTTCATTCGGATCGCTCGTGACGTCGTAGCCGACGTCGCCACGGACCACCGTGTAGTTGGCCAGCAGGCCGAATCCCGTGTCGCCGAAGAAGTACTGCCCGCCGAACTCGAAGCCGTGAATCTTCGCGTCCTTGTTGTTCGTCGGCGTATTGACCGCAAACTGGGTCAGCGGATCGTCGGCGTTCGGCAGCAGGTCGAACGCCGTGGCGAACGCCACGTGCTGCGCGTTCGAACGGTTGTAGGCCGCCGCCCCACCGGCGAAGAAGACATCGGTGTTGGTCGCGGCGTCGTGATACGTCGTGCCCTCCGGATGCTCGATCATCGCCATCATGGTGAACAGCGCCGAATCGTCGATCGGCGCACCCGCCGCGTGCAGCGCGTCGAGGGCCGCGTGTGCGCGCAGACCATTGGTCTGGTTGCGGATGCCGTACAGGTTTTCGTTCACCACCGAGTTGCCGATGAAGTTCGCCACGTTCTTGTGGAAAGCACCGAGCGACACGTAGCCCTTGTCGGAGAAGTAATACTCGATCGACATGTCGAAGTTGTCCGACTCCAGCGGCAGCAGCCCCGGATTGTTCGCGGCGCCGGGTGGATCGAAGTTGCCGACCAGCTTCGAGCCGCCAGGCGTCGCCGGGATCGGTCCGGCCGACAGGTTGAAGTAGTTAGCCCGCGCGATGGTCTTGCTGTACGAGAAGCGCCCCTTGAGCGCCTCGGTGAAGCTCATGTCGAAGTCGAGGTTGGGCAGCATGTTGTGGTAGGCACCATCTCCCGACACCAGCGTTTCATTGCCCACGTCGGGCCGCACCACCTGGAAGTCGTTGTCGTCCTGCCAGAGCAGCGCCGAGGGGACCAGGATGCTGCTCACCGAGTGCACCTTGGTGTCCTCATAGCGCGCGCCCACCACGAGATTCGAAGGCTTGCCGCCCAGCTCGAACTTCAGCGCCACCTGCGCGTATACGGCCTGCGTATCTTCGCCGACGATGCTGTTGTTGTTATAGCCCGGGTTGAACCGCAGCTCGCCGTCCGGCGCCGAAGATTCCGTCCAGTTCCGGTAGCCGTGATCGAGCGCCCACTGGCCTAACACGTTCGCATTGCCCTTCCAGCCACCGGTCGGTGCGCCGACCGGATTGAAATCCTCGTAGGCGCCGGTCAGGCTGAATGGCGTCAGCAACGCGACCATGTCGGGCACGGTGCCGCTGTCGCCCACGCCCCAGTCGCCCAAGGTCATGTTCGAGCCCGAGGACCGCTGCTGTGATTGCATCGAGCGTGTCTCGACGCCGAACTTGAACGTGTCGTCCTCGCCGAGCTTGAACGTACCGTCGATGCGCGATTGCTTGATGTCGGTGGTCTGGTCCTGGTACGCGATGCGCAGAACCTGCGAACCCAGGCTGCCGGCCCCGAACGAATAGTCGGAATTGCCGTTGGTGTTCGCGTAGGCATTGAGCTGCGACGGGTACAGCGTGCGTGCCGCGACCGGCAGACCGTTGTTGAAGCTGAAGGTCTGCGACCAGAAGTTAGACGCATTCCGGCACGGGATGGTGGCGGTCGGATTGGCCGGGTTCGCCGGGTAGTACTCGAGGCAGGTGCTCGGCACTTTTCCGGCCAGGCTGAAAGCCGTCTCGCCGCCGCCGGTGATGCCGTCGTCCGGCATGCTGGTCGCCTTGGAATCGTGGAAGTCGAATCCGAGCGTCAGCTCCTCGCTCACCGCCCAATTCGCGTTGAAGCCCAGCGACTTGAGCTGGTTCTCCTGCTCGCGGTGCTGCTGCTCGTAGCCGAAATCCTTGCTGGCACCCGTGAACTCGTGCAACAGCACGGGCGTCGCCACCGCTTCGTTGGTGTCGAAGACAATGTGACCGAAGCCGTTGCGCTGCAGCCAGATGGTCTGCTCGCCGCGGTCTTCCGTGAGATTCACCAGCGCATAGGTGTAGTCCGCGGTCAGCAGCAGCCCGTCGATGGGAGCGAACTGCAAGGTCACCTGGCCATTGACGCGCTCACGCTCCGAGTCCGAAAAGGCGTAACGGATGTCGTTCGGGATGCCGTAGAGCTGCCCATTGGCCGGCGCGTGCTCGATGTTGGCCTGCACCTGGTCGTCGGTGGAGTTGTAAGGCGTGTCGCGCGTGTCGACGAACAGCGGCGTCACGCCCTGGTTCGCCGCGACGTTGGAGTTCCACGGCTGGATGTGCCAATCGTTCACGGTTGAATTCGAATTGCCGCTGTCGCGCTTCTGATAGCTGGCCGAGAGCCCCACGCCGAACTTCTTGTCGTCGCTCGCGTACGAGAAGATTCCCGACAGCTCCGGCGTCAGATCGTCGCCCACGCGATTGGTGGTGTCGTTCATCGCCTTCACGCCGAGGTTCATCACGACGCCGTCGTTGTCGAGCGGGCGCGCGGTGCGCACGTTGATCGACGCGCCGATGCCGCCGGTGGCGATGTCCGCGCGGCCGGTCTTGTAGACCTCCACCGCGCTGATGGACTCGGCCGCCAGGTTGGCGAAATTGAAGGAGCGCGAATTGCCGAACACACCGCCGCCCGTGGCGGTGCCGTTGCCGAACGCGTCCGCCGCCGGCATCTGCCGGCCGTTCAGCGTGACCATGTTGAATTGCGGCCCGAAGCCGCGCGCCGTGACCGTGGCGCCTTCGCCGTTGCGGCGATCGATGGAGACGCCGGTGATCCGCTGCAGCGCCTCGCTCAGGTTCGTGTCGGGAAATTTGCCGATGTCCTCGGCATTGATCGCGTCGACCACGCCGACCGCATCGCGCTTGGTGTCCATCGAAGCCTTGAGACTGCCGCGCAGTCCCGTGACGACGACTTCTTCGAGCTCCTCGCCCTGCTGTTCCTGCGCCCTCGCTTCATGCAGGAAGACCGGATTGATCAGCACCGCACCGCCCACGATGGTGAACAGCGCCCTGGATGTGATGGGACTTGCCCTGGTAGATAGTTTCATTGAATACGCTCCTTCGCGTGTCCGAAAACCCACTGTGTGTTCCGCGCGACAGTGGCCGCGGCGGATTCCCTCGCTCAACGCCGAGAGAATGCGAAACGCGGCGCGCGGACAGAAGCGTAGTTTGACCAGCCGGAGGAATGGTTAGACCAGCCTACGCTTTCGCCCGGGCCGGATATGGGACGCAAAAGATGAAAGCGCATACATTTGCGCCGCGGCGTTTACGCAACGTCGCGCGGCACCAACGCGCCGGCGCGAAGGTTGTTAGTCGCCCGGGCCGGGCAAGGCAACGCTCACGGGAATCATGGAATGCGAATCGCGAGCGAATTCGCGCCACAGCTCGCCGATGGTCTTGCCGGCGAGCGGATGCACGACGTCGGCGGCGATTTCGGCCATGGGCCCGAGCATGAACGGCCGCTTCAGCAGGTCCGGTCGCGGCAGCGTGTAGTCGGCGGTTTTCTCGATGCGCGCGCCGAAAAGCAGCACGTCGAGATCCATGGCGCGCGATGCCCACTTGGGCGCGTTGCGCGGGCGGCCGCAGAGAACCTCGATGTCCCACAAACGCTCGAGCACCGTGTCGAGCGGATCGTCGGTGTGAAATCCGACCACCATGTTGATGAAATCCGGCCCGTCGAAGCCCACCGCCTTGTTGCGATAGGCACGGCTGAAACGCACGTCGGGCCAGGTCCTGGCGATCTCCGCGCAGGCTCGCGCGAGATTTTTTTCCGGCTCGACGTTGCTGCCGGCGGCGACGTAGACGCTCGTCACTTTGAAACGTCGGCGCGCGTGCGTACCACCGCGACGCCCACGTCCTTCGAACCGCGGATCGCGCCCGGCTTGTTGATCGACAGCCGCACCCACGCCACATTGAACTCCTCGATGATGAGCAGCGCGGTGCGATGCGCCAGCGTTTCCACCAGCTGGAATTCCGAGCCACTGACGAACGCAATCAGCCGCTTGGCGACCTTCTTGTAATCGAGCGTATCGGCGACATCGTCGGATTGCGCGGCACGCGCGCAATCGACCGGCATCTCCACGTCGAGCACGATGGTCTGCTTGACGCGCCTTTCCCACTCGATGAAGCCGATGATGCATTCGACGGCGAGGCCGTGCAGGAAGATGCGGTCGCCGGCGTCGGGGGTTGCACCCGAGCTCGGCAGCGTCGCGGTCTTGGGGCCACTGGTGACTTTGGTCTTGGACAAGGCGGTTCCTGTACTAACTATTGGCGAGCTCGGACAACGGCCACTGCGCTCGGGCGCGGATGGCGGGGCCTTCATGCTTGCCCGCCTTGAGGCGCGCCATGCCGGCCACCGCGATCATGGCGGCATTGTCGGTGCAAAACTCGATGCGTGGGTAGAAGACTTGGGCGCCCTGGCGCGCCATTGCTTCCGCCATGCGCTCACGCAACTGGTGGTTCGCGCCGACGCCGCCGGCGACCACCAGCGCGTCGTAGCCGGTCTGCTCGAGCGCGCGCAGCGTTTTCGCCACGAGCGTCTCGACTATGGCCTGCTGCACGCCCGCCGCAATGTCGGCGCGCGTGGTGGCGTCCAGCGCTCCGGCCGCGGTCCGTTCCTTGACGGCGAGTGCGACGGCGGTCTTGAGCCCGGAAAAGCTGAACTCGAGACCCGCTCGATCCAGCATGGGTCGTGGAAAATCGAAGCGCCTGGCGTTGCCGGCCTGCGCGAGCTTCGCGAGCTCCGGACCGCCGGGATACGGCAGCCCTAACAACTTGGCCGACTTGTCGAATGCCTCGCCGGCGGCGTCGTCGCGCGTTTCGCCGAGCACGGTGTAGTGACCGGGTGCGGCCACGTCGATGAGCATGGTGTGCCCGCCAGACACCAGCAGCGCCAGGTGCGGAAATGGCGGCGGGTTGGACTCCAGTAACGGCGCGAGCAAGTGGCCTTCGAGGTGATGAACCGCAATCGCCGGGACGTTCCACGCATACGCCAGCGACCGGCCAAGCGCGGCGCCCGTGAGCAAGGCGCCGATGAGGCCGGGACCCGCGGTGTAGGCCACGCCATCTATCTGCTCGGGCAAGGTCTCGGCGTCGGCCAACGCGGTTCGCAGCAGCGGCAGCAGCCGACGCACGTGATCGCGCGAGGCGAGCTCCGGTACCACGCCTCCGTACACCCGGTGCAGGTCGATCTGGCTGTGGATCTCGTGCGACAGCAGGCCGGCCGCGTCGTCATAGACGGCGACCGCGGACTCATCGCAGGAGGATTCGAGGGCCAGGATGCGCATGTATATAGAGAGAGAACCCTGACTTGCTCGGGGCTTTGCAATGTCCTTTGATTTTTGAGGGCCGTTCTATAGAATCGCCACCCCTGCCCCAGGCAGGTTGTGGCAAAACTCCAGACAGATCAATGGGTTGAGGTTTCGATGCCGAGCGTTCGCGTACGAGAAAACGAATATTTCGATGCCGCCCTGCGCCGATTCAAGCGCGCGTGCGAAAAAGCGGGCGTGTTGACGGAGCTCCGGCGCCGCGAATTCTACGAGAAGCCCACGCAGGAGCGTAAGCGCAAGAAGGCTGCCGCCGTGAAGCGTCACCTCAAGCGCAACAGCCCGCGTGAATACTCGGCGCGTCCGCGCCCGAGCTGAGCATCCGTAGATGACGCTCAAAGAGCGCATCACCGAAGACATGAAGACCGCGATGCGATCCGG
>DASYKM010000133.1:0-2091 GCA_035995425.1 Steroidobacteraceae bacterium
GACGTCCTCGGCGAGCGTCTTGCGCCGCTTCTGCAGCCACAGGCCTTCCAGCGGAATGCCTCGCGTCATCATGATGGTCTCGAGCGAGCGCACCAGCGATTCCACGAACGGATGGTAGTCGCGCCGGTAGAACGAATTGAAACGATAGTCGAAGCCGCACAGCCCGATGGTGTCCAGCGTCAGCGCAGTCATGTCGTGGACGACGTCGATCTCCTCGTCGCCGTTGAGCCGCTCCCATTTCTTGACCAGCTGCTCGGCGATATCGACCATGCTCTGGTGATAGGACTGCATGGCGCGGTTGCCGAACGGCTGCATCAGGATGTTGTGCGCCTTGCTCCAGTTCGGCTCCGACGTGTCGGCGGTGAACAGCCCGTCGCCGCCAACAGCGCGCACTCGCCGCAGCGAGCCGCGAACCGCCTTGTCGAAACGCTTCTCGTCGCTGAGCTCGACAACGAGGTCGTGGCCGGAGACGACGACGATCGGCGCGCCCATCATGTCGAGCCAGAAGATCGGCCCCAATTCCCGCGCCAGCCGGGCCAGATTTTGCACCGGCGCGGTGGAATCCAGCGACAGCATGTTGCCGACCACCGGCTTGGTCGGCGGCTGCGGGATCGGGCTCAGTCTGTTGGTGGACGCCATCGCGAGATTGTCTTCCTGTTCTACCGCACACACCGCGTCATCCTGAGGTGCGCGCCCTTGCGCGCCTCGAAGGATGTGCCGCAGGTACCTTTATCGCATCCATCCTTCGAGGCTCGCCGAAGTGGCTCGCACCTCAGAGGGTGTGATTTTTTCGGCGGCTCGGGAAGCAAGTATAGCCTGAAACGGACGCAGTGTGATTCTCTGGCGATCATGGATTCGCGGAGGGCGATGATGGCTGGCGATGAATTGTTTGGGGAACTGCCAGAGCGGTCGAAGCCGCAAGCCGGAGCGGCGCGGCTCGGCGCGCCGCGGCTGCGCGAACCGCAACGCGACCAGATCGCGTTGCGCGCGGTGGATATCGAGAGCCTGATCGGAGAAGCCCATCCGGTGCGCCTGATCTGGTGCTATGTCGAAGGGCTTGATCTGAGTGAATTGGAGAGCCGGATCAAGGCTCGGAGCGACCGCCCCGGTCACCCCGCGACATCGCCGCGGCTTTTGCTGGCGTTGTGGCTCTATGCCACAAGCGAAGGCGTCGGCAGCGCGCGAGCGTTGGAGCGACTGTGCGAGAGCCACGATGCTTATCGCTGGCTGTGCGGCGGAGTGTCGGTGAACTATCACATGCTGGCGGACTTCCGGGTCGGTTGCGCCGATCTGCTGGATCGGCTGCTCAGCGAGCATTTGGCGGCGTTGGCGAAGGCCGGCCTCGTCAATCTGAAGACGCTGGCGCAGGATGGGGTGCGGGTCCGGGCCAGCGCGGGAGCGGCCTCGTTCCGGCGCGAGGCGACACTCGACCGGCATCTGGCCTTGGCTGAGGCGGCGGTGGAAGACCTCAAGCGCGAGGTCGACGTGCGCTCGGACGCCAGCAATCAGCGCGTCCGGGCGGCCAAGGAGCGGGCCGCGCGGGAGCGCAGGGCGCGCGTGAAAGCGGCACAGACGGCGCTTGCCGAAATCAAGCAGCAGCGCAAGGAGCGCGAAGAGAAACGCGGTAATGGCAAGAAGCCGAAGGAGCCGCGCGCGTCCACGACGGACGCCGATGCACGGGTCATGAAGATGGCCGACGGCGGCTTCCGCCCAGCCTACAACGTGCAGGTAACGAGTGCGTCCGGCCAACAGATCGTCGTTGACACCAGGATTTGCAACACCGGGTCCGACCGCGGCCTGATGCGGCCCATGCTGGAGCGGCAGCGCACGCGACCTGGCGGTCTGCCCGAACAATATCTCGTCGATGGCGGCTTTGGCAGCGCCGAGGACATCGAATGGGCTCATGCCGAGAGCGTGGAGGTCTTTTGTCCGCCCACTCAATCCAAGCATGGGACGGATCCGTACCTGCCGCGGCGCGGCGACGGCCCGGGGGTGTTGGCCTGGCGCGCGCGAATGGCGAGCGAAGCCGGCAAGGCGCGGTACAAGCTCCGTTCGATTTGCGAGTGCATCCATGCCCGCTGGCGCAACTGG
>DASYKM010000134.1:0-51909 GCA_035995425.1 Steroidobacteraceae bacterium
CTTCGACGTCCATGTCGTGCCCTCCGGGCAATTTTCGAAATGGGCGCAGGACGCCTCTGGTGCCGAGAAGTCGCTCGATGCGGCAAGCTACACCGAGATCGCCAAGCCCTCGATCGGCAATGCGCAGGCGATGTACCGGCTGGCCGACCCGGACCTGTTCCAGTCGATCGTCACGCAGAAACTGCCGCCTTCGCAGGGCGCGCAATCCGGCGTGAAGGGAGCTTCGCTGCCGACAGGAGTTGCCGATGCTCGGTAAGCTCACCTGGGCGGCGATTCCGCTCGATCAGCCGATTCCGATGATCGCGTCGGGCATCGTGGCGCTGGCCATTCTCGCGATCCTCGGCTGGGTTATTCTCAGAGGTCACCTGCCCTATCTCTGGCGGGAATGGATCACCAGCGTCGATCACAAGCGCATCGGCGTGATGTACACGCTGCTCGCGATGGTGATGCTGCTGCGCGGTTTCTCCGATGCCATCATGATGCGAATGCAGCAGGCGCTCGCCTTCCACAGCCCGGGCTTTCTTCCCCCGGAGCATTACAACCAGATCTTTTCGGCGCACGGCACCATCATGATCTTCTTTGTCGCCATGCCGTTCATGATCGGGCTGATGAACCTGGTCGTGCCGCTGCAGCTCGGCGTTCGCGACGTCGCCTTCCCGACCCTGAACTCGGTCGGATTCTGGTTGACCGCCGCCGGCTCGCTGCTGGTGAACATCTCGCTCGTGGTCGGCGAATTCGCGCGCACCGGCTGGCTGCCGTTTCCCCCGCTGTCCGAGCTGCAGTACTCCCCGGGCGTGGGAGTCGACTACTACCTCTGGGCGCTGGAGATATCCGGAATAGGAACGCTCATAGGCGGCATCAATCTTCTAACTACGATACTCAAGACGCGCGCGCCGGGCATGCGTTACACGCGCATGCCGGTCTTCTGCTGGACCGCGCTCGCATCGAACCTGCTGATCGTCGCCGCTTTCCCCGGCCTCACCGCCACCTTCGGGATGCTGCTGCTCGACCGTTACCTCGATTTCCACTTCTTCACCAACGAGGCCGGCGGCAACCCGATGATGTTCATGAACCTCATCTGGGTCTGGGGCCATCCCGAGGTCTACATCCTGGTGTTGCCCGCCTTCGGCGTGTACTCGGAAGTCGTGGCGACGTTCTCGGGCAAGCCTCTTTTCGGCTATCGCTCCATGGTCATGGCGACGATGGTGATCTGCTTCCTGGCGTTCACCGTGTGGTGGCATCACTTCTTCACGATGGGCGCCGGCGGAGACGTGAACGCGGTCTTCGGCATCACCAGCATGCTCATTGCCATCCCGACCGGCGTGAAGGTCTTCAATTGGCTCTTCACCATGTACCAGGGTCGCGTGCGTTTCACCTCCCCCATGCTGTGGGCGATCGGCTTCATGGTGACCTTCGTGATCGGCGGCATGACCGGTGTGCTGCTGGCCGTCCCGCCTGCCGACTTCGTGCTGCACAACTCTCTGTTCCTGGTGGCGCACTTCCACAACGTGATCATTCCCGGTGTGCTGTTCGGAGCTTTCGCGGGCTACACGTTCTGGTTTCCCAAGGCTTTTGGCTTCACGCTGGACGAGCGACTGGGAAAGGCGGCCTTCTGGTGCTGGTTCGTCGGCTTCTATCTAGCCTTCGTGCCGCTGTACGTGGTGGGCCTCGACGGTATGACGCGCCGCCTGCAACACTACGACCAGCCGCAGTGGCAGCCGTGGCTGCTGGTCGCGCTCGCCGGTGCTGTTCTCATCTTCTGCGGCATCGCGCTTCAGGCCGCGCAGCTGATCGTCTCCATTCGTTCACGACATGCCCGCACCGAGCCGACGGGTGACCCGTGGGATGGCCGCACGCTCGAGTGGGCGATCCCGTCACCGCCGCCGGCGTTCAATTTCGCGGTCATGCCGAATGTGAGGGTAGACGAGCCCTATTGGGGCATGAAGCAGAAGGCGCGCGAGCTGCTGCGCTTGAGTCCGGCGCCGGCCTACGAGCCGATCGAGGTACCGCGCAACAGTGCCACCGGATTCGTGACTGCAGGGTTCGCGACCGTGATCGGCTTTGCCTTGATCTGGCACATCTGGTGGATGGCGATCCTGGGTCTGGTCGGGGCCTTCGCCACCTTCGTCGCCTTCGCGTGGCGCGATGAAGACGAGGACATCATTCCGCGCGAGGAAGTCGCGCGCATCGACAGTGCGAACCGCTTGGCCCGCTCCCATGCGCTCGAGGAGAACCCCGCGTGAGTACTACGGCCGACGATTTGCTCGTGCCCGCCATCTCGCCTGCACTCGTGCAGGAGTTACTGTCTGAAGCCGGACCGGCTCCGAAGCGCGTGGTCGCGGGTTTCGGTTTCTGGATCTTCCTGATATCCGACATCGTGATGTTCTCGGCGTTCTTCGCCACCTACGCGGTGCTCTCGGGATCCACGGCAGGAGGGCCCGCGGCGGCGCAGCTCTTCGATCTCGACACGGTCGCGATCGAGACCGCGTGCCTGCTGCTGTCCAGCTTTTGTTGTGGCATGGCCAGCATCGCTGTCCTGGCGCGCCGGCAGGCGCTTACCCAGGCCGCGCTGCTGGCCACCGGGCTCCTCGGCTTCGCCTTCCTGATGCTCGAACTACGCGAGTTTGCGCACCTCGTGGAACAAGGGGCAGGTCCTTCGCGCAGCGCCTTTCTCTCGTCTTTCTTTGCGCTGGTCGGCTGCCATGGTGCCCACATCGCGGTAGGGCTTCTGTGGATGGGCACGATGATGGCCCAGTTCTACGCGAAAGGTTTCCGTCCCGACATCAACCGGCGGTTCCTCTGTTTCAGTCTTTTCTGGCATGCCCTCGACATCGTCTGGGTGGCCATCTTTTCCCTCGTGTATCTCACCGGAGCACGTACATGAACGCCGGCGATGCAGCACCTGGTCAGGATTCCGAGGATGGAAAAAACCTGGCAGCCCGCTTTCGCAGCTACCTCATCGGGTTTGCACTGGCGGCGGCACTTACGGTTGCCTCGTTCTGGGCTGCCCAATCCGATCTGATCTACGGGCCCGGTATCACGGCGGCTCTGGTGACCCTGGCGATCGGCCAGATGGGCATTCACCTGGTGTTTTTCCTGCACATCACCACCGCGCCCGACAACACTAACAACGTGCTCGCGCTCGCATTCGGCCTGCTGATCGTGTTCGTCATCGTTGTCGGCTCACTGTGGATCATGGGCCATCTCAATCACATGATGCCGTCCATGGATGAGATGACGCGCATGCAACGGTAATGGAACTGCGGGTCGCCTTCGTATGCATCACGCTCGTCATCGCCCTTGTTGTCTTCATCGCGATGCTCGTCGGTCTGTGGCGCCATCAGGCCCACGCGAGAGTTGCAGGGCGGTCGACCGCCCTCGTCAGCGAGTATGTCTGGAGCACGGTTCCGTGGATCATCGTGGTGCTGTGCGCGACGCCGGCGGTACACCACTTTTTCGCAGCCGGGTGAGCTACATCGTGTGTGCCGATCTATTTTTGCAAGGTATGGAAAAGTAGAACGTAGCGCCGGGTCCTTCATTGGCCGTCGCCGCCAGTCGTCCGTGATGCGCTTCGATGATAGTGCGGCTGACCGACAGCCCGATGCCCATGCCATCGCTCTTGGTCGTATAAAAAGCGTCGAAGAGTTTGTTGGCAACTTCGGCGCTGAAGCCGACTCCCACGTCCTTGACGGTGAGACGCACCGCGTCGCCCTCATCCTTTTCGGTCTTGATCAGCAACTCTCTTGGACGATCCTCGATGCCGACCATCGCATCCGAGGCATTTCGCAACAGGTTCAGCGTGACCTGTTGAAGCTGGACCCGATCGCCCGTGATCTGCGGCAAATCTTCCGCGAGCTCCGGCCGCAGGATCACCCGGTTTGCCCGCAGGTCGCTCAGCGACAACGCAATCACCTCGCGCGTGGCTTCATTGAGATCCACCGGCTCCACCGTGAATTCCTTTCGGCTGAAGAGGGTGCGCAACCGGCTGATCACGTCAGCCGCGCGCTTGCCATCGCGCAGGATCCGACGCACCGTTTCCTGGGCGCCCTCCACGTTCGGTGGATTGCCGTTCAACATCAGGCTGCAGGTACTTGCGTTGGTGATGATGCCCGCGAGCGGCTGGTTGACCTCATGAGCGATCGAACCCGTGAGCGTGTTCAGCGTCGTCACACGCGATACTTGCGCAAGCTCGGAGCGCACCCGGTTCAGGGCCTCTTCGGCGGCCCGGCTTTCGGTGACGTCCTGAAACGCACCAATGAACAATGGGCGCCCGGCCACTTGTTCCATGACACGCGCCATGCCACGCACGTGTTTCACGCCCCCGCCGGCGGTCAGGATCCGAAAATAGAAATCGAGGTCCTCGCCCGACATACCTCGAGTGATCACGCCGTCGAACGAAGGCAGGTCTTCCGGGTGGACCCTGTCGCGAATCATCTGCACGGTGACCTTGGTCTGGGGATCGAACTCGAAGATGCGGAATGCCTCCTCGGACCATTGGTGATCGTCCACCAGCAGATCCGTTATGAAGCTGCCCGTCTTGCTCAGCCGCTGAGCTTCGGCGAGACGTAGATAGGCTTGTTCGAGCTGCGCCTCCGTGCGTTTGCGGTCCTCGATATCGAAGGAGACCACATACCACCGGTCGAGTTGCCCCTGCGCATCGAGCAGCGGGCTGTAGCGGTTCAGGAACCAGCGATAGCTGCCGTCCTTGCTCCGAGTCCGCATCTCGGCTTCGAAGGGGACGGGCTGCTTGAGCGCGGCCACGCGCAACTCGAGCATTCTGTGCAGATCCGCCGGGTGAGAGTGGCGAGTTCGATAGTCTTCCTGCTGTACATCTTCCCGATTGAAACCGGTGTAATCCAGCACGGCTTGATTCACATACAAGACCGCTCCATCGGCGCCCAGCACGTGTATGAAAGTGGGAATGGTATTGAGGATCAGGGTCAGATTGCGCTCGCTCGAGCGCAGGGCTTCTTCCGCTTTCTTGCGATCTTCGATGTCGGTGAGGAGCAGATACCAGGCGGTTATCTCGCCCGCCGCATTTCGCACCGGCTGCCCGCGAACCTGGAACCAGCGGTACGTACCATCAGCGCCTCGACACCGATGCTCGACTTGATAGACCCCACCGGTCTCGATGGAGCGGGTACGCACTTCGATGACGTGAGGAAGGTCGTCCGGATGAACGGCGCCGACGAGCGACCAGTCTTTCAACTCGTCCCTCGTCTTGCCGAAATACTCGAGGATCTGCTGATTGAGAAACTCCACTTCGCCCATGGGGCCCATCGTCGCCACGAGCCCGGGAATGTTGTCGACGATCTGCCGCCAGGAGAGCTCGCTCGCACGCAGCGCCTCCTCGTTGCGTCTGCGATCCTCGATATCGATATTGGTTCCAAACCACCTGGAGATGTTTCCGGCCGAATCGCGCAAGGGGTTCGAGCGAAACAGGAACCCGCGGTACGCGCCATCGTAGCGGCGCATCCGTGCTTCGGTGTCCCCGGGAGTGCCCGAGGCCACGCAGTTTCGCCAATGGTCGATGAGATGCTGGCGGTCGTCCGGATGAATCGCGTCGATCCAGCCCGAGCCCGCCGCCCGCTCCGCGGTCAAACCCGTGTACGCGAGCCAGCGTTTGTTGAGGTACTCCGCCCGGCCATCGGGAAGCGCGGCCCAGCCCAACCCCGGAAGTGCCTCGACTAGATGGGCAAGCTCGAATTGCATGTCACTCGAAGCGCTTCGTGATCGTCAGCCCGATGGTCCGCGGCGGCGCTGGGCTGTAGAGAGTCGCGAAAGAAATCTCGTCGGCATACGACCAGTACCGCTCATCGGTCAGGTTCTTCACCCACAGACGAGCCGCAAGACCGGCGTCGCGCGATGTCCAGCCCAGCGATGCGTTCAGCACGTCCATCAGTGTCTGCTTGCCATTGTCCGGCGAGCTCGGCGCGATCTGCCCCCTGCCATTGTCCGCCGAGGCGAAGTAGTTGCCGGTGTGCGTCCAGGACAGATTGAGGTCGAAGCGGCCGAGCCGCGTCGGCAATTCGTACTGGCTCGACAGACTCAGCGAAAACGGCGGAGTCTGGATGGTGTGGTTGCCCTTCAGATCCCAGTGCCCGGTTTCGGCATTGTAGTTAGGCGGCAGTACGCCGCCGCATGGAACCGGTGCCGGTGGCGGCGCCACCGCGAATGTGCAGTTTCCGCCATTGGCCGGGTCGTAGACGAAGAAGGTGCCATCGGGAAAGGATTCGTAGCGGCCCTGCATTGCTTCGAGCGATGCGGTCAGCGTCAAACCATCGATCGGCAGCGCGGTGATGTCGAGATCGATGCCCTTGATCGTGGCCCGCGCCGCGTTCGTGATATGGCTGACGGCCGAGAGGATCTGCGTCACCTGGATGTTGTTGTAGTCGTAGTAGAACCCCTCGACGTTGACCCGAAGCTTGCGGCCGAGGTACTCGGACTTGAGCCCGATCGTGTATGCATCGAGAGTCTCGGGGTCGACCGGCGCGTCGATTGCATCGCCGGGCAATGCAACGGGATTGTAGAGCCCGCTCTTGAAACCGCGGCTGTAGCCGAGATACGCCAGGGTGTCCGGCGTGAACTGCCGATCGAGCGCCAGACGCCAGGTCGGGCTCGACCAGCGATTCGACCGCGGAGAGTTCGGAGCCGGCACCCGGACGTCATCACCGAAGAAGGCGCCGGCGCGCACCTTGCGGTCATCCCAGGTGTACCGGGCGCCGGCGGTCAGGTGAGTGTCGCTGAAGATCGTCGCGGTTGCCTGCGCGAACACGGCGTAAGATTCGGTCGACAGGATCCCGTACGTTTTCACGAACGGCAGCGGCGTGAATGCCGCGCCGGTGAAACGGATCGGATTGAATCCGGCCTCGTCATTGAAATAGAACAGGCCCGCAATCCACGTGAGACTCGCACCGGGCCGCGAGATCAACTGCAGTTCCTGCGTAAATGTCGTCTCGGGAGTCACGAGTTCCACGTTGACGATCGGCGCAGGTCCGGTGTCCTCGTCGAGAACGTAATCGTTGCGCGTGTCTCGGTACGCGGAGACGCTCACGAGCCGCGCCCATTCGAAGTCATGCGTGAGCTTCAGGCTCGCGCCGTACTGCCGCACATCGCCGTCGGAATCGAAGTTCTCGCTGGGGTCGTAGTAGCCAGAGGCAGGCGAAAATCCACCGAGCGATCGCGTGCCGGCGAATGGCATGAACCCCAAGCCCTGCTGCGCGATGGTCTTGTCGAAATCGAGCGTCAGCAGCGCCTCGCTGCGATCGGATTCGTTCCAGAGAAACTTGACGCGCGCGCCGTACTCGCGCGAGCGGAATGCGCGAGCGCCGGTCGTGATGTTCCGACCCCAGCCCTCGGATTGATCCGACCAATAGGCGGCGACATTCGCGAGCAGCGTCTTCGTGAGTGGAGCGTTTGCGTACAGGTCGGCGGACGCGGAATCGAAATTCCCGTAACCCGCGCGCAGTTCCAATTCGGGCTCGTCCATGGGATTTCGCGTGAACACCTGCACCACACCGCCCGTGGCATTGCGACCGAACAGCGTTCCCTGGGGTCCCTTCGCGACCTCGATGTGATCGAGACTGTTGAAGCTCGCCATGGATGCGGATCCCGCCGGCGAATACACATCGTCCACGTACAGCGCCACGGAGGGTTCGTCACCGGATTGCCCGACGGGACTACCTACTCCACGCAGGAAAGGGATCGAGGCATTGGCCTGCCGGTTGAACAGCAGGCCCGGAACGAGGGCCGACAGGGATTGCGGATCCGTCACGCCTGCCTTCAGCGCGGTGTTTGCGCTGACCGCCGCGATCGCGAGCGGGACGCGCTGGCTTGACTCGAGATATCGATTCGCCGAGACGGTGACTTCCTCGAGTTGCCAGTCCGTCGTCGGGCTCGCGCTCGAATCCGTTTGAGCGTGCACAGCGGCGCTTCCGCCCAGCGCCCACAGGATCGGCGCAATCGATGGACCGCGCCATCGCACTGCTCACCGCTCGCCCGCGATGGCGATTCCCAGCTGCGCCGCCATGCTCACGAGCTCGGCGAACGACTTGACCCGCATCTTGCGCATCGCCCGGCTGCGATGCACTTTGATGGTAATCTCGCTCAAGTCGAGCTCGGCCGCGACCTGCTTGTTCAGCAGTCCGCGCACGATCAGCGCCATGACCTGTCGCTCACGGGCGGTCAGCGTCTCGTAGCGGTCGCTCAGCACCTTTTGCTCCGCTTCGTGGGCGAGTGACGCACGGCTGCGCTCGAGCGCACCACGGATGGCGTCCAACAACTCTTCCGGACCGAAAGGTTTCGTCAGGAACTCGACGGCGCCGGCCTTCATGGCCTCGACCGACATCGGGATGTCGCCGCGCCCCGTGATGAAGATGATCGGCAGGCCTGGACGATTTGCGATGCGCTTCTGCAGCTCCAGGCCGTTGAGCTCCGGCAGGCTCACATCGAGTACGAGGCAAGCGGGCACTCGATCTCGCGGGTGGGCCAGAAATTCTTCGGCCGACGCGAACAACTCCGGCTGCCAGCCTGCCTCGGCAATGAGACCCTCCAGCGATTCACGCACGGAGATATCGTCATCGACGACGAAGACTCGAGGGCTCGCATTCGCTGTGACGCCCGGCATGGCGGAAGACCTCGGCATTGTCGCAAGCGCTGTCGCGTTCATATCCATCACCTCTGCTGCTGGTCAGCAAGGGCACCGAGAGCAGATACCACCAGAGTCCGGGTGACGGGTGTATTACGCCAAGGTATTGGTCGCGGCCAGCGCCGCCTCCAGCGCGGTTCGCAACTGCTGCTCGCTGAATGGTTTGAACAGGCAATCTACTGCTCCCTGCGCCAGCAATAGCTTGCGTACCGCTTCATCGGCGCGGGCGGTGATGAAAACGATCTTCAGTTTTTCGCCACGAATCGCCAGCTCGCGCTGCAATTCGGGCCCGGACATGCCAGGCATCGCGACATCCAGAATCAGGCAACGGGTGCCGGCGATGTCGCCGGACGTCAGGAACTCGCCCGCCGAGGCGAACGCCTGCGCCGCGAAGCCGAGCTCTCTCAGCAGATCCGGCAGCGATTCGCGCACGGACTCATCGTCGTCGACCACGGACACGAGCGCCTTCGCCAGCATCGGACGGGCGGCGGGAATCACGTTTATACGATTGATCATGCGTTGCAGGATGCAATACTTTGGTCTTGGGTGCCGTCATACCTAGGTATCCAGTGTTTCCCCGTGTTGAAACGCCGGGCGGAACTCACGGCCATCCTCCCCCGAGCGCCTGGAACAGGATGACCGCCGCGCCCAGGCGATCGCTGCGCGCCTGCACCAGCGAGAGGTCGGCCGACAGCAGGCCGCGTTGTGCATCGAGCTGCTCCAGATAGGACGAGTAGCCGGCGTGATAGCGATTGCCTGCCTGCACGAGTGCGCGAGCGAGGGCATCGCGCTGCCGCTGAAGCGCCAGCTCCTGCTCTTCCGTGCGTTGAAACGCCGCGTGCGCGTCTTCGACTTCCCGAAACGCGTTGAGCGCCACCTTGCGATAGAAGTATGCCGCCTGGTCCCTGCGGGCCGCGGCGATATCAGCTTGCGCGCGCAGGCGACCGCCTTCGAACAGCGGCGCCAGGATGCTGCCACCGAGGGAAAAGACTCCGACCGGATCGCCGATGAGTGTCGAATCGACGTAGCCACCACTCAAGCCGAGCTGGATCTTCGGCAGGAAATCCGCGCGCGCGGCATCGAGAGAGCGGTCCGCGGCGACGATCAATTGCTCGGCCTGGGCGATGTCGGGCCTTCGTCGCAGCAGCTCGGCAGGAAGCATGTCCGGCACGGGCGGAGACAGGAAAGCGGCCAATGCGACGCCGCGCTCGATCGCGCGCGGGTTCTCGCCGAGCAGCACGCTGAGCCCGTCTTCCTGTCGCCTGATCGCGAGCTCGAGCTCCGGAATCAGTTTCTCCGTCGCGTGAAACTCCGCGTCGGCCTGTTCGAGCTCGAGGCGCGTCGCATAACCCGAGTTCGCGCGACGCTGCGCAATCTTGAGGGAATCGGCGCGCGCATCGAGCGTTTCCTGCACGACGGCCAGACGGGCATCGAGCGCACGCAAACCGATGTATCCGGCGGCTGCTGAGGAGGCGACCGCCAACGTCACGTTGTCCCGCGCCGCCTGCGTGGCCAGCAGCGAGGCACGCGCCGCCTCACTCGTATTGCGCAGTCGTCCGAACAGGTCGAGATCGTACGAGATCGCCACTTCCGCGCGCTTGGCGGTTTGCGAGGACTCCCGGCCGAACGCGTTGAGGAATCGCTCGCGTTTGACGCCGGCGCCCGCCTCGACACTCGGCAGCAGCCGGCCGTGAGCGGCGCCGAACTGCGCTCGCGCCTCATCGACTCTCGCGGCGGCGATCGCGATGTCCACGTTGTTAGTCAGCGCCTTCTCCACGACCTGGGTGAGCACCGGATCGCCGAAGCCCTGCCACCAGTTCGCAGAGATCGCGCCCGAACCGCCCGGACCGTCGCGCCAGGCCGCCGGCGCGACGACTTCCGCAGCCGCCGGCGTGTCGGGGCGGCGGCCCGCGCAGGCGGCGAGCACCACCGCGAGCAGACATGCGACCGCACGTTTCATGGCTTGCCAGCCTTCGTGTCGACGGCCGCCTCGACGGACATGCCCGGCGCGAGCCGCGATGCCAGCCGCTGCCCCGGATCGATCGCGATCCGCACGCCGATGCGCTGCGGCACCTTCACGAAATTGCCGGTGGCATTGTCGGGCTTCAGCACGGAGAACTCCGAGCCCGCCGCCGGTGCCAGCCGCTCGACACGCCCGGTGAAGCGGGCATCGTTGAGCGCATCGACCCGAAACGTCGCACGCTGGCCGGGCACGATGTTGGCGACCTGGGACTCCTTGAAGTTGGCGATCACCCAACGGTCCGCCGGAACCAGGGACATCAGCAGCGTGCCATTGGTGACGTACTGGCCGACACGAACTCCGGTTTCGCTCACCTGTCCGTTGACGGTCGCCCGGATCACCGTGTGCTCCAGGTCGATCTGCGCGAGGTCGAGTTGCGCGCGAGCGGCGTCCAACTGCGCCTCGGAACTGCCCTGCCCGCCGTTCGCCTGGCGCGCCTGGGCTTCCGCCTGGCGCAGCGCCGCGAGCGTCTGGTCGCGTTCGCGCATCGATACCGAGCCATCGCTGACGAGGTCGTCGACGCGAGCCATATCCGCTCTTGCCCGCGCGAGCTGCGCACGTGCGTTCGCAAGCGCCGCGACCTGCGCACTGACGTTGGCGCGCGCCGCCGCGACACGCGCGGTGTAGATCCGATCATCGATGCGCGCGAGGACCTGTCCGGCCCGCACCTGCTCGTAGTCCTTGATCTCGACCGAGACGACGTAGCCGCTCACCTGCGGAGCGACCGTCATCGTCAGGCCGCGCACATAGGCATTGTCGGTCCGCTCCATTCCGCCCGCGAACGGCGGCAGGTTCCACGCGCTCAGCACCGCAAGCAGCGCGCCGGCGGCGAACAGCACGATGAGCGCCGTGGTGCCGAAGCGTTTGCGCGGTGACTGCCAGACCGTTGCTGGCGGTTGGGTCGCGGGCAGCGCCGCGGGATGGACCACGGGCTGACTTGGCGGAGGAATTTCGGGATGTGGCGCGGGCGGAGGCGCCGTTGCTGGCACTGGCGCTGTCGCTGGCAGCGGCTGGACCGCGGGCACACTGACGGCCCGTTCTGGGGTAGATAGTTCGACGACGGCGTTCATGCTCTCACCTCCCGGGTAGCGACACGGCGCTGGCGCCAGTGATCGCGCAATACGAGAACTGCTAGAAACAGCGCGGTGGCGACGGCCAGCAGCGCGACGAAACGGAAAACGTCATTGAAAGCGAGCACCGCGGCCTCGCGGGCCTGGGCCTGTGCGAGCAACGAGCCGCCGATCGCCGCCTGCTGCGCAGGATCGGCGACCCCACCCGCCAGCAATCTCGACCCAGCCTGCAGGCGCGCCACGACTTGCGGGTCCGTGCCGACCAGATGTTCCGCCAGCGCGGCGGCGTGCGTGCGCGCCGCGATGGTCTGATAACTGCCGAGCAGCGCGGATCCGGCGATGCTGCCGATGTTCTGCGTGGTGCTGAACAGCACGACCAGGGTCACGAAAAACGCCGGGCCGCGCTCGAGCATGCGCAGGAATCCGAAGGCCAGCGTGGGACCGATGAACAGCGTGGTGCCGAATCCGATCAACGCCTGGCTGAGGTACAACTCATGCGGGCGGGTGAGATTGGTGGCCTGGCTGTCCAGCCAGGCACCGAGTGCGATGCTCAACGCGGCAACGATCACCTGCTCGCGGATCCGGTGTGGATGGAGTGTGAATACCGCCACCGCGAGTCCGGCGATCATGGCTCCGAGTACGAATAGAAAGAGGATTCGCAGCTGCTCATTGTTGAGGCCGCTCGAGGCGAGCAGCCCGACCGAGCCGTAGGTTTGTTCGGCGAGCGCCAGCCTCATGAGCAACGCGACCGCTGCAAATCGCAGGATGACCCCGGTGCCGATCCAGTCGGGAAACAGCAGCGGTTTGCTGCGATGGCGTTCGATCACGATGACCGCGGTCAGCAGCGGGATGGCGGCGACCAGGGTCCAGCCCAACCACGGAGTGTCCGTCCACCAGTACACCTTGCCTTCGCTCAGCACGGCTGCGAGCAGCAACATCGCCGTCACCGTCATTGCGATGGTCATGAAGTCGAGCGGCTGGAACGCCTTGCCGCGATCACTCTTCGGCAGTGGAAACGCGGTAATGCTCGCGAGCATTGCCAGCGGCAACGCGAGCTCGATCAGGTGGAGATTCTGCCAATGGTGCTGCGCCAGCATCTCCACGGGAAACAGGCGTGCGAGCGGTGTGCCGATCTGGGTGAGGCCGATGCCCGCGACCAGCGCATGCGGGCGCAACTTCGGCGGGATGACCTGGAACAGGTAGTAGATGCCGAGCGTGATCAACGCCGCGGCGCAGAGTCCACTCGCCGCGCGCGTCACCAATGCAAGCGAGTAGGTCGGCCACACGAGCTGCAACAGGGCGGCCAGCGCGTACAGGCCGAGCGCACCCCTCGTGACCGAGGGGATGCCCCACTCGATTCGCGCCTTGACGATGGAGAGATTGCCGGTGGCGTTCATCGCGACGAACGCCCCCGGCAGTAGTGAGATCGCGGCCGCATATTCGCCGAGGGAACCGGCGATGTTCGCGATGTTCGTGCTGACGAGCGCATTGCCGAGCGTCGCGGTGACGGCGCACTGGATGGCGATGACGGCGTAGACACCACGCCGCCACCCGGGATGCGCCGGCGTGTAGGGACTGCCGGCCATCAGCGGGTGTTCCGCCGGTGCGAATTGGTACTCGGTTGCACTCATGCGCGTATGCAAACAAAAGAGAGCGCGCTACGCGATTAGACGATGGTTTCGCGTCCCGCCCCGTTCGGGCGAGATACGAAGGTGCACTGGATTCCGGCGCTGCGAAGGCCATCCTCGCGCCATGCCGAGTCATCCGCATCGCACGCACGAGGAGATCCCATGAGCACACCCGCACCACTGTCCGAAAGCCTGGTCGTACACGTCGGGCCGGACCTTCACGGCTATCCGCAAGCACGGATCGCCGCACCCGCCGCCGAAGCCGCCAACGATTCCACCGCGCCGGACGATCGCGATACCGCCTCCGATGGGAATCCGCTCTGGCTGATGGTCGCGGCCAGCGGCTGTCTCTTCGCGACCATGGCCGTACTGATCGCGCTCGGTTGAAATATACCCTCGTTCAATGGTCGCGCGTACGCGGCTCTGCTAAATCTCTCACTAACTAGCCAATCCCATCAACAAGGCATCGAGGTTTCCCATGTCGATCAAGGCCACGCCCACGCCGGGCTCCAAACTACTCACCCCCAAGGATCACCTGCTGATCCTGGTGGATTTCCAGTCACAGATGGCGTTCGCCACCCGCTCGATCGACGTGGCACTGCTGCGCACGAATGCGGCGCTGGTCGCGCGGTCCGCCGCCGGCTTCGGCGTCCCGACGGTGCTGACGACCGCGGCCGAGAAGACCTTCTCGGGACCAATGTTCAGCGAGATCACCGACGCGTTCCCGGGCCAGCGACTGTTCGACCGCACGAACATGAACCTTTGGGAAGACGCCCCGGTCGTCAAGCAGATCAACGAGAGCGGCAAGCAGCGCATCGTGCTCGCGGGTCTCTGGACCAGCGTCTGCATCGTCGACCCTGCCTTGACTGCGCTCGAACAGGGCTTCGAGGTGTACGTGATCACGGATGCCTGCGGTGACCTGTCCGCCGAGGGCCATGAGCGTGCCGTGCAGCGCATGATCCAGGCCGGCGCGCGTCCGCTCACGTCCGTGCAGTACCTGCTCGAGCTGCAGCGCGACTGGGCGCGCGTCGAGACCTACGACCTGACTACCGGAATCGCCAGGGAACTGGCCGGTGCCTATGGTCTCGGCATCACCTACGCCAAGAAGATGTTCTCCGGTGGCGAAAGCCATTCGGCGGACAAGGCCGCGTGAAGATCTACCTCGTATCGCTAGGCGCCGGATTGCTGGTGGGCATCGTCTACGGACTGCTCAACGTCCGCTCCCCCGCACCCCCGGTGATCGCCCTGGTCGGGTTGTTAGGCATTCTGCTGGGTGAACAGGTCGTGCCGATCGCGAAACGCCTGCTAGCGGAAAAACCGGTCACCACCGCGTGGACGCGTGCGCAGTGCGCGTCCCATGTGTTCGGTGAACTTCCGGGAGCGGTGCGAATGGCCGATGACGATGCGCGTACCACGCAGAGGTGTGACGTATGAACACGGATGCCGACGTCGTGTTGATCAACGGCCGGATTGCGACGCTCGAACGCGCGGCGCCCGAGGCGACGGCTGTGGCGATCGCGGACGGCCGCTTCACCGTTGTCGGTACGGACCGCGAAGTGATGCGCCTGCGCGGCGCGAAAACGCGGGTCATCGACCTCGATGGCCGCCGCGCCATCCCCGGGCTCATCGACAGCCACATGCACGTGATCCGCGGCGGCCTCAACTACAACCTCGAGCTGCGCTGGGATGGCGTGCGCTCGCTGGCCGTGGCGCTGCGCATGCTGAAGGCCCAGGTGGCGCGCACTCCGGCGCCGCAGTGGGTGCGCGTCGTCGGTGGCTTCACCGAACATCAGTTTGCCGAGAAGCGTCTGCCGACGCTCGACGAGCTCAACGCCATCGCGCCGGACACGCCGGTGTTCATCCTGCATTTGTACGATCGCGCCTTGTTGAATGCGGCCGCGCTGCGCGCCGTCGGATACACCCGCGACACGCCCAATCCTCCCGGCGGTGAGATCGTACGCGATACGCGCGGCAACCCGACCGGACTGCTGCTGGCGAACCCCAACGCCGCGATTCTCTATGGCACGCTCGCGCGCGGGCCCAAACTTCCGCTGGAGTATCAGAAAAACTCCACGCGTCACTTCATGCGCGAGGTGAACCGTCTCGGCGTGACGGGCGTGATCGATGCCGGCGGCGGCGCGCAGAACTATCCCGACGACTACCGCGTCGTCGAAGAGCTGCATGCGGCCGGCGAGCTGACCGTGCGCATCGCCTACAACCTCTTCACGCAGAAGCCGCGCGAGGAGCTGGCCGACTTCCGCAACTGGTCGAGCCAGGTGAGACCAGGTCACGGCGATGATTTCTTCCGGATGAATGGCGCCGGCGAGATGCTGGTGTACAGCGCCGCGGACTTCGAAGACTTTCGAGTCGCCCGCCCCGAACTACCAGCCAACATGGAAGCCGATCTCGAGGGCGTCATCCGCCTGCTCGTCGAGAAGCGCTGGCCGTGGCGCCTGCATGCGACCTACGACGAAACGATCGCGCGCGCGCTCGATGTCTTCGAGAAGGTGAATCGCGACGCGCCGCTCGACGGCCTGCACTGGTTCTTCGATCACTGCGAGACGATTTCGGATCGCAACATCGACCGGATCGCTGCGATGGGCGGAGGCATCGCCGTCCAGCACCGCATGGCGTACCAGGGCGAGTACTTCGTCGAACGATACGGGCCCGCGGCCGCGGAGCGCACGCCGCCGATCCGTCGCATGCTCGCCGCCGGCGTATCGGTCGGTGTCGGCACCGACGCCACCCGCGTTGCCTCGTATAACCCCTGGGTTGCGCTCGAATGGCTGGTGACCGGCAGGACGGTCGGTGGGATGCACATATATAAGGAGTCGAATCGGGTCGACCGGGACACCGCCCTGCGGCTGTGGACCGACTCAAACACTTGGTTTTCCTCGGAATCCGGCAAAAAGGGCCGCATTTCCGCCGGCCAGCTGGCCGACCTCGCCGTGTTGTCGGACGACTACTTCAGCGTGCCGGACGACCAGATCTCCGACCTCACTTCGGTCCTCACAATGGTGGGAGGAAAAGTGGTTCACGCCTCCGAGCGGTACGCGAATCTCGCCCCGCCCCTGCCGCCGGCCATGCCCGACTGGTCACCCGTCCGGCATTTCGGCGGATATCAGACGGAGCCCGAATCCGGGTTGTTAGTGAACGCGTGCGTGGCGCACCCACACACTCATGTACGAGCTACAGCAGCAGAAGCGCATTCCTTGTGGGGTGATTCGGGGTGCGCATGTTGGGCGTTCTGAACATGCGGGCTGCCTCCGCCCCCGCCGCGCGATTTTCAACACCGGCACTTTTCCGGATTGCGCTGCTGCTGCTGTGCTCGGCCTACCTGCAGGGAGGCCTGGTGAAATTGCTCGACTTCCAGGGTGCGCTCGGCGAAATGCATCACTTCGGACTCGAACCCGCCGCGTTCTTCGCGGGTGCCACCATCGTGTTGGAACTGGGTGCATCGCTCGCGATCGTCCTCGGCTTCTGGCGCTGGCTCGGCGCACTCGCCTTGGCCGTGTTCACGTTGAGCGCGACCTTCATCGCGAATCGATTCTGGGAAATGCCGCAGCCGGAACGCTTCATGGCGATGAATGGCTTCTTCGAACATCTCGGCCTGGTCGGCGGATTCGTGCTGGTGGCCTGGTATGACCTGCGGGTCCGCCGCGCGTCGAATTGAGTACTGCGTCGCGGCGGCTCTCCTGGCCGCGCCGGCGATGGCGCAAGAGACCGCGGCGGATGGCGATGAGCCGCCGGCGATGACGTTGAGCGGCGAGCTGCGCGAGCGCTTCGAGACCTCCGACAACCCGGTATTCGGCCTCGCCGAACCGGCGCACAACGACTATCTACTCCACCGCGTGTACCTCGCCGTCGACATGCACGCAGGGAACCGGCTTGGCGCGCGCATCGAAACCGTGAGCGGCACGGCGACTGGGTGGGACGGCGAGCCGCCGCCGACGCAGGACGATCCGGCCGATGTGCTGCAGGCGTACGCGGAAACCGGATTCGAGGCCGGCGGCGGGCAACTGCTGCTGCGAGCCGGCCGCCAGGAGCTCAAGCTCGGCTCGTCGCGATTGGTGTCGCTGCGCGAGAGTCCCAACATCCGTCGGACATTCGACGGCGCGCGCATTTCCTGGTCCTCGGCCGGGCACACCCGCCTCGACGCGTTCTTCGTGAGGCCCGTCAGTCCTGAATCCGGCCGCTTCGACGATCGCAGTTCGGCCGCGCAGGATTTCTGGGGCTTGTATGTGACGCGCGCCGCGGCCGGAGAAAACCGGCTCGCCGCCGATTTCTACTATCTTGGCCTCGATCGCGAGGGCGCGGTCTTTTCGGCGGGTCGCGCGACGGAGCGGCGGCACACGATCGGAGCTCGGCTCTTTGGCGAGCTGACTCCTCTGGATCTCAACCTCGAGGGCGCCTGGCAATGGGGCGCCTTCGGCGATCTCGACATTCGCGCCTGGACACTGTCCGCGGACGTGGGTTACGTGGTGTCGAGGTGGCGCGGATCGCCACGTTTCGGCCTCAAGGCGGATGTCATCAGCGGAGATCGGGATCCCGCTGACCGGACGCTCGGCACTTTCAATCCGCTGTTTCCGCGGCTGCCGTATTTTTCCGAGGCGAACGTCGCCACGCCCGCCAATCTCGTGGACGTTCAGCCGAACATCACCTTGACTCTGCCCCGGCGTGTCGCCGCGACTCTGAGCTGGAATGGCCTGTGGAAATACGCCCGGCAGGATGCCTTCTATGCGCCGCCTCTCGCGCCGGTGCGCAGCACCGCCGCCAGTGCATCAAACTACATCGGCCAACAACTTTCGCTGCTGGCGGAATGGGAAGCCAACCCGCATTTGAACTTGAGCGCCACCTATGTGTACTTCGAACCGGGCCGCTTCGTGCGCGAGGCTGGCGGGCAATCCGGCAACTTCGGCGCCGCGTGGGCGCAGTTCACTTTCTAGATACCTTCGTGCACTCGAAAGCCCGTCGCGCCTGTGCTGTCATCGTCACCAGCAATTCATCCAGGAGTTCTCATGTCAGCGCCTACATCGATTCGCTTCCACGCAAGCGCCGTGAGTTTCGCGGTGCTGGCCGTTGCGTGCGCAACGCAGCCGCCTGCACCGGTCAACGTGGAGACCGTCGACGAGGTGTCGGCGACCGTTGAAGGCATCGACGGCCATTCCCGCGTGGTCACGCTGCGCGGCACCGACGGAGATTCCATCGCGATGCAGGTTGCTCCCTCGGTCCGCAACTTCGCACAGGTGCGGACCGGAGACCGCGTCGTCGTCCGTTACTACACCGGCCTCGCCGCCGAGCTGCGTCGGCGCGGTGACGGATCCGGCGACACGGAGGAGCCGGTGACCACGACGGCGCTCGGTCGCGCACCGGAAGGCGCCAAACCGAGCGGCGTCGTCGGGACGAAAACTCACCGCACCGTGCGTATCACCAACGTGAACAACCGCAATCACGTGGTCACCTTCTACGGGTCCGACGGAGTCAGCCGCTCGCTGCCGGTGCAGACTCCACAGGGCCGAGAGTTCATCAGCAAGCTCAAGGTGGGTGACGAAGTCGACGTTACCTACACGGAGGCGGTGGCCATCAGCGTCGAGCCGATGACATGACGATCATGGTTGCCAGCACGCTGACCATGGGAAACGCTGCCGCAAGAAAGCCGAATCCGAGATAACCCAATCCACCGGCCGCGGCGCCGAGTGCGAAACCCGCGACCGGCAGCGCCATTTTTCGAAACCGCGCGAGGGTCTTGCCGCGCAACGCGGGCTCTCCGCCCGCGAGCAGGTCGACCGCATCGATCGTGAGCTGCGTGACATTGCCCGTCATGACCGTCGTGGGCGAGAGCGCGCTGAATGCGGTCCTCGACAGGGCGTTCTGGATTCCCATGGCGAGTACTCCCATGAAACCTGCCGCGATCGCGAGCGGCGCATCGGCGTCCGCAGCCGGAGATGCAACGCATCCGATCGCGAGAAATCCCCCGAGGAATGCGAGCTCCGCGCCCAGCAGCGGCATCGCGGCCGAAGCGTCGCGCCGCGTCCGGCTGCGCTCGAACAGCCTCGCGCCGGCAACTGCGATGATGAACACTGGCAGCGCCAGCAGCTTCGCCAGCACGCCGGCGCGATGCTCGGCGATCGACGCACCCAACAACACGAAGTTTCCGGTCACGTGCGCGGTGAACAGCCCGTACAGCCCGACGAATCCGATCGTGTCGGTGGCGCCGGCGGTGAATGCCAGCAGCGCGGCGCTCGAGGATTCGTGCGGGTCGGGCCCCGGCGCGGCGTTCACGGCGAGCCGCTTTCCTCACGCAGCTGCGCGACGTCCATCTCTCCCAGGCGTGCGGCTTGCGCGCCGAACCGTCCGGTGACGTAGTTGGTGACGGCCGCGATCTCGCTGTCGGAATAGGCGTCGCCGAACGCCGGCATTTCCAAACCGCCCGCCAGCGCGTCACGGTGCGAGCCGTGAATGATGGTTTGAGCGACATTGCGGCCGTTGACGTCGTTGACGGCCCGAGCACCGGTCAGTGTCGCCATTGCCGCAAGCGGACTCTCGCCGCTCCAGCCGTGACAGCTCGCGCAGGCGCCGGCATAAATCTGTTTGCCCCGATCATCCGCGTTCGTTCCGTCCCGGTGCGACGCGGATGCCGCCTGGCTCACGATCGGCGCGCTGTCGCGCTCGACGGTCGCCGGCACGCTGCGCACGTAGGTGATCAACGCCTCGAGATCGCCGGATGTCAGATGGCGCAGCCCGGCGTCGATGGCTTCGGCCATGGGTCCACCCGCCGTGCCGTGTCCCGCGGCGTGGCCGGTGTGTAGATAGGCAAGGACTGCGGCGTCTTCCCAGGCGCCGATCCCCGTTGCCCGGTCGGCGCTGATGTTGTACGCGCGCCAGCCCGCGGTGTCGGCGCCGCCGAACTTCCGGCGGTTGTCGAGCGCAAACGCAAAGTTGCGCGGGGTGTGGCACTCGCCGCAATGCCCCAACGCCTCGGCGAGGTAGGCGCCGCGATTCCATTCCGCACTGCGTTCCGCGTTGGGCTCGAACCGCCGATCAGGCGCGAACAGCATCCCCCAGGCTCCGATCGCCCAGCGCTGGTTGAACGGGAAGCCCAGCGTATTCGGTTGGCCCGGTGCCTCGACGGGCGCGAGACTGAACAGATAGGCCTTGATCGCCAGCACGTCGGCATCGCTCAGAAATCGGTACGAAGCGAAGGTCATGGCCGGGTAGAGCCGCGCGCCGTCGCGACGCACGCCGCGACGCACGGCACGCAGGAACTCGGCATCGGTGTAGGCACCGATCCCGGTGCGCGGGTCGGGCGTGATGTTGGTGGAGTACAGCGTCCCGAATGGCAGCACGAATGGCGCTCCGCCCGCGAACTCCGCACCGCCCTTCGCCGTGTGGCACTCGACGCAATCCGCGGCTCGCGCCAGGTATTCGCCCTTCTTCACCAGGGATTCATTCGCCAGGGCGGCGGGCACTCCCGTGGGATCACCGGCCGAGTAGCTGGCCAACGCGACCCGCCTGCCGCCGGCAAAATCCATCGGCGCCGGGCCGATGAGATACACGAGAGTGCCCGCGCCCAGGAGCGCCGCCGCGGCCGCCGCGATGAGCAATCTGCGCCGTCCGCGCCCCAAACCCGCGTACCACGAGACGACGCTCATGCATTCCCCTTCGCCGCGAGCGCGCGCCGGTCGATGGGCATGCGCCGCAGCGCAACGCCGGTGGCCGCGTAGATCGCGTTTCGCAGCGCCGGTACGATCCCCGTCGTGCCAGCTTCGCCGATGCCGCCCGGCGCCTCACCACTCTTGATGATGTGCACCTCGATGGCCGGCGTCTCGTTGATGCGCAGGATGCGGTAGTCGTGGAAGTTCGACTGCTGCACGCGGCCCTGCTTGATCGTGATCTCGCCGTACAGCGCCGCCGTGATGCCGAATATGAAGCCACCCTGCAATTGCGCTTCGATGGTGTCCGGATTGATCACGATGCCGGTGTCGATCACCGCCGTCACCCGCCGGACCTTGACCTCACCGCGCGCGTCGACCTCGGCCTCGACCACCGTGGCCAGGAAGCTGGCGAAGCCAGGCGAGAGGCTGATGCCCCGTCCGACGCGCGCCGGCAGCGGCTTTGCCCAATCCGACTTCGCAACCACGAGCTCGAGCGCGGCGCGCATGCGCGGCGTCTTGTCGAGCATGGAGCGTCGAAACTCGACCGGATCCTTGCCGACCTTGCGCGCGCACTCATCCACGAAGGATTCGATTGCAAAGACATTGTTGTTCGGACCGACGCCGCGCCAGAAGCCGGTCGGGACCCCGGGCGGTTCGACCCGCACATACTCGACGCGGAAATCCGGAATGCCGTACGGCATGTCGACCGCCGCGTCGACGGAATCACCGTCGATGCCGTTGACGAACGCGGGCGGCGCCCAGCGCGCAAGGATGGACGAACCGCACACCTTGTATTTGAAAGCGCCCAGCCTGCCGTCGGCCAGGCTCGCCTCGATCACGTCCCGGTAACAGGGACGATAGATGTCGTGCTGCACGTCCTCTTCGCGAGACCAGATCACCTTCACGGGCCCGTCCACGTGCTGCGCGATGCGCACCGCGGTCAACGCCATATCGGGCTCGAGCCGCCGTCCGAATCCGCCACCGAGGAAATGGTTGTGCACCAGGACCTTTGCTTCGGGAAACCCGGTGAGCCTGGCGACGGTCTGTTGGACGCGCGCGATGATCTGCGTACCGATCCACAGTTCGCAGGAGTCGGGCCTCATGTGCACCGTGCAGTTCAACGGCTCCATCGTGGCGTGGGCCAGGAACGGCATCTCGTACTCTGCGTTGAAGCGCTCGCCGCGCGCCAGTCCCTGCGCAATGTCGCCCACGTTCTTGGCGACCACGCCGTCCTTGCGGCTTGCGTCGCGCAGCTGCCGCCAGATGTCCTCCGACGACAACTGCGCCTGCGCGCCAAAGTCCCAGTGGATAGTCAGCGCCTCGAGCCCGGCTTTGGCCGCCCAGGTGTGATCGCCGACGACGGCGACGAGATCGTCCAGCACGACGACCTGCCGCACGCCGTCGATCGCCTTGGCCGCCGCGTCGTCGACGTGCGCGACCTTGCCGCCAAAGACCGGGCAGGCCGCAAACATCGCAAACTTCATGCCCGGCAACATCGCATCGATGCCGTACACGACCTCCCCGTTCACCTTGCGCGGCGTGTCGAAACGCTTGAGTGGACTTCCGATGAGCTTGAAATTCCGCGGATCCTTGAGAACCGGATCGCTTGGCACGGCGAGTTTCTGTGCGCGATCGAGGAGCGCCGAATAGGCCAGACGCCTGCCGCTGCCATCGTGAATGGCCGCACCATTCTCGGTGCGGATGCTGCCGGCATCGACGCGCCAGGCTTGGGATGCCGCCTGCACGAGCACGGCCCTGGTCGCCGCGGCCGCCGTGCGCAGCGGCAGCCAGAACGCACGAATGGAGTTGGAGTTGCCGGTCGCCTGGACTCCGAGCTGCGGGTTCTTGTACAGCTTCTCGTTGGACGGCGCGTGCTGCAGCACGACCGTCGCAAGGTCGGCATCGAGCTCTTCCGCGAGAATCATCGCGATCGAGGTGTAGACGCCCTGCCCCATTTCGACCTGGGGCATGACGAGAGTAGTTTGCCCTGATCGATCGATGCGGATGAAGGCGTTGGGCGCGAACTTGTTCCGCGAGTCATCGGTCGCCTGTTCCGGCTCGTTGGCGGCGTACGCGGGAACATGAAAGGCGACCACCAGACTACCGGCGAGCGCGCCCTGGATGAAGGAACGGCGTGTCGGCGCCGGGATCATGAGCTCGAGGCCGCCCGTTTGATGGCCGCGCGAATCCGTACGTAGGTACCGCAGCGGCAGATGTTTCCCGCCATCGCGGCGTCTATGTCCGAGTCGTCAGGTTTGGGCGTGTTCGCGATCAGTGCCGCTGCCGACATGATCTGGCCGGACTGGCAGTAGCCGCACTGCACGACCTCGAGATCGAGCCAGGCTTTCTGGACACGGGCGCCGGCCTCGGACTTGCCGATGCCCTCGATGGTGGTGACGGCACGCCCGCCCACCGCACCCAGCTGCAGGCGACATGAGCGCACTGGCTGGCCGTCGATGTGGACCGTGCACGCACCGCACTGGGCGATACCGCAGCCGAATTTCGTGCCGGTCAGGCCGAGCAAGTCGCGCAGCACCCAGAGCAACGGCATGTCGTCCGGTGCATTCACCGTCTGCGGTTGGCCGTTCACCAGCAGTGTTCTGGCCTCGGACATCGGCGACTCCCGTACGTCGAAAGGAAATCACCATCCGCTGCGCGTGGCGGGACTGCGGCGCAGGAGGACTCCGCTTGCCGCCAGCACCCACACGAGACCGAGGATCGGCGATACGAGCCGAGACCACGCACCATCCGGCGCCCAGAACCCTTCGCTCGCCCACGTGGCGCCGCCCGTCAGGGCTAACACCACGAAGGCGACGCCGACGGCGAACTCGGCGTTCGAGATCAGTCTGGCGCGCCACAACCCGAAGGATCCGGACATGATGAGCATCGCGCGCGGAAACGAACTCAACACGAAGCCGCCCCAGGCGAATTCGCCGAGTCCCGCTGCCACTGGCCGTACCGCGGCAAGCGCGATCAACAACAGGAACATGACCCCAACCGCGCTGCTCGCCGCGGTCGCGGCGGCACCCCAGCCGTCCTGTCCAGCGTCGGCCAGCGTCGCCCTGAGGGCGGCGGCGAACCACAGGAGATTGAGAACCGCCATGCCGGCAACGAACGCGGAAATCGAAACTCGCGTGTGATCCGCCCCGTCTCCGAAGACGGCCGCGGCGATGATCACGAACAGGACGAAGTTGATGCCACTCATGCGCCACAGGCGTTCCCAGAATGCGGCGCCGTATTTGCCGGTGGATGAGGCCATCGCCGTGGTTGACGCGCTCATGAAGGTCTCCTCCCGGTTCGAGCGTTGGTTCGGACGCCAAAAGGATGCGCGCGTTTGCTCGGCAGCGCGATTGAACGATGGTGTCGGTGTCAGACCGCCTCGGGAATGCTGAAGCGGAAAATGCTGCCCCCACCGGGCCTCGGTTCCACCCAGAGCCGCCCGCCATGACTTTCGATGATCGACCGGCAAATGGAGAGGCCGAGACCCATGCCCTGCGCTTTGGTGGTGAACATGGGTTCGAATATTCGCGCCGCGACGGCTTGGTCGATGCCGATGCCGGAGTCCTCGACCGCGACGATGGCGCAACTGTCGTCACGGTGGGTGCTCACGCGCAGCCTGCGCGGGGAAAGTGTCCGCGCCTCGATCGCATCGACGCCGTTCGACACCAGGTTCACGACCACCTGCTGCAACTGCGTCGCATCGCCCTTGATCGAGAGGAGCGCCGAGTCGAGGCACACCTCGAGTGCGATCGCCCGGCGCTGCAGATCCGGCCGCATGAGCTCGAGGGTATCTTCGAGCAACCGGTTGAGATCGAGCATCAGCAGTTCCGCCGCCGCCTTGCGCGCCTGCGCCCGAATGCTGCGGATCACATCGGCGGCATGGTGGCCGTTCTTGACGATGCGCTCCGCGGCTTTTTTCGCGTTGGCGATGTTCGGCTGATCCTTCGCGAGCCACAGCAGGCAGCTGTCGGCATTCGTGACGATGGCCGCGAGCGGCTGCGTGATCTCATGCGCGATCAGCGATGCCAGCTCCCCCATCTCGGTCTGCCGCGCCATGTCGGCGAGCTCGGCCTGCGCCTTGCGCAGCCGCTCCTCCGCCTCCTTGAACGCGGTGACATCCATCACCGCGCCCATGAATCGCTCTTCACCGCGGTCGCCGATGAACCGATGCCCAACCACCTTGAGGTGGCGGATCGAACCGTCCGGCAGCTTGAGGCGATTCTCGAGCTCGAAGTCCTTGCCGGTACGCGAGATCTCCGTGGACACCTGCCGCACCCGCTGCACGTCATCGGGATGGATGTATTGCAGAGTGCTTTCCAGCGTCAATTCATCGGACGGAGTCATGGCGAAAATCCGGTAGGCCTCCTGCGAGTACACGATTTCATCCTCGGAGGGGCACCAGCTGAAGCTGCCGGTGTGGCTCAGGCGCTGCGCCTGCGCCAGGAACGCATCGGCATCTTTCCATTTCATGTACAGGCGCGCGTTCTCGAGCGAGGTCGCGGCCTGGGAAACGAGCAGCCTGAGCATGGCGATCCGCGCCGGAGTGAACACGGCTGACGCGAGGTTGTTTTCGAGAAACAGCACGCCGATCAGCTGGGTCTGCTTGATGATCGGCAGACACAGTATCGAGCGACTCGAATTCAGGCGAACGTACTCATCCGAGGAGAACGGCTCCTGCGACATCGCGTCGTGCAACAGCACCGTTTCGCGCGTGCGCATGACGAACTGGAAAACGGATTCCGGCAACACCGTCGAGTCGATGCGCAACATCTGTGGGCGCCGGACTTCGACCGAATCGGCGCGCGTGACGGCTTCGGCCTCGATCCGCATCGCGTCGCGACGAGGCAGGATCAGGAGCCCGCGCTGCGCCCCGGCATGCTCGAGCGCCATGCGCATGAGGATTTCGATGAGCCGGTCGAACTCGATTTCTGCCGAAACCGCCTGCGACATCCGCATGACGGTGGCGAGATCCAGCTGTTCCATCGGGGCGCCGATCGTGTGGGCGGATCCGGATGCCTGCATCGGCGCGGCGAGGTGCGGGTATTTCTGATCGAAATGTCGAACCTTGCCGTGCGCGCCCCAGCGCAGGTAGTTGGCCCGCGCGTTGCGCAGGTAGGCATCGCGTATCGTCTCGAATCCGCGCGCGGCGTGGAACCGCCCCGCCAGTTCCTGTGCCACTGCTTCGTAGGGAACGAAATCGTTCTCGCGCGCCGACCGGATGGCCGCTTCATAGAGACGTTCGGCATCCAGCTCGCGGCCTTCGATGCGGGCGATCTCCGCGCCGATGAGCGCCTCGCCACTGCGAAAATTCTCCGGGCAGTCCTGTGCCCATGCAGCGTGCTTGCGGTGACCGCGTTCGACGGCATCGAGGTGTCCGGGCCGATCTGCGGGAAGCGCAGCGTCGAAACAGGCCGCGTGTGTCAGTGCAGCGTACAAGACGAACTGGGCGTATTCGGGGTTTGGAATCGTCAGCTCCCAGAAACTTTCCGCGCGCACCACCGCGGCCAGCGCAGCCGCAAGATCGTCGGCGAGGAATCTCGTCTGTGCCTTCAGCATCCAGTACTTGACGACATCGTGCAGGGGGCGCGAACCGGTGGGGAAGTTCCGTTCAAAAGCTTCCTCGTCGAATTCCGGATCGCTCAGCGAAGTGAAGCTGGGGGTCAAGCCGCGCAACAGCCGCACGAAGCGGAGCTGCATCGCGGCAATCCACACGTTCGACGGAAATTTCACCTTGCGGGAAAACGCCAAACAGTTTTCGAGCTCGGCCTCGACTTCGTCGAGCGGATCTCCACAGGCATAGCGGCTGACGGCCCGGCCGCGCGCCGCGTACGCTCCCCAGGTGAAATCGCCGGTTTCAAGACCCGATTCGTAGCCGCGCTGCGCATACAGATAGTTCTCGCGAAACGGGCGCAGCCACGTGTTCACGAGAGTGCCGTAGGAAGTGTAGACGCGCGTCTTGTAGCGGTGCAGGCCGCGCTTGTCGATCACGTCGAGCCCCAGCTGCCCGAATAGATACCCCGTCTGGAAGTCACCGAATCGCGGGCCCAGCAGCAGCGTCAGAAACATGAAGGCGATGCTCGACTCTTCGTTGAGGCCATGTTCGAGGCTGAGGTTCGCCATGCGGAGCAGCGACAGGTGCATGAGATTGGCGTCGACCCAATTGGCGGCGGCCGTCAGCGAGCCGAGGATCCGCATCATGCGCAGCAAGTCCGGATCGGTCATGGCCGGAAGTTCGATGAAGGCGCGGATGTCGTACCCGGCGATTCGTTGCCTGAGCAGTTCGTACTCTTCGACTATCTTCTCGTCGCCCGGATGTCCCGACCAGTTCACCCCGATGCGCTGCAGATACGCGAGACAGATCGCGACTGCCCGATCGGACCTGCTTTGCACGTTGAACAGCGCAACCTGGACGTGCACGACCGCCGCGAGGTCAGCGAGATCGGTCGCTCGCGTTGCGAGCATCTCGAGACGGAGCTCCGCCGCCGAATCGACGGTCAGGAATTCGCTGCGCGCCCGGTTCAGCTCGAGATCGAACACCAGCCGGTAATGCTCGACCCAGTCTTTCTCGGAGAGCATCGCGAGCCCTGCGGCGAAATAACCCAAGGCTGACGCATGCGCGACGGAAGCCAGCGCTCGCTTGCCGGCGATCAGATTCAGCTCGGCGACACGGGCCCGCTCTTCGGCAGACGCGATCAACGCCGCGCCGCGGTTCAGCTGGCTCACGATCTCGAAGACGCTGTCCTCGATCTGCGCGGCCGGCGTACTGGCGGCCAGCATCCGGCCGATGCGCAGGTGAGTCGCGGCGCGTTCGCATTCGGGTATGGACGAATACGCGGCTTCCTGGACGCGATCGTGGAGAAATCGATAGGCACGCTCGGATGGCAACACCAGCCGGTCGCGGACCGCTTCGCGCAGATCCTCGTCTATCTGTTCGCGCGAACCTTCGTACATCAACGCCAGTTGTTCCCGCTCCACGTTGTTGCCGAGGCATGCGAGCTGCTGCAATGCCTGGCGGCAGCGTGGCGGCAGGCGGTTCAACTTGAGCACCATCAGGTCGGCGACGTTGTCGCTGTATCCCTTGGCCAGGATCCGCTCCGGATCCCAGTCCCAGCGCGCGGCGCGCGGATCGAAAGTCAGCAAGCCCTCGTCCGCGATCGAGGTGATGAATTGGATCGCGAAGAACGGATTGCCCTCCGTCTTCACGTGCACCAGTTTTGCGAGCGAGGCGGCGCGCTGCGGTTCGCAGCGCAGGCAGTCGATGAGCATCTGGCTGACGTCAGCGATCGACAAGGGCGCGAGCTTGATCTCCTCGATCGGCGCATCCGCGCGACGAATGACTTCGAACGCGCGAACCAGTGGATGCGTCTCGTCGACCTCGTTGTCACGGTAGGCGCCGATCAACATGAGACAGAGGTCTTCCGTGCGGGACGACAGCTCCTCGAGCAATTCCAGTGTCGCCGCGTCGATCCATTGCAGGTCATCGAGAAACAAGGCGAGCGGATGCTCCGCGCGCGCAAAAACGCCGAGGAATGCCTGCAGCACCCTCTGGAAACGATGCTTCGCATCCTGGGCCGAAAGCTCCACGGTCGCGGGCTGCACACCCATGATGAGCTCGAGCTCGGGGACTAGATTGACGACCAACTGTCCGTTCTGTCCGAGCGCCTCGCGCAACGCGTCGCGCCAGCGTGCGAGTTCGATCTCGTTCTGCGCCAGGAGTCGGCGCATCAGACTCTGGAATGCCTGCCCGAGCGTCGCGTACGGAATATCGCGCTTGAACTGATCGAACTTGCCGGACGCGAACAGTCCGCGTGGCGGAACCAACGCCTTGTGCAGCTCGTTCACGACCGCCGACTTGCCGACGCCAGCGTAACCCGACACGAGCACGAAGCGCGTCGCGCCTTCCGCAACGACGCGCTCGAACTCATTCAGCAGCAGGTCAAGCTGCCGAGACCGTCCATAGAGCTTCTCGGGTATGACCAGCCGTCCCGAGGCGTCCTGCGTGCCGAGAACGAAGAGCTCGATCGTGCCTTGCCGCCGCAACTGCGCAAGACAGCGTTCGAGATCGGCGGCCAGGCCAGCCGCTGTTTGATAGCGCTCTTCGGCGGTTTTCGACAGCAGTCTCATGACGATCGCCGCGAGCTGCGCCGGCACCGTCGCGCTCCGCTTGTCAGGCGCAATCGCCTGCCGCGCGATGTGACAATGGATCCACTCGAGTGGATCGTCCGCCGTGAACGGCAGGACGCCCGTGAGCATTTCGTAGCAGATGACTCCAAAGGAATAGAGATCGCTGCGCGCATCCACCGACCGGTTCATCCAGCCGGTCTGTTCCGGCGCCATGTAGGCCAGGGTTCCCGCGATCATCTCCGGCGCGTCCGGCTGCTGGCTCATGCGCGCCAGGCGGGAAGCGAGCCCGAAGCCCGTGAGCCAGGCCGCGTCGTGGGCGACATCGACCAGCACGTTCGCCGGCTTGACGTCCTTGTGGATCAGGCCCCGCTCGTGAGTACGCTGGATCGCGCGGGCAATCGCGATCGCAACACGCAGGAAGAGCTCGGGCTGCATCGCGCCGTCGAGCAAGGACTCGAGCGTTTCGCCGCCCGGATCCTCGAGCGTCAGAGTGGCGTGACTGGCATTGCGCGTCAGCGCCACCGGTCGCGCGGCCCACGCGGAATCGAGCTCGCCGCGCAACGCGTATTCCTGTTCGAGCCGTTTGATCTGCGCGGATGAATTTACTTCCGCCGTGATGAACAGCGCCGGACGCGCACCATCGACCACGCCCCGAAATAGTGGAAGCTCGCCCCCGCGCAACGGTGACGACGCTAGAACGGCAAATTCCATGCGGGGTCGATCACGGCCGGAAGTGGCTGCTGAACGTGACACCGTAGGCGCGCGGCGCGCCCGGCGAACACGAATCGAGCAATGCCCGTGCGGCCGCGTAGACGCAATAGCGCGTGCCGCTGAGATTGCTGCCCCACAGTTGCAAGCCCCAATTGCCGTGCGGCGCATTCCAGCCGGCGGAAACATTCAGCAGGTCATAACTGGATTGCCGCAACCGGTTGTCGGGATCCCAGGCAAAACCGCTGTTGTACGAAAAGCTCGCGGACAACTGCAGTCCGCCGATGGACGAAAGCCTGTGGTACGCCGCGCTCAACGTGGCGGTGCGCCGCGGAGTCCGCACGGTGTCGAGGCCGGTGGCGTCACCGGCGAACTGCCGATTGCCACCGGTCGGCTGCCCGGCCGCGTCGACCAGCGGACTGAAAAACGGCGCGTCGGGAAAGTCCGTGTAGTAACCCTTCATCAGTACGAAACCACCACGGATCGAAAGCGCGTCGATGGGTACCCAGGCTATATCCGTGTCGATGCCCTTCATGACGGCGCCGGCCGCGTTGATGACCACGGTGGAGCCCGAGATGATCTGCTGCACCTGCAGATCCTCGTATTCATAGTAGAAGGCGCTCGCGTTGAGTCGCAGCCGGCGCTCGAACAGCTCGGTCTTGAGACCCGCCTGATAAGCGTCGAGTGTCTCCGGATGCACGGGCGGCGCGGTATATGCCAGCAGGTTGTAAATCCCGCTCTTGAAGCCGCGATCTGCGGACACATAGCCCATCACGTCCGGCGTGAAGCGATGATCCAGCGCGGCTCGCCACGTGAGCTTGCTCCAAGTCGCGTCTTGCGCGCCCTGAGCGAGCTGCGAAACGACGCTGCCTGTGCGGCCGAGAGTGGCTCCGGAGACCTCGCGTTCATCACGGGTGTAACGCGCGCCGAGCGTCAGGTGGGTATCCGCCCCGAAGCCGCGCACCACCTGGCCAAAGGCCGCGTAGGAGTTCGAGGTCTGCGCGCTCCATACCTGGCGCTCGTCGGAGGGAGCGATGATCGTGCCCGCAGTCGCGAGCGGATCGTAGGCCGCGCGATCGTGTAGATAGTAGATACCGACGATCCACGGCAGGGCCGCATCGTCCCGCGACTGCAACTGCAATTCCTGGGTCGCGGACCGGTCGTGCTGATGGATCGACGCGCGAACGACATGAGCCGGGGTCGAGTCCTGGTCGAACAACATGAGCCCGTCGGCGTTGCGCCACGACGTGATGCTGACGAGGCGGGCCGATGAGAACTCGTGGTTGGCGGTGAGGCTCGCCCCGGTCTGGCCGATGTCACTCGAATCGATGGGATCATCGTACGTTTGATAGAAACCGTGATAGCGGGATACGCCGTCGACTCCAACCGCGGGAGAAATCAGGTGGAAACCGAGTCCGTCCTGATTGCGCGCACGGTTGTAGTCCACGGACAAGGTGACCCGGGTGCGTTCGCCGGGAACCCACAACATCTTGGAGCGCGCACCGAGATCGTGGCGCGTGAAGGCGGATTCACCGGTAGTCAGGTCCGCGCCCCACCCATCGGCCTGATTGCGCCCATAGGCGGCGAAGTCGATCGCCACGTGTTCGCCGAGGCCGGTCGTGCCATAGAAACTGCCGTGAGACATTTCGTAGTTGCCGTAACCCAACTGCAGGTCCGCCGACGGCGTGAACGAAGGCGCGCGCGTGATGATGTGCACCACGCCGCCCGTGGCATTGCGCCCGAACAATGTTCCCTGCGGACCCTTGACCACTTCCACGCGCTCGACGTTGTTGAGCTCGAAGACGGCGGCATTGAGACTGGCGACGTACACGCCGTCCACATACGTCGATACCGCGCCTTCCGCACCAACCGATGTGATCGTGGATCCGACGCCGCGGATGAACGGCGTCGCGGTATTGGCGCTCTGCATGAACATGAGACCGGGCGCGGCCTGCGACAGCGAGGTCGTGCCGATGACACCGCCCTGTGCGAGTTCATCGGACGACAGGGTCGTCACCGCGGTGGGAATCGTTTGCGCATTCTCCGGGCGTCGCTCGGCGGTGACGACCACTTCCTGCAACTGCGCGCGCCCGTTCTCGGGTGATTCGGCGTACGCGACGCGGCCGACGCCAACTGCGCCGGCCAAGGTCAGTAGTGCTGCGGACAGCGCGCGCAATTCATTCTCCCGAACGCGGCTCCGTCGGACCTAGCCCAAGCCTGGCTGCCATGAGCACGAGCTCCGGCAGGGAATCGGCACCCATCTTCTGCATCACCTGGCCGCGATGGGCCTTCACCGTGATCTCGCTGATCCCGAGGTCGAAGGCCACTTGTTTGTTCAGGCGCCCGCGTACCACTTGGGACATGACCTGGCGCTCGCGCGGCGTGAGCGTTTCATGACGACGTAACAGCGCCCGCTTCTGCTCCGTCCTTCGGCCGACGGCCTCGCTGCGCTCCAGGGCCTGTCCGATTGCGCGCAGCATCTCGTCGCCGCGAAACGGCTTGGTCAGGAACTCCATTGCGCCGGCCTTCATCGCGCGTACCGACATCGGAACGTTACCGTGCCCCGTGATGAAGATGATCGGCATTTCCGAGCGGTCGTTCGCGATGCGCTGCTGGAGATCGAGACCATTGAGGTCCGGGAGCGAAACATCGAGCACGAGACAGTTGGGAGCGCGCGCCGGCGGTCGTGCCAGGAACTCCTGCGCGGACGCGAACGCGTGCGCGCGCCATCCGGCGGCATCGATGAGGCACTCCAGCGACTCGCGCACCTGAGGATCGTCATCGAGGACGAAGACCACGGGCATCGGCGACGACACCGGCGCCTCTTCCAATTCAGGAGCACATCCCTTCGCAATGCTCATGACACTCCCCGATCGAGGTCTGGCAGCCTGGAGCCTAGTAACACCTAGGATTGCCAGGTATCACACTTTCATATGAGTGCAGCCGCGGCAAAGGATGGGTAACACTTCCGCATCGATTGCCGGTGGCTTCGGTTTTCCCGCAGCATACATCCGCCGCGAGGCTAGGTTGAGCAAATTCCTGATTGCCCTGGTGGAAGACGACGAGAGCGTGCTCGAGGCTCTCGACAGCCTGCTCGATGTCGCCGGCTACGAGGTGCTTCCGTACGACAGTGCCGAAGATCTGCTGGATTCCGGCCGCTTGCCGGACATCGATCTGCTGATCACGGACATCGGATTGCCCGGCATAAGCGGAATCGAGCTGCTGCGCATCATCCGCACCCGAAAGATGCAGCTGCCGTCGCTGGTGATCACGGCGCGCGGCGAAGCGGCAGTGCAGCAAGCCGCGCTCGAGGCCGGCGCGCGCCAACTCTTCCCGAAGCCGCTCGACAACACCCAACTACTGGAAACGATCCAGGTGTTGCTCACCTGATACATCCGTCCGCCGTTGTCCGGGAATCCCCAGCATTCCGCATTTCCGGACCAGATCCGCGAAGTGGATCGCCGCCATCTTCCGCATGATCTGCCCGCGATGGATCTGCAAGGTCACCTCGCTGATGCCGAGCATCGCGGCCGATTGCTTGTTGAGGTACCCCGCGACAATCAAGGGCAAGACTTCACGTTCGCGCGGGCTCAGTGTCGCCAGCCGGTTGCGCAGGCCGGTCAGTTCGGCCTGGCGCAGGCGGAGCTCCCGGTCGCGATGGAACGCGGTGCGCACCGATTCCAGCAGCGCACCACCATCGATGGGCTTGGTCAGGAATTCGAGCGCGCCGCGTTTCATTGCGCGCACGCTCGAGGCGATGTCTCCGCGTCCGCTGATGAAGATGATCGGCAGGCTCGAGGTGCACACCAGCCGTTCCTGCAACTCGAGGCCGTTCATTTCCGGCAGCTGCAGATCGAGCAGCAGACAACCCGCGGCGTCGTCGCGCCGGTATTCGAGAAAGGCCTGCGCCGATTCGAAGCTGACGACGCTCACGTCCACGGTCTGCAGCAGGTCCGTAATGGCGTCCCGCACGCAGGCTTCATCGTCGACGAGGTATACGACTTCACCCTGGGTATTCATGCCGGACCCTCCGCAGGTGTCGTTGTCATGTCTTCAACGGCGACGCGTCGATCGCGGACAAACCATGGCGCCGCGAGCGTGAGCAGCAGCGGCGACACGATCAACACCGGGGTCAGTGTCAACAGCGCGTAGCGCAGCGAATCATGCCCGTACGCCGGTTCGTATAATTCGGAGAGAAATCCCGCGAGAGTCGGACCGGCGCCGGCTCCCACGAGCGTGGTCGAAAGCATGAATACCGCGCTCGCCCGGGCGCGCAGGCTCGGCAGCACCAGGCTCTGAATCGCCGCCACGATGGGCGTGCACTGGAACATCACCGCAAAATAGGCCCCACCGAAGCAGGCGATCGCAACGGTCCGGTCGTTGGACCAAAAAGATAGAGCCAGCAAGGGAATGCCAGCCAGTGCGGCGATGGCGGGAATCCAGGTCGTCCAGCGCGCATCCTTTTTTGCGGCGAGGTCGATCGCAAAACCGCTGATGATCATGGCCGCTACACCGGCTCCGCCCAGCACCGGGCCGAGCACGGCGCCCACCGCCGCCTGGTTCATGTGATGCGTGCGCATGAGATACGCCGGAAACCAGTGCACGCAGGCGAACAGCACGAACATGGCACCGTTCGCCGCGGCCACGATGAGCAGGTAGGCGGGGACGCGAGCCAGCGCGCTGAATCGCGGCACTTTCTGCGCGACGGCGATGGCGCTGGTAGATAGCTCGCGCTGCGGCTCGCGCACCACGAGCGCGTAGACGACGGCAAGGATGATTCCGGGCACGGCCGCCACTTTCATCGCGGCACGCCAACCGGCGTGCGCGGCCACATAGCCGCCGAGTATCAATCCGCAGGAGGCGCCCACCATCGAGCCCGCCGCGATGATGCCGGTCGCGGCGCCGCGCTTGTTGGGGGGAAAATAGTCGGCGACCATCGAGTACACCGCCGGCGCGAACGCGGCCTCACCGCCGCCGACCGCCATGCGCGCGACGAACAACTCGCCATAGTTGCGCGCAAAGCCGAACAGCGCGGTCATGACGCTCCAGAATGCCATCGCCGTTACGATGATTCGCTTGCGTGAGATGCGATCCGACAGCGCCGCGATGGGCAGGCTCAAGAGACAGTAGAACAGCGCGAAGGAAAGCCCGGTCAGCATTCCCATCTGCCCGTCGGGAATGTGCAGCTCCGCCTTGATGGGCTCGATGAGCACGCTGACGATCTGCCGGTCCATGAAGCTGACCGAATAGGCGACGAACGTCACGACGACCATGACGTTGGCTGGATCGAAACGCCTCTGTTGTGCCAGGTGCTGCAACTAACCCTTCCCCGCCGGGCAGCCCGTCGCCCAATGTCGGCGCGGGCAGTTCTCCCGTCGATGACACTTTAGTATCGGTCGGGTGTCCGGCGCTTGCGGCGTTGCGTCACATTCAATGCAGGCGGGACGGCAACCAGGCCAAACCCAGCTGAAAGCCTATGTCGGGCGTGTTGTTGATGTTCTGCACGTTCTCGGTGAAGCCAAAGGTGACGAGCCAGGGATCGAAGCGGTGACGCAAGCCGACACTGTATTGGTATTTCGCCCCGGTCAGATCCTCGAGATCGGTCTGGTTATGGTTGTAGACGCTCTTGCTGGCATAAGCCTGGATGTTGAGGTTGGTGCGCTCCGTCCAGCGGAACTCGTAGCCGACCAGCAGAGTTGGAATCACCTGGCTGTCATTCCGCGCCGGCTCACTGGCGCCGGCGTAGTAGACAGCCGCGGCATCGACGAAGAACCCGTGCCGGGTTCCAGTGCGCTGCAACGCGGCCTGAACTCCCCAGTCGGTGCGGCCGGTCGACACTAACAGCCGCTCGCCCCGCAATGGAACCTTGACCGCGCCTTCCAGGACCAGGCGCCAGCGGTCGGAGAACTGCAGTCCGGAATAGCGCACTCCGAGAGTCGGGTCGAGCAGGCCACCGTCGGTGGGCCGGTCCAGCAACGTGATCTGGGCGCCCTTGAGATCGTAGATCAGCGTCGCATGATTGCGCTGCACCGCGGGACGGCCGAAGGTGGAGAAGCCCGCCGCCTGGTGGAAATTCTCGATCGTGTTGTCGAGAAATCCGCCCTGGTATGAGATCGCGCTCAGGATGGCGTACGCCGCCCAGTGGCGCGAGATCTTGTAGTGGGCCGTAAAATCGATCGTGCCAACCTCGAGGTCGAGCAGATAGTTCTCACCCGGCAGATCGCGGATCGCCTGAACTTCCGCCGGGCCGAGCCGCCGACGACCGGTGGGCTCGAGCCCGGTGAGGTACTTCTCGACCTCGGGGCTCAGCGCCCAGGTGTTCTGGTAACCAATTTCGGTCTCGAGCGCCCAGGTCCCGGGCTCGATCGCGACTGCGTGTGCCGGCCGCATGTCGAGACGCAGGAAACCGAAAGGCGATAGATCGCGCGATCGCAGCAACCCGTAGAAGCCGCCTTCGTCGGCGGCCGCGACAGCCGGCAGCGCGAACGCGCAACAAGCGGCGGCACGCAGCAGACGGGAAACTTTCATCACATTGCTCCCGAGACCAGGCCCGTCGTTACCACATCACGATTGGCGCGCCATTTCGAGTGAACGATGGTGTCGGTCCCGCTTGCACTTACACCTTCGTGCAATCGAATACGGCCGCCGGAGCCGAATAGATTGCGCTCACACATTCACAGGAGAATTTTTCATGCTCTCCACTCTCTTCAAGAAGCGTCTTGTGGTGGCGGCGATGCTGCTGGGTATTTCAGCTACCGCGCTCGTCGCCGGCGCTGAGGAGCGCACGCGCGCGCCCACCATCGTGCTCGTGCACGGCGCCTTTGCCGACGCCTCGAGCTGGAATGGCATCGTTCCCAAACTACTGGCGCAGGGATATTCGGTGATCGCCGTCGCGAATCCGCTGCGCGGCCTCGCGAGCGATTCGGCGTATGTTTCCGGCGTGGTGAAGACGATCGCCGGACCCGTCGTCCTCGTTGGGCATTCCTATGGCGGCGCTGTCATCAGCAATGCTGCCGCGGGCAATGACAACGTGAAGGCGCTGGTGTTCGTCGCGGGATTCGCTCCCGACGTCGGCGAGAGCGCCTTCGGACTGAACGGCAAATTTCCCGGGAGTACGTTGGGTCCGGCCCTGGAGTCCACGCCGCTCGCCTCGGGCGGGAACGACCTGTACGTCAAACAGTCGGAATTCCGCGCGCCCTTCGCCGCGGATCTGCCGGTGGAGCGCGTGCGAATCATGGCGGCGACGCAGCGGCCGATAACCGACATCGCCGGCAACGAGCCTGCGACCGAGGCCGCATGGAAGACGGTGCCCTCGTGGTTCATCTACGGCAGCGCCGATCGTGCCATTCCGCCTGCGTTGCAGGTATTCATGTCGACGCGCGCCCACGGCCGCCGCGTGCAGGTGGTGCCCGGCGCCTCACATGTCGTGATGGTCTCGCATTCGGCCGAGGTCGCCAGGCTCGTGATCGAGGCGACGCAGGCGACCACGACTTCGCAGGTGGCGCGCAACCCGGGATCATGAACGCGCGAATCCTTGCATCGTTTCTGTTCGTCATCGTGGCGCTCGCAACACTCGGCAGGCTTTCGGCGGAGGACAAACACATGAGGCAAGCAACATCGTTTGCGCCAATCACGTTGCCGGACAAGGGCTCGCCGGTCTCGTTCGGCCGGGCGACCGCATGGCTGAACTCGCGGCCGCTCGGCCCGGACGACCTGCGCGGCAAAATCGTATTGGTCGACTTCTGGACGTATACCTGCGTCAACTGGCGCCGCACCCTGCCCTGGGTGCGCGCCTGGTACGAAAAGTACCGCGACAGCGGCCTGGTCGTGATCGGTGTGCATACGCCGGAGTTCCGCTTCGAATCCGACGTCGAAAACATCCGGCGCGCCGCTCGCGAGCAGGGCGTGGACTACCCTATCGCCGTCGACAGCAACCACGCGATCTGGGACGCATTCAGCAACCAGTTCTGGCCGGCCATCTATCTACTGGACGGGCAGGGCCGCGTCCGCGACCGCAAGTTCGGCGAGGGCGGCTACGAGCAGGTCGAAGCGTCGATCCAGCGCCTGCTGACGGAAGCGGGCCAGCGCTCTTTTGATCGGGCACCCGTTGCGGTCTCCGGCGCCGGCGCGGAGGCTGGTGCCGACTGGCACAACCTGCAATCGTCCGAGACGTACCTCGGATCGGCGCATGCCAGCAGCTTCGCCTCCGTGCGCACTGTCTTGCCGGATCGCTCGCGCCTGTACTCGTATCCATCACACTTCCGCCTCAATGAGTGGGCGCTGGAGGGCAGCTGGAGAGTGGAATCCGATTCCGTGCAATCGATCGCCTCGCGCGACAAGGTCGCGTTTCGTTTTCACGCGCGCGATCTGCACCTGGTCATGGGTCCGACAGCAAACGGCTTGCCTATCCCATTCCGAGTGACCCTCGATGGCAAGCCGCCGGGCGACGCTCACGGCCTCGACCTCGACGAGAAGGGGCGCGGCACGATCGATGCACAACGGATGTACCAGCTCATTCGACAGACGGAGCGTGTCGCCGATCGTCAGTTCGAGATCGAGTTCCTGGGATCGGGTGCCGAGCTTTTCGTGTTTACGTTCGGGTGAACAAGCTGACTCCTGGCGGTAATTCTGGTGGGAGAGCGGGATGGAAACGCCTTGCGCGAATTTCCGCGATCCTGTTCGTCGGCGCGATTCTCCACGCGTGCGCAATGCTGCCGCGCCTGGCGGCGGTGCCGCCTGCCCTCACCGAGAAGGCGGCAATACCAGGCATTCCCAGGGCGCGCTTTTGGCTGGATGGAGACCTCGGTCCGTTTATCCAGAGCGCCGTTCAGGCCAACCGGCGCGAAAGTGAGGCGCTCGCAACGGCAGGAAAACCGAATGCTCCGATGCCGCCCGTGAGGCTTCTCGCAATTTCCGGAGGCGGTGACGGTGGCGCGTTCGCCTCTGGCCTTCTGGGTGGATGGACTGCATGCGGCACTCGACCGGTATTCACGGTTGTCACCGGCGTCAGCGCCGGTGCGTTGATCGCGCCATTTGCGTTTCTCGGCTCCCGCTATGACGACGTGCTGCGCAAGGTCAGCACGTCAGTCGCCGTCGAAGACATTTTCCGCCAGCACAATGTGTTGGTTGGCTTGTCTCGTGACGGCATGGCGGACAGCACGCCTCTGTCGCGAATCATAGCGAAGTATGTGACGCCGCAAGTACTGGCCGAAATCGCCGGCGAGTTTTCGAGAGGACGAGCGCTGTTGATCGAAACCACCGACCTTGACTCAGGAAGGCCGGTCACCTGGGACATGGGAGCCATCGCAGCCAGCGGCGCGGCGGGATCGCTCGAACTATTCCGCAAGATCGTACTTGCGTCCTCGAGCGTTCCGGGCGTTGTCTCACCCGTCATGATCGATGTCGAGATCGACGGCACGCACTACCAGGAAATGCACGTGGATGGCGGCGTCATCAACCAGGTATTTCTCTATCCCGCCACCAGCGTCGCAAAAATGTCGCGACTCGCTGGAGAACCGTTTCGACGCGAGATCCAGATCTTCGTGATCCGCAACGGCCGGCTGGAGCCGGAATGGCTTGAATCGAAGCGCCGCACCTTGCGAATTGGCGCACGCGCCATCGGCATGTTGATTCAAGCGCAGGGTTTCAGCGATCTGAGCCGCATCTACCTGACTGCCCGGCAGGACAAGGCTGATTTCAACCTGGCCTACATCGATTCGGGGTTCAACTATCCGCACGACGCCGAGTTCGATACTGAATACATGCGCCGGCTGTTTGACTACAGCTATGCGCTCGGTTCCGGGGGATATCCCTGGCACAAGACTCCACCAAGCGTGGATTCCTTGCCGTTCGGAGATCGGGAGCGCGTGGAAACCGTCACGGACAAGTGAACCACCTGGATGCCGCGGGAGGACAACTGATGGGATCAGGCGGGCGGACTTCAGAACGCAGCCTGAAAATGGGCAACGAATACCGCCGTATCAGGACGGCTGTGATACCCGCTCGGCTGAACGACATACTGGAACGCCGGACGGACCATCAACCACGGCCGCAGCTGCACGCCATAGTTGAGTTCCCACATCTGCTCGTGCGTCTGGACTTCCTTGCCGGCAAGCCGCTCGGCGTCGCGAACGCGAGAGTTGATGTCCGCCTGGGTTCCGCTGAGGCTCAGGATGTCGTTCGGCCGTGAGCCGACGAGACCCCGCCAGCTCGCTCCCAGCTCATAGTAGTTAGTCAGGAGACTCGTCTTCCGGTCGGTCAGGGTGTAGACGCCGAAGACCGCGATTCCCCGCACCGTATCCGAGTGCGGTTTCCAGACCTGCTGCTCCGCCTGCACCAGCAGGCCGCTGCGTCCCTCGACCGTATCGCCCGTCTTGCCGAGCTCGGCAACGCGCGACGTGTCGTAGTAGGTGCCGAGTCGTACGCTGCCGGCGTAGTCGGACGGAGTCTTGCCATGGTTGTACCCGACCTCCACCGGCAGAAAGGCGCCTCGCGTGTGCTTGAAGCTCAAATCGAAACCATGACCCGGCTTGTTGCGAATCGTATTGACGTCGTAGACGCCGGCCTGCGCATACCAGCCGGAAGGATCCGCCCATTTGAAACGCAGGCCCCATTGCCCGGTGGGGTCGTCGCGCCAGCCGCTGCCGTAAACGGGGCCCAGGGGATGGCCGCAATTGCCGTTGTTGTTGAAGTTGCACGTGTAGGGCAGCTTTCCGAAATCATTGCCCATCGGATAGAAGCCGAACTTGGTGCTCAGGCGGTTGTCGAGGAAAGTCTGCTCGTAGCTCAACTCGTTGAGTCGGAAATTCCGGCCTTGCCCGTAGAAGGCCTGGTTCTGGATCAAGGCGCCGGTGTTCTGTTTGTTCGTTCCGTCGCCAAAGCGATCCGTGACGACGATCTGCACCTTGCCATTGTCGACGACACCCAGTTTTCCCAGATCGAACGCCGCTTTGAAGTCGATGTGCGAGACCGTGTCCCAACCCGAATCCTTGTAGCCGCGATCATTTACTGCGGGCTCCACGACCCAGCGGGCGCTGAAAGAGACGCCCTTGTCCGCAAGCCGCTTGCGGGGCGCCCAACTACCGAGCAGCGGTTCCTGCTGGACGGTGTCGAGCGGGCCAGCATTGGCTTGCGCTTCCGCATCCGAAGCGTCGTTCGCAACAATCGTAGAGTGCGCGGTGACGGGCAGCAGGATGGCGGCGCCCAGGGCTGCGATCACATATCGATGAATACGCATTGTCTCGAACCTCAGGTTGTACGGCGCGAGCGGCGGCGCCGGAAAAAGTAAGCGGCCGCGACTGCCACCACGAAGATCGCGAACAGCGCGACCTTGCCGAGAAAGGGGACGAGTGAATCCGGGCCGCCTTTGCGCGCGGTTGCGGCCTGGGCTTCGGTGACGATGTCGCCGGGGCCGAACGTCGCGCGGACGAATGTGGCGAGCTCGGCGACCTGCACGTTCGAGAGCGACTGGATGTAAGACCCTTCGCCGAACAACGGCATCAGGACATGCTCGGGTCCGACGGTACGGTCCACGCCATTGAAAATGACCGCCAGCAGATTGTCGGGCCGCGAAGCCCCCACCGTGCTGTTGTGAAATAGCGAAGGCAGCGCGCCGTCGCGGGTGCCGGAGCCGTCGCGCCCGTGACAACTCGCGCACAGGCCGCTGTAGAGTTTCGCTCCCGCGTCGACGGATGCGGGGGCGCCGCGCAGAGCGGGTTCGAAGCTCCCGCGCGCGCCTATGGCGTAGCTCGCCTGCTTCGCCTCGGGATCAGGCACGGCCGGCACGGTCTCGATATACGTCGCCATCGCTTCGAGATCGGCCGGCGTCATGCGCGAGAAACTGTGGGTGATCGCTTCCGCCATCGGACCGGCGGCTTCGGCCTTGTCGGCGACGTGGCCGGTCGCAAGATATTGCACGAGCTCGGTCTTGCTCCAACCGCCGATACCACCCACTGCGTGTGGCGTGATGTTAGGTGCATACCATGCGCCGAGCTTTCCTCCGGCGAGCGCGTCGCCGTCCTTCTCCTGCATCAGCAGGCCGCGCGGGCTATGGCAGGTCGAGCAGTGGCCGAGGGTCTCGACCAGGTAGCGTCCACGGTTCCATTCAGCATCGTGCGCCGGGTCATCGGCGATCCGCTCATCGCTCAGGAACAAGACGTTCCACGCCATCATCGAGCTGCGGACATTGAGCGGAACCGGCAGGTCGGTCTGCGCTGGGCGCAGATCAACCGGGGCCACTTCCTTCATGAACCACGCATAGAGTGCGCGCACGTCGGCATCCCTGAGCCCGGCATACGACGTGTACGGCATGGCGGGATAGAGGCGTGCGCCATCGGCGCGCACGCCCTCGCGAAGCGCACGCGAGAACTGCTCCTCCGTGTAGTTGCCGATGCCGTGAGTGCGCGATGGGGTGATGTTGGTCGAATAGATAGTGCCGGCCGGCGAGACGATCGGGTATCCACCGGCCATCGCCGGCTGGTCGTTTCCCGGCGCGGTATGACAAGCCTCGCAGTCGCCGGCGATCGCGAGATAGCGGCCGCGCTCGACCTCGTCCGGCGTGAACTGCCGGACCTGCGCATGACCGGCCGTAGATAGAAGGACGGCCAGCGCCGCGGCGGCGACATGGGAAAGAGGGTTCATGAGGTGAGCTCCCGGGAGATGTCGTCGGCACTCTTGATCCCGAGCGCCGCCATGGTCAGCGTCGAGTTGACAACACTGGCCGAGGGCATGGCCCCGCCGCCGGGGAGCCAGAGATTGGCGTGGTCGTAGGTGCGGCAATTGCCGTCGACTACGGAATCGCGCGCATCGGCGCCCATCATCACGCCGCCCATGATGTGGTTGTTGGCGTTGAGGTCCGTCGTGATGTTGAACTCGACGGCGTTGAAGAGAGAGCCGATGTGGCGGAGCTGCTCGGCGGCCTTGTCATAGCCCTTCCGCGCGTAGTCGCCGAGGTTGTAGTGGATGTCGGGGCACGGCAGCCCGAGCCCGTCCTTTCGCGTCGTCGAAAGCGTCAGCCGGTTGTCCGGGTCCGGCAGCGGCTCGAGGCTGATCGAGAGGTCCACGCCATAGGCGGCGCGGCGGCGGATTTCTTCGTCCAGCGCCTGGCCGACCAGGCCGAGCTTCAGCGCACCGGCCGTCGCCCAATGGATGCGGCTGATGTTGTTGAGGATGATCTTGTTAGCCGAATATTCCGCGCGGAACGGCCCGTCGCGATACCCCACCATGCAGCTCGACTGTGCCGGACCGCGCCCGGTCCACAGCGGCCGGTCGGCCAGGAACGTGCAGTGGAAGCCGGAGTGATCCAGCATGTTTCGACCGACCTGGTCGGAGCTGTTGGCGATGCCCCGCGGGTTTCGGTTGTTAGCCGCAATCAGCAGCAGCCGCGGCGTCTCGATGCCGTTGGCCGCGATCACGAATGCGCGGCCGGTCGCCTTGTGGCTGACCCTGTCGGAGTCATACCAGTGAACCGCCGTCACCCGGTTGTTCTCGTCGCTGTCGATCCGATAGACGACCGATTCCGCCAGAACCTGCGCGCCCTTGCGCTCGGCGGATTCGATTGTCTGGATGCCGTTGTACATGGCGCCAATCGGGCAGATCGGCTGGCAATTGTTGTTGCCACTGCAGGCCGGGCGGCCGTTCCATGGCCTGACCATCCGCCCCTGGGGAATGGGGACCATGTTGTAGCCGTGCGGGTTGACCACCTTGGCGAACTCGATGTCGCCATGGCCCCACGGAACCATGTCGGAGGGAAAAGGCCTGCTGCGCTCGGCGGGCGACTGCCGTGCAGGATCGTTCGGACCGGAGACGCCCATTGCCTCTTCAGCGCGGCAGTAGTAAGGCTCCAGCTCGGAATAGTCGATCGGCCAGTCTCGCCCGACGCCGTACGTCGTCTTCATTTTCAGATCGACGGGTAAATGGCGCCAGCACGATGCCGCCCAGTGCCAGGTCGTGCCGCCGACTGCACGGATGTATCCCTGCTTGTAGCCCTTCCCGTCTGGACCGGTCAGATGGATATAGTCGTTGGCCGGCCAGTAGAGAGGCGCGGTCGCCAACGGCGACTGCCGGAACGGGCCCTGGAAATCGTTGCCCGCGCGGCGATCGAAGCTGAAGTTGCGCCAGTTCTCCACCACCTCCGCGCGGGCCAGTCTCGGCCCTGCCTCGAGCACGAGAATTGAACGGCCTTCACCCGCGAGCTGATCCGCGATCAACGCGCCGACCACACCCGATCCGACGATGACCACATCGGCATCGGCATCGCCGTTGTTGAAACTGACCTTGCTCATGACTTTCGAGCCTCCGTCGGGGATGAGACGCCGATTGCCGGGGGCTCGGCGGTCCACCAACCCGGACCGCCCAACGAGTAGGTCGGTGGATAGAGGGCGTCGGCCACCGGCCGGAACATCAGCGCATCGGCATAGGCGACGCTGATCGCGTTCGGTCCCTTGCCGATCGTTCCCATGTACCAGGCAGCGACGATGGCCAACGCCGGCTCGGCCGCACCGCGCCGTGTCGCGGCGGCGAGCAACGCGTCCGGTTGCGGAAATTTCGCGGCGAGAGCGATCAGCGTCGGGAACTGCGCCTTCATTTCCGGATAGAGCTGGGCGAAGCCGTGGGAGATGCGCGCCGCCGTAACCGGATCGAGATCGGCGTGTCCGGTCAGCACTTGCGACAATCTGAGGAATGCCGGATCCCCCGGTATTTCCGCTGGGGCAATCGTTTGCGGCGTGCCCGTCGAGTCCTGGCACGCTGCCAGCAGCACGCTGATTGCCGCGCCCGCGACGAACGCGCGGCGCGAGAGTCCGGCGGGTATGGCGTCCTCGGTGGGACGGCTGATTTCGGGACCGATGTCCATTGGAATCTCCACTGCACGACGATGCAGTGGTACTTTCCGCGCGCATGGACGAGCGCTCAATTGTCTGTTGGACCATCAATCTTTGGTGTTAGTCCACACCAAGGTATGTGTGGATTCAGATGTGCTGCTCGCGCTGGTCGCCTTTGTCGAATGCGAGTCGTCGACTTCGCAGCGGGAGCCGGGTTCTCGGCATTCTCATGCGTAGTTAGATAACATGCCCCCGGCCAGCATGACTCACTGCATTGGACTGCTTGCCGGCCCATTCCCGCGGATTGTAGTTAGTAGAGTTCCGCTCCTGCAGTTGCAACACGGAAGATGACAAGATGAAGGGGATCAGGCGACTTCGGTGACCCCGCGTCCTACCGGTCGCGATTTGCACGCACTGGCCGAGACCGGCTCCGGCTACGAGGCTCCCCCACCCCGCTTGTTCCAATCAGAGCTCCATGCGAATGCCGAGATTGAACGTGCGCCCTGCGAGTGGAGCCCAGACATCCACGATCCTTTCTCCATCGACGGCCGGGGTCGGGCGCAACAGCGGATCGAAATGAGTCTGTCGCACGTCGGAAAGGTCGACCGCGTTGAAAAAGACAGCAACCGAGCCGAATTTCATTTCCGCAAGCGCATTGATTTCGACATAGGACCTGCCTTCATCCCGGTAAGGATTGCCGAGCAGTTGTTGACGACCTGTATAAGAAATTTCGATTCCGACTCGACCCCGGTCTTCGTCTTCGAGGATACCGGCAAGCTCGGCCGAGACGCGCGGCACGCGATCAGCGCGCTGTCGGCCGCCTTCTTCTGCCGCTTCGGTAACATCCAGGTAGGTGGAGCTTCCAATCACCTGCAGCGCACCGGTGACATAGTGAAGGAGCAGTTCGGCCCCGACAGCGCGACGCGGGCCTCCGGCATTGAAGAGCTCCAGACGGTCGGGTAGCGAAGACGAGCGCACGGTCAGAGGATCGCGAATCTCGGAAGCAAACACACTGCCGTTGATTTCCCATCCTTCGTCCCTCCATTTCACATCCAGCGACGAACTCAAGGCCCGTTCAGCGTGGAGATTGTGCAGCGGCAGGAGGGTCGCCAGGCTAGTCGCTTCGGTCTCGTCCATCACCGCCGTCGGTGCGGCGAAACCAGTGCCAAAGGACGCGCGCACCGACCACTCCTCTTGGGGACGAAACAGAATCGACAAACGGGGACTCACGAACGTTCCGAAGTCGCTGTGCACGTCGACGCGGGCGCTCGCCGCAAGAGTCACGGACTCGACAGGTGTGTACTCGTCTTGTACGAACAGTGCGGGGACGAAATAGCTATGGCCGGCAGTCGGGGCATCCTCTGACTCGAGCCTGTCGAGTTGCAACGCCAGCCCTAACAACCATTGATGGCCTTGATCGGTTCCGGACAGCGTGCCCTCCGCGTTTGCCGAGGTCTGGGCGTCGTGCACCTGCTGTGCTCCGAAGGTGCGATCCCGCGTCAGCCCCGTGGCCGACCATCGCGTGCTCAGCTCCCGGTCACCCGCAAGCTTCTGTTGTGTCACGAGGCCGCCGTCGAATCTCCGCGAATTCAGCGCGTCGCGGAAGGTCGTGCCATCGGCAAGTGTGCGGCCCGGCATGGATCCGCCTTCACGCTCCTCATCGACGTAACCCAGCGTCGCGAAGACTGAGCGCTGATCGCCATTCTTCCAGAATAGGCGTGGCCTGAACGTGTAGCGCCGATAGGCGGCAATGTCAGCCCACGCGTCCCCATCGATGTCTTCTCGAGTCTGATCGTGCGCACCTGTGGTGATCGTGTAGCCAAGAGTTGGCGTCGCACGTGCGGACACGAAGGCCAGCGCATCGGTGCCACCACGCGACGATCGGTTCAAAAGGATTTGCGGTTCGCTGTCGGGCTGGCTCGAGACCAGATTCAACACCCCGCCCAGCGCCGACGGGCCGTATAGCGCAGAGCCCACTCCTTTGATCACTTCCACGCGAGCCAGATCGAGTGGCGGGATCTGCAACAGTCCGAAGGCATCGGTCTGATTCCCAAGAAGCAGCAGCCCATCCTGCAATACCAAGGTATGCCGTCCAGGCAAGCCGCGCATCTGCAGGGTCGCACCGCCGAGCGCCGGCGCGCTCGACTGGATGTGCACGCCGCCAAGTTCATTGAGCAGCGTGGAAAGATTTCCCGGCTGGATCGTCAGGTTTTCTTCGATCTCTTCCTGTGGCACGACCTCGACGCGGATCGGCTCGTCGCGCACGAGGTTGCCAGTCCGGGTGGCCGTAACCTGGATCGATCCCATCTCTTCCGATTCGGCGTCGTCATCTTCCGGGCTCGCGCGAACGTTGCCGATCAGGAGTGCGAGAGAGAGAAACGCCGTAAATCGCGACAGGAATGACATTGCACGCCTCTTCCACGGCCCGACGGTGTCGAACTATTTCAGAAGACCGCCGTACCTTCCATCAGATTTTGCAACCAATGACAGCTACCTGGCACCATTCTTTCGAAGTTCTTCGCGCCGCCAAGTCTTCGAGCAGATCCGCCATTCCGCGTGCTCGCTGTACATGGATTCCCATCCTAACTATAGCGTTGGTACGAAATCAGCCCCGCCAGCCATAAGAGGGGCGGTACTCAAAATGGCAGAGAGACGGGTGTCTTCGCTGGTCTATTTCGCGATGCGTAGTCGGACCCGATACCCCAGGGTTGCGGCTTCGTGCCACGCGACTGGAAATATTCGGCGCAATCTTCGGGTCTATACATCGAAGCTTGACCGGTTACACGGCAGGCAATTTGGAGGGAGTCAAAATGTCCATCGAAGATGCGATCGGTCCTATCCTCGCCACAGTCTTCCTGCTCGGAATGCTGCTCGAAGCCATCTGGCCGCGTGAAGAGCAAGCCAGACGGCGACTGTGGCGCCCCTACCGGCTGGGTATCGGTGGTGGCTTCGCCTTTGGATTCCTCGTCTGGACCTTTGTTGTTAGGTACATATCGCGGTCCCACGCATTCGCCGCTCGAATACGGATTCAGCGAATATGCTTCTGGCCGCTTCGGTGCAATGCTGGTATGTCTCGACGTCAACAAGGCCGAGGCACCCATTGCTCGTCATGAGTAGGGTCGCCATGAGTAGACACTGAGGCAATCATGTTGAAGTACTGTTTCCATCGCACGGTGTTGTCGCGACGCTGGCTAACGTTCTTCGTCATGGGACTCGCGTTCTTCGCCTTTGGAGTTGGCACGTACAACATCTTCATGCTGCTCAGCGCGAATCTCGACTTGATCGCACGCCATGGCTGGCGGGCACTGATGGACGGAGCCGCACGGCAGTTCGCCGAGCTCGTGGTCACCGGATACCTCAGCATGGCTGCCTATGTTGTCTTCAAGACCTGCGAGTACCGGCTCACACACGATCTCGCGTCCGCTTCAGCGGCTGGTGACGACGCTTCGCTCGCGAAATCGACCCATCAGTCCGTGCGGCCAGACGTGAGGACTCGCGTCAATCCCGTTTTGCCCCCTCCCTCACATTGAAGTCTGCGGGAAAGTCGGCGCCGTTCAGCAAATCGGGCGCGTTCTGACCGATAGAGCAAGCGATACAGGCTTACGGCGAGCGTGGCGGTGAACTCCGAGACAATTGGGCTGTCTATTGCCACGAAATTCACAATGTCGTCGAACGAAGTTCGAGGCTCTTGCCGTTTACCGGTACAGAATCATAGCGACGCCTTGACAACAAACGGGGTACGGTGTCGATTGCAAACCATGAAGAAAACCACACGAATGAAAACAGAATCACGATTTGCCGCCACTCTCGTTCTGGTGCTGCTCGCCTCGACCAGCCGTGCCGCGCTCGTCGACGTAGGAAACGGCCTCATCAATCATCCGGCCGCCAATCTCACCTGGGTCGCGGACGCCAATCTCTTCCGGACCATGGCCACTACCGATGCCACCCTCGTGGCGGAGGTCATCACAGCCTGGACGGACGGGCTCATTCCCACGCTTGCCGGTGACGGAACCACCCACACCCTCGTCGCAGCGGATTTCGACACCGCCACCGGCAGGATGAACTGGTACGGCGCGCGCGCGTGGGTCAACTATCTCAAGGTCACGCACTACAAGGGCTATTCGGATTGGCGCCTGCCGGAAGTGGGCACGGCCAGTTTGCAGACCGGCGGCTGCCTCGTCTGCGTTCCGGGTGACGGTTTCGCGGTCAACTCGAGCGAATGGTGGCGGCTGTTTTTCGATGAGCTCGGTGGCACCGCGCATGTGCCCATCGCGTCATCGAACAACGGTAGTTCCACGCTCTTCCAGAATATCGAAGGCGATGCCTTTTGGGGCAACGCGCAGAACGGCACCACTACCGCCTTGTTCCGCGATGGAGGTGAGCAGATACGCGACCTGACGAACACCGTAGGTTTCCGCGCCTGGGCCGTGCGCGATGGGCAGTCCGTCGCCAATCCTCCGCTGGCGCCGTACATCGCGTTCTCACCGGGCAACCCGGTCTTCCCGGTCACTCCGTACAACACCCCGAATGTGGGTACCGTCACGCTCAAGAACTTCGGTACGGGTCCGGCGACCATCGCCTCGATCACAGCAAGCGGCGATTTCGCCGTGACGCACAATTGCGGAACGTCGCTCGCGGTGAACGCGACTTGCGTGGCCAATGTGACGTTCAAACCGACGGACCTGTTAGCGCGCACTGGCACGCTCACGGTGAATGCGGACACCGTCTTCACGACGACACTGAGTGGCACGGGCGGCATCGCGGCCAGCATCAGCGCGAGCCCCAACATCGTGAAGGAGGGCAAGTCCGTCACGCTCACCTGGAGTTCGTCACCACACGCGATCTGCGAGGGTGCCGGCGGAGCGCCGGGCTGGGCGGGGCCCCTGATGCAGTCCGGGTCGCGCGATGTTATTTCGGAGGACGCGGGCACCTTCGACTACGCGATCAACTGCACACACGATGCGCAGACCCTCCCGAGGGTCCAGGCCATCGCGCGTGTCTACTTCACGAATGTCGCCAGCGGGTCGCTCGACTGGTCGCTGCTGCTTGCGCTGACGTTTGCGCTGTGGCTCGTGCTCAAGGCGCGCACGCGGCGCGATCCGGCTGAATGATCGAAGCTGCAAGCAGTTTGCAAGGCGAAGAAGAACATCTTTGCTCAGGGTGCCGACCAGGCAAGGGAAGCGGATAGGCCGATCGGCGGGCTGGGCCGGATGCGCGGCGGAAGAACAGCGTGTGCGCGTCATCTATGAATTCTGCAGAGCGAATGCTTTGGTTCTCGAGTGTTTGTGGGCGTCACCCTGGGGACTGTTGTCACTCACAGAGAGAGACTCACGTCATGGCCGAGACGTCGCCCGCACCGACGCCAGCTGCTCAGCGGCCAGCTTCTGCGCGGTCGTCAGCGCATCCGCCGCTGCCACATTGACATCGGGCTCGACGCCCGCGCCTTCCCAATTGGTCTTTGTAATCGGGTTGATCGCGCGCGCGAACGGCACGTTGATCAAAAAGCGATCGTCGAGCTTCTCGCCCCGCACAGGGTGCGCGCCGCCGCCCGTCGTCTCACCAACGATGGTGGCGCGCTTTTGAGTCTTGAGGTCGTAGGCGAACTCCTCCGCACCGGAGAACGTGTGGGATGAGGTGAGCACAAATGCGGGCTGCGTACCGAGGCGCTTGCCGGAGACCTGGGCGTTTGTCCAGAACTGTAGCGTACTGTCCGTCGAGCGAGTCCAGAGATCATTGAGATGCGTGGGCTGATCGAACAGATACGAGGCCACATACGAAACCATGAACGCATCGCCACCGCCGTTGTCGCGCAGATCGAAGATAATGGCATCGACGTTCGCTACGAAGTTCATCGCAGCCACGACGGTCGACGCGCACAGATTCACGAGGGCGAACCCGTCGAGCTTCACGTAACCGATATTCCTGGGCAGGATCTCGACCTTGGGGAAGAAACAGTTAGCGCGTTCGAGTTGCTTGCGGTTGCCTTCGATCTGTTGCGCGGTGGGAGCTGCCGAGGCGTCCGGCAGCTTCGCGGGACTGAAGTCGACGCGCAAATGCTTGTCGTGACTCACGTCCCGAAGATGGGTGGTCAGCAGTGCCGCGAACTTGTCACCCTTGGTGACGGCATCGTATTCGCCTCGCTTCTGGTGACGGCGCAACGTCTGCTCCATTTTCTTCGCCGCATCCGGGAAAACATAAATCTCGTTTAGCTTCGCGATTGCGCCGGTGATCACGCGCTTACGGGTGGCGGCATCGATGTCGAAGCCGAGCATCTCACCGCCCGGAGGCACTACCAGCAGCGACGAGCTCGCGACCCGAGGAGGATCGGTGGGCGTGAGCTCGAACGTACCAACGGCGCGGGTCTCGCTTGCACGTTCCTTCACGAGGAATTCGATGCGGCGCGACTCGCTCTTGCTGATGCCGACCAGTTCGAAGCCGCCCGTCCGCGAGCGGAGATTCGCCATGGCGTCTGCAGTCGGACCCGTGGGATCGAAGACGTCGTGGAAAGCCGCCATGCGGGTGTGATCGCCACTGTTGAAGGCGTCTAACCACGCGGCGAGTACCTTGCCAGCAGCTGTATCGGGAACTACGAGTTGCTGCGCGTGGGCGTTGGCGGCGGTCAGGAGCGCAATGAGAACGGGCACTACCAGGAACTTCAGGCGGGGCATGGCGGCATTCCTTGTGGCGGAACTCGGGTCGAAGTCTTTCAGGGTTCCAGGTGCGATGCTGTTCGATCTGACGTGACTCGCCTCCTCGTTTGCCTAACGCCGGATCGCGCGGGTTCGGGTTACGCGCCGGCGTGCGGCACATGAGGGCGGCAGGGGTCGCTTGAGCATGAGAATTCTCTCCTTGCGTTACTCGCGGAACTGGGGATGCAGGATCCCTTGAGGATTGCCGCCCTAGACTTGCTAGTGAAGTGGCGGAATCTTGTTTCACACGACTCGAAAGATAGCCGCAGCCTCCACAAGACGTGTGTCGAGGCGCTTACTAAGGTGCAAATCAGTTCCAGTCGCGCCAACGACCACTCGACATTGTTCAAGCTCTCGAACACTACGATGCTGCAAACCACCGCTGCCCATGCGAAAGGCAAGGCGCGCAGCCGACTCAGAAGCGAGACATCAAACGCGCGCTCAAGATGGCGCGGGAGTTGAAAACATGACTGCGAAGAAGAGAAAGGCGAAAGCAGCGATGGCGGGTCAACTCGCACCGTTCGATGTGTCACGCCATCTCAACAGTGA
>DASYKM010000135.1:0-17349 GCA_035995425.1 Steroidobacteraceae bacterium
CGCCCGGAAGAAGTGACCGAGATGCAGCGCACCGTGAAGGGCGAAGTGGTGTCGTCGACGTTCGACGAACCCGCCGCCCGCCACGTGCAGGTCGCGGAAATGGTGATCGAAAAGGCCAAGCGCCTGGTCGAGCACAAGAAAGACGTGGTCATCCTGCTCGACTCCATCACGCGCCTGGCGCGCGCCTACAACACCGTGGTGCCGAGCTCCGGCAAGGTGCTCACCGGCGGTGTGGACGCGAATGCGTTGCAGCGCCCGAAGCGCTTCTTCGGCGCCGCGCGCAACATCGAGGAGGGCGGCAGTCTAACTATCCTGGCCACCGCGCTCATCGACACCGGCTCGAAGATGGACGACGTGATCTACGAAGAGTTCAAGGGCACTGGCAACTGCGAAATTCATCTCGACCGGCGCATCGCTGAAAAGCGCGTGTTCCCCGCGATGAACATCAACCGTTCCGGCACGCGCAAGGAAGAGCTCATCACCGACCAGGGCGAGCTCGCGAAGATCTGGATCCTGCGCAAGCTCCTGCACCCCATGGACGAGCTCGCGGCCATCGAGTTCCTGCTCGACAAGATGAAGGATACGAAGACCAACGCCGAGTTCTTCGAGGCGATGAAACGCTGACCTTTTCGACTCTCCGGGCGCCGGGTGTGACCCAACTCACACCCGGCGCGTCGCGGTACCGCGACGCTGGCGCACACACCTAAGCTGTTAGATCATGGCGCGACCCCGCTGTCCGGGGCCGCTTGTTTGCCTGTGTTTTCATGCGTTGGTAGGAGTCGCGAATGCGTCTGGGACTCATCGTTTTGCTTTGCCTGCTCAACACCGGCTGCGCGTTGTGGCGTCGCGACCGTGAAGAGCCGGTCGAAAACGGACCACGCAAGGAAAAGGCCGAGCCCGTGCTCAAGCCTAGCGAAGCGCTGAAACCGAAGTCGCTCGAGATGGCCAGTCCCATCTCCGACTACTTCTTCATGCGCGGAAGCTACTTCCAGGGCGACGTCGTCACCGAGCTGCGCCTGAGCTCCACCGGCGCCAATCCCGCGGTGCCCGACGGAGACCGCGTGAGCCTCGAGGACGATTTCGGCCTGGACGACGTCGTCAATCAGGCCACCCTGGAATTCGACATCCGCATGCGCGAGCGCAATCACCTGCGCATCAACTATTTCAAGTTGAACCGCTTCGGCCAGGTGGCCGCGCTAAATGACGTCGCGATCGGTGACTTCGATTTCGAGGTGGGCGACCCGATCCGCACCAAGTTCGATTGGCGCGTGCTGTCACTCACGTACACATATTCGTTGTTCAAGGCCGAGCGCTTCGAGGCCGGGGTCGGGCTCGGCGTGCACATCATCGAAGCCAATTACGAGATCAGCGAGCCCGGGACGATCAATCGGGATCAGTTCAGCGAAGTAGCGCCGTTCGCCACCATCGCGGTGAACGCGGCGTATCGCATCTCCAAGCGCTGGGCGGTCACCGCGCGCGCCCAGGCGTTCAAACTCAATCGCGACAGCTACGACGGCACGATGTCGGACTATCACGGCGACATCCAGTACCGCTGGCGCAAGAATTTCGCCGTCGGCCTCGGCTACTCCAAACTATTCGCCGAGCTCAATCTCCGCGACGCCGATCAGCCTGTGCTCTTCAGCCTGGATACCAGCGGCCCGGAATTGTTCTTCCGCGCCAGCTTCTGAGCGAAACCGGACTTCGCCACGAGCTGCCCGATCGGACATGTTTCGCGCCGCGATATTCGACATGGATGGCTTGCTGATCGACTCCGAGCCCTTCTGGAAACGCGCCGAGCGTGAGGCGTTCGGTGCCGTAGGTATCGAGATCAGCGATGCGATGGCGGAGGTCACGGCAACCATGACTACGCGGCAGGTCGCAGAGCACTGGTACCGTGTACGTCCCTGGGGCGAGAAATCCATCGAGGACCTCGAGGCGGCGGTAATCGCCCGGGTTGCCGATCTGATCCGCGCGCAGAAACGACCGATGCCCGGTGTACGCGAGGTTCTCGCGCTGTGCGCGCAGCAGGGGTGGCGCGTTGGCCTCGCCTCGAATTCGCCGACAGTGCTCTGCCAGCTGGTATTGCGTGAGCTCGACATCGCCGCCTGGTTCCACGCCGTGGTCTCGGCCGACTTCGTCGAGCGTGGCAAGCCGGATCCGGCGGTCTATCTACACACCGCCAGGCTCCTGGGGGTGCTTCCGGGCGAATGCATCGTTTTCGAGGACTCCGCTTCCGGGGTACGCGCGGCGCGCGCGGCCGGCATGAGTGTCGTGGCGATTCCGTCCGCGGGCCAGGAATTTCCGGAAGGTGATTTCGCGCCGCACGCCAGGTTCGCCGGACTGCAGGAATTCGCGGCCGAACACGCGCAGCGGTTGTGGGCCGCGCGCGGGCACTGACTCACTCGCGCAGGAAACGCACCACGCGTTCGATGGTCGCGGCGTCGCGCAACGCGCCACTGTGTCCCATTCCCCGCGTCCGCCAGAACGTCGCCTGCGGAATCGCCGAGGCCAGCGCCTCTCCCTGCGCGAACGGCGCGACGTTGTCTTCCTCGTCGTGAATCACGAGCACCGGAATGCGCACGCTGGACGCGGCCGCGGTCGAGGAGATCGCCGTGGCGGGGCGGCCGAAATGCGCGGTGAATCGCTGGCGGAGATTTTTGCGGGCGGCGCCCTTCAGCCCCAACATCCTGGCGAAGGACCCGAGGATGTAGTCCATGTCGGAAGGAACGCCAAACAGGCAGATTCTCTTCGGATGATGGTCGACGGTTTCCGCGAGCACCGTCAGCACCGCGCCGCCGCCGAGCGAATGACCGATCACCGCATGCACCGGCGCACGCGCGCGCAGGACTTCCGCGAGGCTGTCGCGGAATCGCGGCAGGTCGGACAAGCGGCCGGGCGATGCGCCGTGGGCCGGCGCGTCGATGCCGATGACCGAAAAACCCGCCGCGCGCAACGGAGCGATGAAATTTCCGAAGCGCGCCGCGTGACTGCCCCAGCCGTGGAGCAGCACGACCCAGGGTTCCACGTCACCCCACTGCCACACGTTGAATTCATGGGCTCCGGCGCGTAACGACAACTTCCGGGCCTGCGCGACGACCGGTGCGTCGCCAGCCTCGAGCTCGCGGCGCGGCGGCGTGAGAAACATGCGAAAGGCGAGGCGGCCGGCGAGCGGAATGCTGAGCCACTGCAGGAAGGCGAACAGCCGGCGCAGGCGCCGCTGCAGCGCCGGCGATACACCCGGGACCACCCGGCCGAGAACTGGTTTGCGGCGCTCTTCCATGATCTTTAAGTCTATGAAAGTCGGATACAAATTACATGCGCCAAGGTGCGGTGTAGAGTCGCGAACTCAAATACCTTGAGGGGTTTCATGAAACGCACTTACTTAGTTGTCATTGGCGCGCTTTGCGCGCAGGCCGCCACCGCCGGCGTCTACGTCGAGATGGTCGATCACGACATCAAGGCGGACAAGACCACGCTCGCGCAGAAGATGTATGTGCAGGACGGCAACGGCCGCTTCGTCGACGCCGAAGGGCATGCCACGCTCATCAAGAACGGCACCTTCTACATCATCGATGACCAGGACAAGAGCTACGTCGCGGTCGACAAGGCGACCATGGAAGAGCTCGCGAAGAAGATAAGTGCGGCGATGGAAAAGATGAAGGACCAGCTCGCCCAACTACCGCCCGAGCAACGCGAGCAGATGGAAAAAATGATGCCCGGCATGGGCGGCGACAAGAAATGGACCGTGGAAGCGCTCGACACCGGCAAGACCGACAAGGTCGGCGCACGCAGCTGCCGCCTCTGGGACATCAAGCGGGGCGGCGAACTCGACGACCAGATTTGCGTGGTCCCCTATTCGGCCTTGCCGGGGAAGGAAAATTTCCAGGCGATGTTCGCGAACTTCGCCAAGGTCTTCGAGGAAATTGCAAAATCCGTACCCATGTTGTCCGGCATGATGTCCAACGAATTCGGTGCGCAGGCCAAGGCAAATGGCTTTCCGGTCCGATCGCGCGCTTATGAGAACGGCAAGCTCGGCGACGACGAACAGCTCATGAGCGTGTGGCGCGAAGAAGCCATCGCCGCATCGATGTTCGAGATCCCCGCGGGCTACAAGAAAAAGCAGATGCCCGTGGGAGCCGAATGAACGGAGCGCGATGAAGTACGCGGACTACTATGCCGCGCTCGGTGTCGAGCGCGGCGCCTCGCCTGACGAGATCAAGAAGGCGTATCGGCGGCTGGCGCAGAAGCACCACCCGGATGTTTCCAAGGAGCCGGGCGCCGAGGCGCGCTTCAAGGAAATCGCCGAGGCGTATCAGACACTCAAGGACCCCGAAAAGCGCGCCGCCTACGACGCGCTCGGGAGCCGGCCGCAGGGCGAGGAATTCCGTCCTCCGCCCGACTGGGCGCGCCAGCACGGTGGCGCGGATGGCGCCGGCGGCGAGCAATTCTCCTTCGACGATGTGGATTTCTCCGACCTGTTCTCGCGCTTTGGCGGGCGCAACGGCGCCCAGCCGGGGCAGGACTTCGAAGTCCCCGTGGAAATCAGCATCGAGGATGCATTCGGCGGCACCACGCTGTCGCTGTCGCTTTCCATGCAGGAATACGACGCCTCGGGTCGACCACGGCGCGTGCCGCACACGGTGAAGGCGCGCGTCGCGCCGGGAGCCGTCGACGGCCAGCGATTGCGGCTGCCGGGAAAAGGCGGCAAGGGTCGAGGTGCACGCGACGGTGACCTCTATCTCGACATCAAGTTGAAACCGCATCCGCTCTATCGCGCCACCGGTCACGACCTTTATCTGGAGCTGCCGATCGCGCCATGGGAAGCGGCACTCGGAGCCACGATCGAGGTTCCGACGCTGGCGGGCCCCGTGAGTCTCAAACTGCCGGCGGGAACATCGTCAGGGCGGAAGTTGCGGCTCTCCGGGCGAGGCTTGCCGAAAGCGCGCGGCGGCGCCGGCGACTTGTTCGCGGTGGCGCAGATCGTGGTGCCCGGCGAGCCCGGCGAACGCGAGCGTGACCTTTACGGGCAACTGGCCCAGGAGGCGAGCGCGGAATTCAATCCGCGGCGCCACTTCGGCAAGGAAGGGACATGAGCATCGAACCCGAAGTGCTGTGGCTCGACGAACATCGGGTGGTGAGCCTGAGCGAGCTCATCGAGCTCTCCGGCCTGCGCGAAGGCGAGTTGCTCGAGCTGGTGCACAGCGGCGCGCTGCAGGTGCGCGATGCGGCCGGCGGATACAGCTTCAGTGCAAGCATGGTCACGGTGGCGCGCACCGCCTCACGATTGCGTGACGACCTGGAGCTGGATACGCGTGCGCTGAGCGTGGCGCTCAAGCTGCTCGAGCGCGTGCGCGACCTCGAAGATGAGCTCGTGCGCCTGCGCGCGCAGATGCCTCGTAGTTAGGCGCGCGAGCGCGCCAAGGCGGCGCCGGCGACGGCAGGCCTGCCGGTGGCGCGAGCCACGCAATGAAATGAGTCACAACCCACGCGGCGCGCACGGCGCGGTGCCGGCGTGTCCTTGACCGGCTTGTCGGCCCGAGCGCGGTTGTTTCCGGCCGGCGGGTCCTGCGTTGCGTTGTCGTCGCACGCCATCTGCGGACTTTCGGCGACCGTCGTGCGAATGATCAGATGCGCCGCCGGATTCCCGAGGTCGAATTTCGGTTGCGTCGCCAGCTTGATCGAAGGCGGTTTCGCGGGCGTCCGTTCGCTTGCCTGCGCGACTGCCGACAAAGCCAGCAGCGAACCCACCAGCATCCATGTGCGTGTCTTCATGGGCTTGAGGCTAAGCCCAGCTTCGCCACCGGACAAGTCCGGCAAAGCAATTTGTGCAAAGCGATGCGTCCGGATTGAGCCCGGTGGGCCGCCGCAGGCGTAAAGTACGTCCTACATAATCACAATAAGAAAGGTCTCCCCATGAAGCGCCGTCGATTCATCCAATCCGCCCTGGCCGCCATTCCCGCCACCGCGATCCCGGCTTCCGCGTGGTCCTGCGGCAAGATTTTCGCTTCCGCGGCGGCGGTCTCCGCCGACCTGCCCGACATCGAAGCACTGACGAGTTGCAACAAGCAGTTCTTCCTCAGAGGCGCCGACGTAAAGGCATTCGCCGGGAGGTTGCGCGGCGAGCTCCTGATGCGGGACAGCGCCGGTTACGACGCGGCGCGTCGCGTGTGGAATGGTGCTTTCGACCGGCATCCGGCGCTGATCGCGCGCTGCAGTGGTGCGGCCGACGTCATGGAAGCGGTGAAGTTCGCGGCGGAACGGGAGCTGCTGGTGTCGGTCCGCGGCGGCGGGCACAGCCTTTCAGGTCAGTCGGTTTGCGAGAAGGGCTTGATGATCGACCTGGCGCAGATGAACAGCTCGCGCGTCGACCCCACGCGACGCATCGCCACCATCGAAGGCGGCGCCTTGTTAGGCGCGCTCGATCGCGAGGCGCTGGCGCATCGGCTCGCGACCACGGCTGGCACCGTTTCGCATACAGGCGTGGGCGGCCTCACGCTCGGCGGTGGCTTCGGTCGGCTGGGCCGGCGCTTCGGTCTCGCCTGTGACAACGTTCGCTCCATCGACCTGGTGACGGCAAACGGACAGTTGGTCACCGCGAGCAACGATCAGAACAAGGATCTGTTCTGGGCACTGCGCGGCGGCGGCGGCAATTTCGGCGTCGCCACGTCGTTCGAGTTCCAGCTGCATCCGGTGGACCCGATCATGCTCGGCGGCGAACTGGTGTACTCATTCGAAGATGCGCCGAAAGTGCTGGAGTTCTTCTTCGGTTTCGCGGCGCAAGCGCCCGATGAGCTCAATCTGGATGCGGCGGTGGTGCGCCTGCCCAACGATCAGAGGTTCATGTCGATCGATGTCTGTTATAGCGGGCCGACGGACAAGGGCGAAAAGTTGTTGGCGCCGTTGCGCCAGTTCCGCAAGCCCGTCAGCGACACCGTGGCGCCCACGCCGTACGTCGCGTTGCAGGCGTCAGGCGACGAAAAGAACGCGGGTGGCCACAAGTTCTATATCAAGGCTGGATTCGTGCAGAAGACCACGCCGGCGCTCATCGACGACATCATTTCAACCGTGGCCAACGCCAGCTTGCCGGTGGTGCAGGCCGTGGTGCTGCCACAGGGTGGCGGTGCATATGCACGGGTGAAGACCGGCGCCACCGCGTTCGCGCAACGCGCAGCGCCGCACAACATGTTCGTGTTCAGCCGCTGGGATGACGCGTCGCAGAGCGAGGCCGTGGGCAACTGGTCGCGAACGGCGTGGAAGAAGCTGGAAGCGCACACGCACGGCTTCTACGTCAACGAGTTCAACGATGACTCGGCGCGCATGCGTGACACCTACGGGCCGAACTACGACCGCATGGTTGCGCTCAAGACGAAGTACGACGCTAACAACCTGTTCCGCATGAACGCGAACATCACGCCGGCTGGCGCGTAACGCGGGTCGCCTCGGGAATCACGCCACCGCGGCGAGAATCGGATTGAGCGGCACCAGGATGTCGTCGATGGCGTGGATGACGCCGTTGGTGGCGCGGATGTCGGACTGCACGATGGTCGCGCCGTTGATGTGCACGGCACTGCCGTGCAGCGAAGCCCGCAGCGGCCGGCCTTCCATCGGCTTGAGCTCGCCGGGCAGGATGTCGTTGGCGGCTTTCGTGCCGGCCATCATGTGATTGCAAAGAAACGGCTTGAGCGTACGCGCGTCCTTGAACAGCGCGTCGAGCGAACCGGCCGGCAGGCGCTTGAAGGCCGCGTCGGTGGGAGCAAATATCGTGTACTGACCGGGCGAGCGCAGCATGTCGATGAGCGAAGCCGACTTGAACGCGCTCAGCAGTGTCTTGAAATTGCCGGCGTCGATGGCTGCGTCGATGAGATTTTTCATGAATTCATTGCTCGTTACTTATGTGTTTGTGAGTTCAGTATGCGCGGATACGGACACCCAAACCGGTGGCGCCGAAAAGATATCCATATCGCCACGCCGGGCCGCGGGCACCTCGATTTGCGCTGTGTGCGCGTGCGCAAAGGTCTAAAATACCCGCATGTTTCATGACGCCGACGCACTGCTTCTCGCGCGCTTCCAGTTCGGATTCACGATCAGTTTCCACTTCATCTTTCCGGCCTTTTCGATCGGCCTCGCCAGCTTCCTCGCGGTCCTCGAAATGCTGTGGCTCAAGACCGGCAAGCCGCTGTATCTCGACCTGTACAAATACTGGCTGAAGATTTTCGCGGTGGCATTCGCCATGGGCGTGGTGTCGGGCATCGTCATGGCTTACCAGTTCGGTACCAACTGGGCCGTGTTCTCGGACAAGGCGGGGCCGGTGATCGGTCCACTCATGGCCTACGAAGTGCTCACGGCTTTCTTCCTCGAAGCCGGCTTCCTCGGCGTGATGCTGTTCGGCATGCAGAAGGTGGGCAGACGCCTGCATTTCTTCGCCACGCTCATGGTGGCCGTGGGCACCTTCATCTCCGCGTTCTGGATCCTGAGCACCAACAGCTGGATGCAGACTCCCGCGGGCTACGCGATCAACGCCAATGGCCAGTTCGTGCCGGCAGCGGGCTGGGCGCCCATCATCTTCAATCCGAGCTTTCCGTATCGCCTGGTGCACACGGTCATCGCCGCCTATCTGACTACCGCGCTGGCGGTCGGCGCCGTTGGCGCGTGGCATCTGCTCCGGGACTCGAAGCAGGCGCACGCGCGCAAGATGTTTTCCATGGCCATGTGGATGGCGGCGCTGGTCGCGCCGGTGCAGATCTTCGTCGGCGACCTGCACGGCCTCAACACACTGGAGCACCAGCCGGCGAAAGTCATGGCGATGGAAGGGCATTACCAGAGCCATGCCGCTGGCGCGCCGCTCATCCTGTTTGGCATTCCGAACGATGAACAGCAGCGCATGGAGCACGCCATCGAGATCCCGCGCCTGTCCTCGCTGATCCTCAAGCACGATCTCGACGCACCGCTTGCCGGGCTCGACACCATTGCGCCGCAAGATCGCCCACCCGTGAGGATAGTGTTCTGGACCTTTCGCGTCATGGTGGGCCTTGGCCTGCTCATGCTGGCGCTGGGCGCAAGTAGTTTGCTGGCGCGCGCCATGGGAAAAATCTACGACTGGCGCTGGCTGTTGCGGTTCGCGCTCGCCATGGGTCCGGCGGGCTTTGTGGCGGTGATCGCCGGCTGGATGACCACCGAAGTCGGGCGCCAGCCGTTCACCGTCTACGGCCTGTTGCGCACCGCCGAGTCCGCCTCGCCGCTCGCGGCGCCCGCCGTGGCCACCTCGCTCATCGCGTTCGTCATCGTCTATTTCGCGGTGTTCGGCATGGGCACGTGGTACCTGCTCAAGCTCATGTCGCACGCACCGAAGCCGCATGAACCCGACCTGCCCAACGCGCCGGCGCACGCCGCGGGCATCACGCCCGGGCCCGCGCTCGCCGGTGGCGTGTCCGCCAGGGATCCCGCCCATGACTGACAGCACGCTGCTCACCAACATCTGGGCGGGCATCCTGGCCTTTGCCGTATTCATGTACGTCGTCATGGACGGCTTCGATCTGGGCATCGGCATCCTTTTTCCGATATTCGGCGTCGGCCGCGAGCGCGACACCGCCATGAATTCCATCGCGCCGGTCTGGGATGGCAATGAGACCTGGCTGGTGCTCGGCGGTGGCGGGTTGTTAGCCGCGTTTCCGCTGGCTTACTCCATCGTGATGTCGGCGGTGTATGCGCCGCTGATCGCGATGCTGCTGGCGCTGGTATTCCGCGGCGTGGCATTCGAATTCCGCTGGCGTGACCCGGCGCACCGGCCCATCTGGGATTTCGCGTTCACGGCCGGCTCGCTGACGGCGGCGCTCGCGCAGGGAATAATGCTCGGCGCGCTGTTGCAGGGCATCGCCGTCGAAGGTCGCGCCTATGCCGGCGGCTGGTGGGACTGGCTGACGCCATTCAGCCTGCTCACCGGCGCGAGCGTGGTCTCCGGCTATTCGTTGTTAGGTGCCTGCTGGCTCAACTGGAAGACCGACGGCGAGACCCAGAAGCACGCCCGCCGCCTCATGCGCATCTGGGCGCCGGTCACGCTCGCGTGCATCCTGGCCGTGAGCCTCGCCACGCCGTTCCTCGGCACGCAATATTTCGAGCGCTGGTTCACCATGCCGCGCGTGCTGTTCACCGCGCAGGTCCCGCTGGTAATCGCCATCCTGACCTGGCGCTTCATGCGCAGCCTGCGCAGCAACTACGAGCTGGCGCCGTTCGTGATCACGCTGGCGGTGTTCGGGCTTTCGTTCGTCGGCCTCGGCATCAGCATCTATCCTTATCTCATCCCCAACAGCATCACGCTGCAGATGGCCGCGGCGCCGCCCAGCAGCCAGGTTTTCATGCTGGTGGGTGCCGGCGTGCTGGTGCCGGTCATCCTCGCGTACACCGCGTGGTCGTACTGGGTGTTCCGCGGCAAGGTCGCGCACGAGGGCTATCATTAAAGACGAAGCTCCATTGCTGCGCCGGCTCGGCTGGATGGCCCTCATCTGGGCCATGAGCGTCGCTTTGTTAGGAGCGGTTAGCCTGGCATTGCGCTGGTGGTTAAAGTAACGGGGTCCGCCTCGTCCACTCCCTTCCGACCTCCGGGAAACCGCTCATGAACTACAACGCCATGCTCTACGCGCTCGCTGCCATCTTGTTAGGCGCCATCGGAGTCTACTTCCACGACTTCGCCATGACCTGGCAGCCCGTGCCGGCCGGGATCGGCGCGCGAACCACGTTGGCCTATCTTTCGGGCCTGCTGCTCATCGTGGGTGGCGGCGCCATCCTCTTCCGGCGGGGCGAGCGCGGCGGCGCGCTGCTGCTCGCGGTGTTCTACGGACTGTGGGTGATCTTCCTCCACGGTCCCATCGTGCTCGGCGAGCCTGGCGCGCTGTACAAGTGGAACGGCGTCGCGGAGATCGCCTTCCTCACTACCGGCGGCCTCGCGCTGCTGGCGGCCAGCACGGGCACGCGCGGCACACTGGCGACCGCGGTGCGGCTCATCGCCGGCGCGTGCGCAATCTGCTTCGGCAGCACGCATCTCGTCTACTCGAAGGAAACCGCCGCCTTCGTGCCCGCGTGGATCCCCCCGAGCCAGATCTTCTGGGCCTGCGCCACCGGCGTTGCCTACATCGCCGCTGGCCTGGCGCTCGTCAGCCGTGTCCAGGCGCGGCTCGCGGCCACCTTGATGGCGGCGATGATGGCTACATTCGTGGTGCTGCTCCACGCGCCTCGCGTGATCGGGAGTCCGACCTCGCAATTCGAGTGGACCATGCTCGCGGTCGCGAGCTCGCTCACCGGCGCGGCGCTGCTCGTGAGGAAATACACGACTTGAACGCGGGCGATCAGGACGAACGACCGCCACCGATCGTGGTGCCGCACAACGAGCTCTCACCCGATGCGCTACGCGGCGTCATCGAGTCTTTCGTGCTGCGCGAGGGCACGGACTACGGCGAGCGCGATGTCGCTTTCGACACGAAGATTGCGCAAGTGCGGCGGCAGCTGGACGACGGTGAAGCCGAGATCGTCTTCGATCCGGACAGCGAAAGCATCCAGATCCTGCTCGTGAAGCCGAACAGATAAACTCGCCTCCTCAAGGAGGCGAGGTTCATGACGGAACGCGAAGTCACGTGGCGCGATCGGCTGCGCTACCGGTTCGAGAACACCCTTTCCAGGGGCACCATCGCCATCATCGGCTGGCTGGCGCTGCTCTCGGCCGCCATCGTGTCGCTGGCCGCGCTCGTTCTCGCGGTCATGCGCGTCGGCCAGGATCCGGCCGATCACGAACATCCCTACGGCTTCTTCGAAGGTGTCTGGCAGAGCATGCTGCGCACGCTGGACCCGGGCGTCGTGGCCGGCGACAACGGCTGGAAGCTGCGCCTCCTGATGCTCATCGTGACCATCGGCGGCATCTTCATCGTCAGCATCCTGATCGGCACCATCACCTCGGGACTCGAGTCACGGCTCGCCGAGCTGCGCAAGGGACGCTCGCGTGTACTCGAGCAGAACTTCACGCTCATACTCGGCTGGTCGAGCAAGGTCTATTCCATCATCGGCGAGCTGCTGATCGCGAATTCGAACCAGAAGGATCCCTGCATCGTGATCCTGAGCGAGCGCGACAAGATCGAGATGGAAGACGATATCCGCGCGAAGTTTCCGCGCACCGCGAACACGCGCGTCATCTGCCGCAGCGGCGATCCGCTCGATCTCGATGACCTCGCGGTGGTCGATCCGCACTCGGCCCGTTCGATCATCGTGCTCGCGCCGGAAAACGACAATCCCGACATACACGTCATCAAGTCGGTGCTCGCCATCACCAACAATCCGGCGCGCAAGCAGGATGCTTATCACATCGTCGCGGAGATCCGTGAGCCGCGGAATCTCGAGGCCGCGGCACTGGTCGGCGGCAAGGAAGCCATCTACGTCCAGGGCGAAGACCTGATCGCGCGCGTCACCGCGCAGACCTGCAGGCAATCGGGCCTGTCGGTGGTCTACACGGAGCTGCTGGATTTCGATGGCGCCGAAATCTACTTCAAGGCAGAGCCAGGCCTTGCCGGTCGCACGTATCGCGAAGTGATTTCCACTTACGAAGATTCCACTGTCATGGGATTGATGCGCGGCAATGGCGACGTGCTCATCAATCCGCCGATGGATACGACCTTCGCGAGCGGCGACCAGGTGATCGCCATCACCGAGGATGACGACACGCTGGTGTTGTCGAGCACCGGCGGTGGTGGCTTGCCGGACGTGAGCACGCTGTCGCATCGCGAGCGGCTGGCGGCAGCGCCCGAGCGCATCCTCATCCTCGGATGGAACGGCAAGGGACAGGCCATCATCGAAGAGCTCGACAACTACGTCGCGCCTGGTTCCGAGACCATCGTGATCTGCAGGGGCGAGGGCGTGCGCGATCTCCTCATGGGCGTGGCCAAGCGCATGCAGCGGCAGAAGGTGCGTTTTGCCGACGGCGATATAACCCATTCGGCGACGCTCGCGGCGGTCAAGGCGGCGACGTTCGAGCACGTGATCCTGCTCAGTTACGACCTGCCAATCCAGGAAGCCGACGCAAACACGCTGATCACGCTGCTGCATTTGCGCAATCTCGCCGACGCCGCGGGCGTGCGTCTGTCGATCGTCAGCGAGATGATGGACCTGCGGAATCGCGCGCTGGCGCAGATTGCGCGCGCCGACGATTTCATCGTCAGCGACAAGCTCGTGAGCCTCATGATGTCGCAGCTTTCCGAGAACCGGAACCTCGACAAGGTGTTCAAGGTCCTATTCAGCTCGGAAGGATCCGAGATATACATCCGCCCCATGACCGACTACATCAAACTCGGCAGCACGGTCGACTTTTACACAGTGCTCGAAGCGGCCGCGCAGCGCGGCGAGACCGCCATCGGCTACCGGCTCATGAAATACGCCGACGACAAGACGCGTGGGTACGGCGTCAACGTGAATCCCAAAAAGTCGGAGAAGCACAGCTTCGCCGAAAACGACCAGATCGTGGTCCTGGCGGAGAATTGATGCTCACACGACGCGAAATACTGATCGCTTCAGCCGCCGTCGCGATCGCCCCCGATGCCAGCGCGGCGATGGGCGCCGAGCGCGCGCTGAAGCAAATTCATGAACGCATCGGTGGCCGGCTCGGCGTGCACGTGCTCGATTCGCAGAGCGGCCGGCGCATCGGCTTCGACGACAACTCACGTTACGCCATGGCGTCCACGTTCAAACTACCGCTGGTGGCCGCGCTGCTGTGGCAGGTGGACCGCAAGGCTTTCAGCCTCGAGCGCGGCATGCCGATCGCGAAAAGCGCCCTCGTGGCACACTCACCGGCGGTCGAGGCGAAGCTCGCCACCGGGGCGGACAGCATGAGCGTCCGCGAGCTGTGCGCCGCCGCGATGACACTCAGCGACAATACCGCCGCCAACATCCTGCTCAGTGGAATCGGCGGACCACAGGGGCTCACGGCATTTCTCCGCACGCTGGGTGACACGGCGAGTCGCCTCGATCGCAGCGAGCCCGAGCTCAACAGCAATCTTGCGGGCGACCCGCGCGACACCACCACGCCGCGTGCCATAGTCAACTCGATGCTGAAGTTGTTCACGCAGGGAGTGTTGTCGTTGCCCTCGCGCGCGCTGCTCATCGACTGGATGGCCGCCGCAAGCACCGGCCTCGAGCGCGTGCGCGCCGGAATTCCGAAGTCCTGGAATCCGGGCGACAAGACCGGTGGCGGCGACAATGGAGCCAGCAACGATCTGGTGATCGCCTATCCGCCCGGACGCCGGCCGATCTTCATCGCGGTGTACATGAGTGAGTCGAAGCTCAGCGTGGCGGAGCTCAATGCGGCTCATGCCGAGATCGGCGGCATCGTCGCGAATGAACGCTGGAAATAGACGCAAACCATGAAACTCCGGAACGCACCGGCCGCGAGTGAGCTACGACCATCGTCTGACGGACTAGTGCTCGCCGATTGATTTCCCGGAGTTCGCTCTCCTACTAGCCGACTAGTTGACAACCGGTTGCCGCCGCGCTTAACTACTAGCGGACTAGTAGGAGAAGCCGCAGTGGAAATAATCCTGGCCGATCGCGAAGCCGAGCTCATGGAAGTGTTGTGGGACCACGGGCCTTCGACGGTGGCCGAGGTGAAGGATCTCGTTCCCGACGATCTCGCGTACACCACCGTGCTCACCATCCTGCGTACGCTCGAAGCCAAGGGCTACGTCACGCATGACCCGGAGGGCAAGGCGCATCGCTATTCCGCCGTCATCGAGCGCGACGCAGCGCAGCGCAGCGCACTGCGTGCCATGGCAGAGAAATTTTTCAAGGGTTCCACCGCCGTATTGCTCACGCACCTGGTCTCGGACGAGAAGCTGAAGCCTGCGGATGTACGCAAATTGCGCACCCTGCTGGCGCAGCGCGGGCGCAAGGCAAAGTCGTGATCGCCGCGTTCATGGTCTACAGCGTGGCGCTGAGCGCGCTGGTGGCGGTCGCGGCGTGGCTCCTCGAAGCGGCGCTCATCGCTTCCGGCAGAGCGCGCAGGCGAGCCTGGATCACCGGCATCGCGATTTCGTTATCCCTGCCTGTCTGCATGGCGCTGATCGAGCCGGCAGGCTCGACTGCGCTTCCTGCGCTCACACACCCGTCAGCCCTCGACATCCCGCGCGGCGTGCTCGTCACCTATGTCGTTCCGGCGGCGGCCGACGTCAGTATCGGCGGTGCATCGCTCGACGACCTCGCCCTGGGCTCATGGGTGCTGGCTTCCTTCGCACTGCTGTTGTTCTATGGCGTTTCGCTTTGGCGTCTCGCGCGCCAGGCGCGGCGCTGGCCGACATCTCTCGTGGGAAAGGAGCGAGTCACGGTCGCGCAGGACGTAGGCCCGGCGGTTTTCGGATGGCTGCAGCCGCGCGTCGTGTTCCCACGCTGGTTGTTGACCGCGCCCAAAGACACGCAGGAGATGGCGTTCCGTCATGAGCGTGAACACCTGATCGCGCGCGATCCACAGGTTCTGACCACCGCGACTCTGCTGTTCGCGCTGTTCCCCTGGAACGCGCCATTGCTCTGGATGTTGCGTCGCCTGCGTTTCGCGATGGAAGTCGACTGCGATGCGCGCGTGGTGCGCGGCGGCGCCGATCCGGCTGTTTATGGCGAAGCACTGTTGTACGTCAGTCAGCGTCAGTCGCCCGCGCCGGCTACGTCGATCGCATTGATCGAACGCCCCTCACAACTCGAACGGAGGATCAACATCATGTTCGCCTCGCCCCGAAGATTTCCCGCGCTGGTCGCGGCCACGAGTCTCGCGCTCGCTGCCTCATGCCTGTACGCCGCCACCAACGTGGATGCGCCCGCGCGCGCCGTCGTATCGGTGCCGCTCAAGCCCGCGCCGACGCCGATGAAGTTAGGTGGCATCTTCGAGCAGATGCTCGCCTCGAAATTTCCCGGGGTGCTGGAAGAGAAAGTCACGGGTACCACCGTCGTGGTGGCGCTGGTCAACCCGGACCTGAGCGTCACGCGCGCCGAGAAGTTCATAACACCCGAACCGATGGAAAATGTGCAGGCCACCAAGGCGACCTTCGCCATTTTAGGCCTCGACGAGAAGTTCGTGCCCTATGTCGGCAACATGGGCATGCGGTCTCCGACAGACCCTTCGAAACGAATCCTGATCGTCTTTACGGAACGTGCGTCGCCCGGCGAGCCTTTCGTGTCCAAAGTGGCTCCTGACACGCGTGCCGTGGATCGCGCGATCTTCGAGCGCTTTTTCGCTGGCGCGTCAAAGAACGGCGTTCCCGCGGGTGAGAACCTGTGGGTGCTGCTCGATCGCGCGGGTAAGGTACTGCGCAGCGGCCAGGAATCGATCGCGTCTCCGCAATGGAACCGTACGCTCGAGTCGCGATTCTCCGGCATCAGGACCGAAGGGTTGACCGTCACACCTATAACCGATGCCGCAGGCAACCCGATTCAGGATCGCGGCGGCAAGGGTCTGCAGCTGCACAGCGTGTGGCTGGCACCCGATTCGCCGCTTCCGACAACGTGAATCTTCAGGAGCGGGTTGGCTTCGCGGCCCGCTCTCTCTCGATGGCGCGATAGCCGATATCGCGCCGGCATTGCATGCCCGGCCACGAAATCGCATCCACGAGCTGGTACGCCTGCGCCTGCGCCGCCGAGACGTTGTCGCCCAGACCCACGGCGCACAACACGCGGCCGCCGTTGGTGAGCACCTTTCCATCCTCGGCCCTGGTGCCGGCGTGAAAAACCTTGCCGGGTAATCTTGCGGCGGCATCGAGGCCGCCGATCACATCGCCTTTGCGCACGTTGTCGGGATAGCCCTCGGCCGCGAGCACCACGCCGAGTGCGGCGCGTTCGTCCCAGTCGGTGTGCATGGCGTCGAGCCGGTGGTCCAGCGCCGCTTCGCACAGATCGACGAGGTCGCTCTTGAGCCGCATCATGATGGGCTGCGTCTCCGGGTCACCGAAGCGGCAGTTGTACTCGAGCACATTGGGCGTGCCATCGGGATGCACCATGATGCCGGCGTACAGAAATCCGGTGTACGGCGTGCCGTCCTTGGCGAGGCCGCGAATGGACGGCTCGATGACCTCACGCATGATGCGTTCGTGCATGGCGCGGTCGACGATGGGTGCCGGCGAATAGGCGCCCATGCCGCCGGTGTTGGGGCCCGCGTCGACGTCCTTGAGGCGCTTGTGATCCTGAGAGGTGGCGAAGGCCAGGATGTTCTTGCCGTCGGCCATGACGATGAAGCTGGCTTCCTCGCCGGGCAGGAATTCTTCGATGACCACCTGGTCGCCGGCGCTGCCAAACTGCCCGTCGAACATCGCCAGCGCCTGGGCGATGGCTTCCTCGGCG